>PKUD01000218.1 GCA_002869695.1 Desulfuromonas sp. | reverse complement strand
ATCGGCTTGGTCACGTAGTCGTCTGCACCGGCATTCAAGCCATTGATCAGTTCGTCCCTTCTGCTCAGCGAGGTGAACATGACCACCGGAATTTTTCGTGTTTCCGGTTTCTCCTTGATCGCCCTGCAGGCATCAAGGCCGTTCATCACCGGCATCTCCACATCCATGATGATCAGGTCGGGCTGATGCTCGAGCGCCTTAGCGACGCCCTCCTCGCCATTGCACGCCTCAATGACATCGTAGCGGTCCTTGAGCCCTTCGTTAAGGATCGTTCGGAAAAAAAATTCGTCGTCAACTATCAGGATTTTTTTCTTCTGCGCCATTTTAATTCCAATGCAATTCAGTGCCAGTAGTTTCGCCTTCATGGCTGCTGCAGCACAGCATCCCATCGACAAAATCACGATAAGTTATGCGACATTTCCGAAATATATAACCTTTTTTGTTTTATCTGTCAAAATTTCTTTCGATTAGAAGGCATAATAATAAAAACAGCTACTTTACTCTTAACTGTCCCCATCAATAATCATCTGAGACCAGGTTTGCGTCAGCACGGCAGAACGGACCATAACAGCAGCAACGGTGCTGCCAGCAAGACAACGGGTCACCGCATATATTTCCATATCATCGACAACTTGATCTTCCAGTGGACCTAGGGCTAAACGTTTCTTTTTAAAGAATACAGATTACACAAATAATTATTATACGCTACCAATAAATCTATCTCACATGAGCACAAGCGGTCAAGTGTTAATTAATTTTTCCAAATATATTTCACAAAGGACTCATCCTGGCTACCTCCTGGCGAAAAAACTAGACTGCGAACGGCAGCCTGTAACGTTTCCGGCAAAACCGACCGTTCGTGATAACAGAAATGCACCAGGACAAGTGTAATCAAATAACTTGATCTTTTTGTTTATTTGGCTATATTGCCAAATAAACAAAAAGGAGGCCCCATGTATCAACAACGCAAACCGGCCCTTGACGCCCGCGCCAAGGTATTAAAAGCGATGGCTCACCCCAGCAGACTGTTCATTCTCGAAGTTCTGGAGGCTGGCGAACGGTGCGTCTGCGACCTGACCGAAATGATCGGCAGCGACGTTTCGACCGTCTCCAAGCACCTTTCGGTGCTGAAACAGGCGGGAATCGTCGCCGATCAGAAACGGGGCAACCAGGTCTTTTATCAGCTGCGCGTGCCCTGTATTCTCAATTTCTTTGGCTGCGTCGAGACCGTCCTGCAATCACAGGCGCGAGATCATGCGGCAACCCTTTCACTGGTCGGCAGATGAAATCCGTCCCGCTGCAACAGCCGGCGGCAGCGACCGTGAGGAGAGTGGTTTGAACTGGAAAACCGAATGGAAACCCCTGACCTGGATCATCCTGATCTTTACCGGTTGTTTTTTTCTGCCGGTGGAAAGTGCACGGGTACAGGGCGCGGTCATGGAAGCCCTGCACCTGACCAAGTGGTACGCCCGCGAACATGTGCTGCTCTGCCTGGTTCCTGCCTTCTTCATCGCCGGAGCGGTGGCGGTGTTCGTCAGCCAGGCCGCGGTGATGAAATACCTCGGTCCCAACGCAAAAAAACTGCTCGCTTACGGCGTCGCTTCGGTCTCCGGCACCATCCTTGCCGTCTGCTCATGCACCATCCTGCCCCTATTCGCCGGTATCTACCGGATGGGCGCAGGGCTCGGCCCGGCCTGCGCGTTCCTCTACTCCGGACCGGCGATCAATATCCTGGCCATCGTCCTGACCGCCCGGATTCTCGGCCCGGAGATGGGGATGGCCCGCGCTCTGGGCGCGATAATCTTTGCGGTGGTCATCGGCCTGTTGATGCATTTCTTCTTCCGTCATGAAGAAGCGGAAAAAGCGGCGATGGCTCCGCTGCCGGGTACCGAGGACGAAACCCGGCCGCTGTGGCAGACCGCGCTCTACTTTGCCGCGATGATCGGGATTCTGGTGTTTGCCAACTGGGGCAGCACCGATCAACAGACCGGACTCTGGCACGCGCTCTACCAGGCAAAATGGTGGATCACCGGGGGATTTGCCGCGGCTCTGGCACTGATGCTCGCGACCTGGTTCCGGCTTGGCTTTGTGCGTATCATTCTCGCCGGTCTGCCGGCAGTGTTGATCGCCTTCAGCCTGCCGCAACACCCTGAGCTTGCTTTCACCTTCGGCGTCATCGGTCTTGCGCTGCTCAGCAACCTGAAGACAACCCGCGACGGCGAGATGGGCCAGTGGTTTGAGGAAAGCTGGGACTTTGCCAAAAAGATCTTGCCGCTACTGCTGATCGGCGTATTGATTGCCGGGGTCCTGCTCGGTCGGCCGGGTCAGGAAGGCCTGATTCCTTCGAGCTGGATCACTTCGCTGGTGGGTGGCAACTCGTTGTTTGCCAATCTGTTCGCCTCGATATTTGGCGCCTTCATGTATTTTGCCACCCTGACCGAGGTACCGATCCTGCAGGGCCTGCTCGGTGCCGGGATGGGTAAGGGGCCAGCTCTGGCGCTGCTACTCGCCGGCCCGGCATTATCGCTGCCAAACATGCTGGTGATCCGCAGTGTTATGGGAACAAAAAAAACCGCCGTCTTCGTCCTGCTGGTCGTCATCATGGCGACAATCAGCGGACTGCTTTACGGAACATTTTTCTAAGCGAAGGAGAATCAGTATGAAAAAAATCCAGATCCTCGGCACCGGCTGTGCCAAATGTGAAAAGCTCGCCGACAACGCCAGACAGGCCGCTGACAGTCTCAAGCTCGATTACCAGTTGGAGAAGGTCACCGATCTCAACCAGATCATGAGCTTCGGCGTCATGACCACCCCGGGACTGGCTGTCGACGGCAAGGTCCTCATCGTCGGCAAGGTTGCGAGCTCGGAGGAGCTTGCTAAACTGCTGGGCTAGAATGTGGCGGGAGGAAACAGAGCGACGATTCCGCTTGTCACTGAGCAACAAAAGAGAGCCGTCAACCCCGGGGTTGACGGCTCTCTTTTGTTCTATGTTTAGTCGTGCATGTCTTTAGAAGGGAATCTCGTCATCCATGTTGACTGGCGGTTCCTGAGAATAATCTCCCTGCTGAGAGCCACTCTCATAGGACTGCTTTCCGGATCCCGACTGCTGGGGCTGTCCGCCGCTATGGCCTCCGTAGCTGCTGCTGCCACCTTCATCGCCGGCACGACCGAGCATCTGCATCTGATCGGCAACGATTTCGGTGATGTAACGCTTGTTGCCGTCTCGGTCGTCGTAGCTGCGCGTCTGGATGCGGCCCTCGATATAAATCTGCTTCCCTTTATGCAGGTATTTGCCACAGATCTCCGCCAGCTGACGCCATGCAACAACATTATGCCATTCGGTCTTTTCCTGCCGGTTGCCATCACGATCCTTATAGCGCTCGGTTGTTGCCAGGGAAAAGGTGGCGACCGCCGCCCCGGAGGGAGTATAGCGAAGTTCCGGATCCTTACCTAAGTTCCCGACCAGAATAACCTTGTTAACCGACATGAACACCTCCTGTCCTGGTAATAATAAGAACGGGCCGAACACCGCCCGCAGACTGTCTGTTGAAAGAGTCTGTAAACTTAGCCGATCTGCTCTGCTGAGTAAACCTAAATTCCCCCTAAATCTTGCCCGCAAAAACCTGAAAAACATTGACCAAAACAACAAATTTCCAGTAAAATAGCAGGCTTAAATTCACCCGGAGACACTCTTGTTATTTCGCACCCTGCTATTCCATTGTTGCGCCTACCCCTGGACTGTCCTGGTCATCCTGCTGGGGGTTCCTTTTTCCTTTATCAGCCCCGACTACCTGCACAACTGCGGCATTCTCTGGGCCAGGGGCTGTCTCCTCCTGGCAGGCATCCGGGTCAAAGTCAACGGGGCCGAATCTATCCCGCGAGACCGTTCGGCGGTCTACATTGCCAACCACCAGAGCCATTTCGATATCCTTGCCCTGTACGCCAGCCTGCCGATCCAGTTCCGCTGGATGGCCAAGCAGGAACTGTTTGATATTCCCCTGTTCGGCATGGCCATGCGCCGCTGCGGGTATATCGCCATCGACCGCTCGGACCGGCGCAAATCGATGCGGAGTATGATTGCGGCAGCGCAGCGGATCGAGAGCGGCACCTCGGTAATCGTGTTTCCCGAGGGGACCAGGACCAATGACGGTCGGCTGCAGTCATTCAAAAAAGGTGGCTTCATGATTGCCCTGAAGGCCCAGGCACCACTCGTGCCAGTGGTCATCAATGGCAGCTATGCTCTGCTGCCCCGTGGCCGCACCTCAATCCGCTCGGGCCAGATCGACATTGATATTCTGCCGCCAGTCGAAACGGCTGGATTGCCCAGCAAAAATCTGGACGGGCTGATGACAAAAATTCACGCTTCAATGTCCAGTCTTATCAAGGAGGAGAATCCCCTATGACCAGCCAGGAACAGAACCAATTCCGCCTGTTCGCCCTGGGTGGGCTTGGTGAAATCGGCATGAACATGACCGCCGTGGAATGCGGTGGAAAAATCCTGCTGATCGACTGCGGTTTGATGTTTCCCGAGGCCTATATGCTGGGAGTGGATCTGGTTCTGCCCGACATCAGCGCTCTGGAGCACAGAACGGACGACATCGCCGGCCTGTTTCTGACCCACGGCCATGAAGACCATATTGGTGCGATCCCCTTCCTCTGGGAAAAGCTCGGCTGCCCGCAGATCTACGGCACTGCCCTGACCCTGGGACTTTTGCACAACAAATTGAAAGAGCACAACCTGGAGGAACGGGTTTCCACCCACTGCGTCAAACCACGCCAGCCGGTGAAACTCGACATGTTCGAGGTCGAACCGTTCCGGGTTGCTCACTCGATTGTCGACGGGATCGGGTTGGCCATCCGCACCCCTGCCGGGCTGGTCATTCACACCGGCGATTTCAAAATCGACCAGACCCCGGTTGATTGAGAGCAGACCGACCTGGCCCGCCTGGCTGAATATGGAGAGGAGGGGGTCCTGCTGCTGCTGGCCGATTCGACCAATGTCGAGAATCAGGGCTACACCCTCTCGGAACGGACTGTCGGCAAAGCCTTTCACGAACTGGTGCCGCACTGTCCTCGCCGGGTCGTTGTCGCCACCTTCTCGTCCAACATCCACCGGATTCAACAGGTCGCCGATGCCGCAGCGGCAAGCAACCGCAAGATTCTGGTCAACGGCCGCAGCATGGTCTCCAACATCGACGTGGCGAGACAACTCGGTTACCTGAAGATTGCCGACGAACAGCTGATTGACCTGCGGCAGATGCGCGACCTCCCCCCGGAGGAAATCCTGATTTTGACCACCGGCAGTCAGGGTGAACCTCTCAGCGCACTGATGCGCATCGCCCTCGGTGACCACAAGCAGATCGAACTGGAAGAGGGCGATACGGTGATCCTCTCCTCGAAATTTATTCCCGGGAACGAAAAGTCGATTTCCGACCTGATCAACAACCTCTATCGCCGGGGCGCCGAGGTCATATATGAAAAGACCAGCGAGATCCATGTTTCCGGCCATGCCAGTCGCGAAGAGCTGAAACTGGTTCACAACCTGGTCCGTCCCCGTTATTTTGTGCCCGTCCACGGTGAATACCGCCACCTGGTCAAACATGCCCAACTGGCCTGCGAGTTGGGCATGCCCCGGGAAAACGTCATCGTCCTGGAGAACGGACAGCCGCTTCTGTTGGATGATAGCGGCGCGAACCGGGAAGAGCGGGTCGAAACCGGCAGAATATTTGTTGACGGTAAAGGCGTTGGCGATGTCGGCTCCATGGAACTGCGAGACCGCCGCCACCTGGCCAACCACGGCCTGGTCATCCTGATGCTGGCGATCAACCAGTCCTCCGGCAACATCGTTCACGGACCGGAAATTTTTACCCGAGGGTTCGTCCCCGAAGACGGTCTGGACACAGAACCACTCCTGGAAGAAGCGCGACAGACGATCCGCAACCTGATTGGTGAACACAGCATCAGTGCCATGACCGACTGGGAGGAACTGCGGGTTGAATGCCGCAAGGCCCTGCGCCGCCTGTTCAACCGGCACATTGCCCGCAGGCCGTTGATCCTGCCGGTCATCCTGGAACTTTAACCGCAGTTTGCGATTGCATGTTCGTGGGTGACTGTTTTAATCTCAGCCCGCAAAGATCAAACTGCGAAATGGATTTTTATGAGTTATTTTTACGCCATTATTCTCGGACTGGTCCAGGGGCTGACCGAGTTCCTGCCGGTCTCTTCATCGGGACACCTGGCAATCACCCAGCATTTCCTGCCTGGGTTTGAACAGCCCGGACTGCTCTTCGATGTCCTGCTGCATGCGGCGACCATGGCGGCAGTCCTGCTCTTCTTCCGGCGCGAAGTGGGACAACTCCTCACTGCTTACTTTCGCAAGGATGAAAAAGCCGCGACCGATCGACACATCCTCAACCTGCTGATTATCGGCTCTATACCGACTGCGATCATCGGCTTGACCGGCAAGGATTTCTTTACCGGACTGTTCGAAAATCTACCGGTCATTGGAGCGATGCTGCTGGTCACCGCCACCCTGCTGCTGCTCGCCAGCCGGATCCGCCGTAATGGCCGCAGTGAAGCACAGATGACAATCACCGACACCCTGCTGGTCGGCATCACCCAGGGAGCGGCCATTATCCCCGGCATATCCCGCTCCGGGTCAACCATCGCCTGCCTGTTGCTGCGGGGCATCGACGGAGAAACAGCGGCCCGCTTTTCTTTCCTGCTGGCCCTCCCGGCAGTGGGAGGGGCGACACTGCTCTCATTACGCGACCTGCACCAGGTTAATGCGGCCGACCTGCCGGCATACGCTGTCGGCAGCCTGGTTGCCTTTGTCAGCGGGTTGCTGGCAATCCGTTTCCTGCTGGCCGTGGTTCGTAAACGCCGCCTGCATGTGTTTGCTCTTTACTGCCTGCTGGTCGGCAGTGCTATCATACTTTACAGTCTGCTAACCTGATCCGTATCGAGACTCTGCCATGAGTGAAAAAGCCCCGGAAATTCCGACCGAAAATCGAATGCGCAAGGAGATCTTTGGCCTGATCTGGCTGGCTTGCGGTATTTTGCTGCTGCTCTGCCTGACGACCTTCAGCAACAATGATCCCTCTTTCAATAACAATCTGAACCCGAGTACGGTCAATAACTTCGGCGGAATTCTCGGTGCCCACCTGGCCGATCTGCTGTATCAGATTTACGGTATAACCGCACTGATGTTCCCGCTCGGCTGCCTGCACTTGGCATGGCGCCGGCTCAAGTTCCGCGAGGTCCACTTCCGGCCGCAACGACTGGGCGCCTTTCTGGTTCTTCAGGTTTCCCTGGCCGGTCTGCTTGCGCTGAAACTGGACAAAATTACCCTCTTCGGCAGCAGCATCAATGAAGCGGGCGGTGCCAGTGGCCGGATTCTGGTTCGCCTGCTTGCCAACTATCTCAATCTCAGCGGCGCCGCACTGATTCTCGGGGTCTTCTTTCTGGTATCGCTCATCCTCTCGACCCGGTTCTCCCTGGTGTTGTTCCTCGATGGCCTGGCCGATCGCGCCGGCCGCAGGATGGAGTTACGCCGCGAGCAGAAACAGGCGCGGACTCAAAAGGTCCGAGAGCAACGCGACCCTGAGGTCAGAGCCCCGATCATCCTCGCTCCGGAACCGAAAGCGCTCCCCACACCGAAAAAGAAAACCAACAAAAAGACCAAGCAGGAGCCTGAGGAAAACCAGGAGGCGTTCTCCTTTCTGGAACCGAGCGGGACCTATCACCATCCATCGCATTCACTGCTCGACCACGATGGCGAGCCGGCCAGACCGATCGATCGCGACAGTCTGACCATGGCTGCCCGCCTGCTGGAGAAGAAACTGCTCGATTTCGGTGTCGAGGGTGAAGTGGTTGAGGTCAAGCCCGGCCCGGTCGTCACCATGTACGAATTTGCCCCGGCAGCCGGAGTCAAGGTGAACAAGGTGGCTAACCTCTCCGATGACCTGGCGATGGCCCTGCAGGCGGTCTCGATTCGTATCGTTGCACCGATTCCAGGCCGAGGGGTG
>PKUD01000135.1 GCA_002869695.1 Desulfuromonas sp. | reverse complement strand
CCGATGACCTGCCGGCTGCACGGTCTGCCCAACATCGACTGCTCTGGCGAGTCTTTTTCTGACGAGTATTGCACGCTCAACTTCAAGCAGGCTGATCCCTTGACGATGGCAGGGTTACGTCATCCGTTTCGCGAGACGTTCGCCAGGGAGTTCGACCTGCTGGGTGAGTTTTCCGAAGGGGTGTTCGGGCGGCGCCAGCTGGAGCTGGACACGTTTATTGCCAGTGCGTTACTGATCGATTTTGCTGCGCTTGGCAGGGATGAAAATGCATAGAGTCAAGACCGGCGGGTCCCGACCCGCCGATCCTAAAAGGTTTTTCTCAATATTTATGAAGAGGCATTTACTGACATGAATCACAAAATCAAATCAACCCAGAACATCTCCCGTGACTGCATGGTCTGCGGGGTTGAAAACGACTACGGACTCAAAACCCGCTTTCACGAAACCGAGCAGAACGAAGTCATCGCGGTTTTTTCCCCGCAGAAATTCCACCAGAGCTACCCGAATGTGACCCACGGGGGCATCGCGGCGACGATTCTTGACGAAACCATTGGTCGGGCGATTATGATCTTTCATGACCAGAGTACGTTCGGTGTGACCGTCGAGTTGAACGTGAAATATAAAAAACCGGTCCCGTACGGAGTGGAGCTGAAGGCTGTCGGCCGGATTACCAAGGATCGCGGTCGCTTATTTGAAGGGACGGGGGAGCTTTACCTGCCGGATGGCACGTTGGCCGCTTCAGCCGAAGGGAAGTTTATGAAGCGAAAACTGACCCAGATCACGGATTCGGATTTTATCGACAATGACTGGTTCTCCCCGGACGATTTTCCGGATGAGATTTCCATCTGATCGCTCGTTTTATGAAAAATGGCTGTTCCCATTGGGAACAGCCATTTTTCTTGCCCTGTTCTGTCTTGCTACTTTTGGGCGAAGACGAAACTTCCGTCGGCCATGTAGCTGACTTCGGCGTCGAGATATTGAACCTGCCCCTTGTTTGGGAAATCAGGAGCATCGAGAATCGCGTAGTAGCTGCTGCCACTGCGTGCGCCGGTGGTGCAGACCAGCACGATCCGACGATCTGTTGCCAGTTTGGCGATTGCTTCCTGCTGCTTGAAGATGAAATCTTCGTCAAAGACATTTATCGAGCCGGGGATATGCCCTTTGGCGTAATCTTCCGGGTCACGGACATCTACGATCTGGATTGTTCCGTTGGCGGCCAGCCTGGTGAATTCTTCCGCGGTGATGGTCTCCGGAAGGCCTTCCTTTTTGGCCTTGGCGATGACGCCACTTGATTCGTTCCCCCAGAGGGGCAGGCCTGCATCACGCCACACCGGTTCGCCCGCGGAAAAAGCCGCAACGTCGGTATATCCGAGCGCCAGGGCGGACTTGGCGGACTTGTGACTCAGATTGCATTTGTAACCCCCGCAGTAAAAGGCCAGGGGAGTCGATTTGTCAGCAGGAAGCATCCCTTTTTTAAGGTCAAACTCGGCTTCTGGAAGAGACATGGCTCCCGGGATGAACGCTTTCTGATACTTGAGCAGCGGGCGCGCATCGATCAACAGGAACGGTTCCTGGCCCCCTTCCATGACCTTCTTCTTCACGTAGTCAAGCTCCACGATCTTGTAATTGCCCCCCTTGATCCAGGCCGGCATGCCCTCGTAGAAAACCTTGACGCTGGTAAAGCCGTTCTGCATGGCGATTTCTGCCGATTGCGGGCTCAGCTTGCAGGCGGTGCCACCACAATAGAAGATCAGCATCTTGTCCTTGGCCAATGTGTCGAGATTCTGGGGCAGCAGAGGCTTGGGAATGTTGATGGACGTTGGGATGTGGCCGGCGTTGAACTTGATTTCCGGGCGGGCGTCGATCAGTTGGTAGTTCCCTTCCTCAGTGCCTTTGGCTACCAGCGCCTCGACTTCTTGCAATGTGATAGCTAGGGCCGGGTCCTGCTTAACCGGCTTTTTCTTTTCGGCAGCCAGGGCTGCTGTGCTGGCGACGCTGACAGTGAGTGCGGTAATCAGCAGGGTTGAAAAAAGCAGTCTGAGCGTTCTTAACATGGAAGCCTCCTGTTAATTAGTGACAATAATATTGTTGGGTTATAGCATTTTTCATGCCCTTTAAAGGATTTTCATGGGAATATTTTCTGGTACCCTCTTAAATAGCTTGTCAACAGCCGGTTCGGGGAGGGCAAACAGAGAACTCAGGAGGGTGAAAGAGGGGAGCAAATAACGTTTATCTTCCGTGAAATGCCGTAGGGAGTGACATGATTTGCCAAGATGTGCTGAATGCTATTGGCATTGGCCGAAGGGGGGCTTAAGATGGGAACAGGTCCGCATCTCTTTCCCTTTTCGTCAGGTTTTGCAATGCAGATTCCTCCGCTGGTCGGCCCTCAGTGGCTTCATGACAACCTCGAAAATCCCTCAGTCCAGATCATAGAGAACGCCTGGCTGCAGGATTCCTATTTCAAGGCGCACATCCCCGGGGCCTGTCATGTCCCTGTCCATCCCTACCTGAAGCGTTTCGATGACGCGGGACAGCGCACCCAGCATGTGATGGCTGTCGATGAATTTTCCGCCCTCTGTCATCACCTCGGGTTGAGCAGCGATCGGCACTACATTGTTTACGATGATTATTTCGGACTTTTTGCCGCCCGTTTCCGCTGGGTCTGTTGCTACTACGGTCTGACCAATGTCAGTATCCTGGATGGCAGTTGGCGTGGCTGGATCGAACAGGATCTGCCGGTGTCCAGCCGGGTGGAAGCCCCGATCTCTGGCAGTGACATTGATATGACCTGCCAGTCTTCGCTGCTGATCGGTCTGGAGGAATTACTGCAGGTATATCAGGATCCGCAGATCCAGCTCTGGGATACGCGGCGACCCGCAGAGTTCAGCGGCCGCGAGCGGACTGAGAATCTCCGGCAGGGGCATATCCCCGGCGCCCTGAACCTGGACTGGTCCGAATTGCTGTGTGAGGCGCCATGCGAAGGCGGAGCGCGTTATTTCAAACCGGTGGCCGAACTCGAGGCCATGTTGAGCAGGCTTGGGCTCTCCCGGGGAAAGACCATTGTCACCTACTGCCAGTCCGGGAACCGGGCGACGATTGGCAACCTGGTGCTGGACCTGCTCGGCTATTCTGGCCACCGGCTCTACGATGCCTCGATGGGGGAATGGGGCAATTTGGCGACGACTCCGCTGGTCATAGAGCCCGAAAAATAGAGAAATAAGGAAGCGTCCCTATTTAAGGGGAGAAATAATATGAAACGATGTGCATGGGCAGAATCAACCGAGCTTTACCGGCAATATCATGACCGGGAATGGGGGGTCCCAGTGCATGATGATCGGCTCCTGTTCGAGTTTCTGATCCTGGAAGGAGCGCAGGCAGGGCTGAGCTGGTCGACGATCCTTAATAAACGGGATAACTATCGGCGAGCATTTGACGGGTTCGACCCGGTAAAGGTCGCAAACTATTCAGCAGTGAACATTCAGGAACTGCTGCTGAATGCAGGTATCATCCGCAACCGGCTCAAGGTTAACGCAGCGATCACCAATGCCCAAAGGTTTCTGAAGGTGCAGCAGGAATATGGCAGCTTTGACAGTTACATCTGGGCATTCGTCGGTGGCAGGCCCATCGTCAACTGCTGGGAGCAATTGTCCGATGTCCCGGCGAGCACCCCGGAATCGGTGGCGATGAGCAAGGATCTGAAGAGACGCGGCTTCACCTTCGTCGGTGAGACAATCTGCTATGCCTATATGCAGGCGGTGGGGATGGTCAACGATCATCTTGTCGATTGTTTCCGCTATGCGGAAGTGAATGATTTAACGCCCGTAAGTTAATCCTGTCGCTCTTTTTTAATGCGGATGTCATCGTACCAGGCGAGGGCGCTGCCACCGGTATCGTCGCTATCGGTCATAATGGCGATCGCCCCAACCGGGGGCGGATCTTCGCCGAAAATTCTGCGATAGTCCTCCCACACATTGTGCTGTTCCGTGACCCACTGACCAATCTTGTCAGGACCGCTTTGCGCCGCAACCATGATCGAATTTCCGGTATAGGGACTGGGTATATGCTTTCCCTTTGGCAATTTGTTGGCCCAGATGTAATTGATGCTGCGCGTCATCGGGGTGAACCAGTGCGGAAAAACGACGTAGATCCGGGCAGCATAATCATCGCCGGCTTTGGTCCGTCCATCCCCCCCGGGATGGATGCTGGTTATTTTCCAGCGCCAGGAGAGAATCGGGTAGTCGCGTAGATCGTAATGTTTTTCCAGGATCAGTGCTGAAGCCGTTGCCTCGCTTTGAGCCATCAACACCTTTTCACCTTCCTGGGCAACGACTCTGTACAGCGTCTGGCCGTTGAACTTTTTTGTTTTCCAGTTCGGGTTCAGCCCTGCATTGAAATCATCAAGAATCTGAATATCTGCTTTTGCTGAAAAGGCCGTTGCCGCCAGGAGCAGCAACAGGCTCGTAAGCGAAGCGATTCGGAAGATAAGAGTCATTCTGGATTTCTCCATTCGAGTGGTCGCTAGGACTCAAACTGCTTGTCTTCGAGTTTGTAGATTAATGTGCACTACCAAAGGCAAGGAGCATAAAAAATACCGAGAGGATCAATATCAGGGTGCGGTTCCGCACGCCCGAGCCGGCAACTCCGCCGACTAGCCAACGCTGATCAGTGAGGGAGGAATGCCGATAACGGCCCTCACTGAGTAGTCTAGATGGCTCCGGCAAGCCCTGTAAAGGGTAGATTATGCAAGGAAGACCCAAGGTTTTGCTCAGGAGCTGACGCTAGATAAAAGAGCCGCCCGAGAACGTTCGGCCGGCTCTTTTCGATCTGATTGTTGGTTCGCTTAAAGCATCGTGACCCAGCTATGCGGGTCGGCCTGACGGCCATACTGGATATCGGTCAGGGTTTTATACAGCTTCATAGTCAACTCGCCCGGCTCCTCGTTGCCGAAGCTGACACAGTTTCCTTTGTAACAGAAAGTGCCGACCGGCGAGATGACGACGGCTGTTCCGGTGCCGAAGGCTTCCCTGAGGCGACCGGTTTCCACCCCTTCCATCACTTCATCGACCGACAGGGCCCGCTCCTCGATTTCGTAGCCCATCTCTTTGCACAGGGTCAGCACCGAGCGGCGGGTAATCCCGTCGAGCACAGTACCACGCAGCGGCGAGGTGACGATCTTGCCATCGTAAAGAAAAACCATGTTCATGCTGCCGACCTCTTCGACGTATTTTTTCTCTTTGGCGTCGAGCCAGAGGACCTGATCGTAGCCGTTTTCCGCAGCTTCCTTGGCGGCGTAGAGGCTTGCCGCATAATTGCCGCCGGTTTTGGCTTCACCGGTGCCCCCTTCGGTGGCCCGCACGTAATGATCGGAAATCCAGATCTTGACTGGGGCGATACCCCCTTTGTAGTAGGCGCCGACCGGGCAGAGAATGATGTAGCAGAGATACTGGTCTGCCGGGCGGACACCGAGCATTGGCTCGGTGGCAATCATGGTGGGCCGGATGTAAAGGCTGGTCCCTTCGCTCTTGGGAACCCAGTCCGATTCCAGGCGGATCAATTCGAGCAGCGCATCAAGAAAGAATTTTTCATCGACCTCCGGCATGCACATCCGGCGAGCACTGCTGTTAAAACGGGCGACATTGTCGCCCGGACGAAACAGCGCGACCTTGCCGTCGGGTCGACGGAAAGCCTTGAGCCCCTCGAAGATTTCCTGGGAGTAGTGGAGAACCATGGCTGCCGGATCGAGAGTGAACGGGGCATAAGGTTGAATGCGCGCCGAATGCCATCCCTGACCGGTGTTATATTGCATAACAAACATGCGGTCGGTAAATGACTTGCCGAATGTCAGCTGGGCTTCGTCTTCGATTTTTGGTTTAGGATTGGTAATCGGCAGAATTTCGAGATTCATGAGTCATCTCCCTCCAGCAAGAAGGTATTGGTGCAATGTAAAAATAATCGTACTTCTTATCACAGCCGAGTATGAGGCTGCAAGGAGATCCGTCGCGCGGGATGATCGCTGGTTGCTTGAGTGCAACTATATCTGGGTGAGATGCTTGAATACAGGATCGATTGACCGTTAAATTGATGGGTACAGAAAAAAAGATGATTTTTATAAGAGATGGCAGTCTATTTGCTAATAGAATATCCGTGGCTCAGCATAACTTTACACTCTCAGCTCAACAGGAACAGTGTAGATGAGACGGTTTGCAAAAAAAATGACCTCCGGGTGGATTCTCCTGATCGGCATATCTGTCGCGGTGACAGTCATCTGGCAGGTGACCCGCTGGGTTCACGAAAGCGAGATGGCAGCCCTTGCCGAAACCGGCCGGGAGCGGTTGACCCTTTATTCCGGAACACTGAACGGGGCCCTGAACCGACTGGTTTATCTCCCCTATGTGCTGGCGCGCAACGACGGGGTGGAGCGGGTGCTGACCCACGGCGATAATGTCGAACAGTTGAACCTGGATCTTGAATCCTTGAACCGCTGGGCCGGTTCGGAAGCCCTGTATGTCATGGATGCCATGGGAGATACCCTGGCATCGAGCAACTGGCAGGACTCACTCAGTTACGTTGGACATAACTATGGTTACAGACCCTATTTTACTGACGCGCGGGCCGGAGATCCGGGCCGTTTCTTCGCCATCGGCGCGACCACCGGTCGGCCCGGGTATTTCATGTCGCAGCCGGTCAGTCGCCTCGGTCAGTTTCTGGGTATTGTGGTGGTCAAGGTCGATCTGACCCCTCTGCAGGATGATTGGCATGAAGGGGGTGAGACGGTTCTGGTCAGCGATGATGACGGAATCCTTTTTCTATCCAGCCGCAAGGAATGGAAATACACCACCCTGGCGCCCTTGACCGCTGAGCAGCGGGAAAAAATCGATGCCGCTCGCCAGTATGGGGATCAGCCCCTGCCGCTTTCTCCGCTACAGACGACCAGGGAGATCAGCGCGGATCAGCGGATCGTTCGCGCCGATGGCGTGGACTACCTGATGTTGTCCAGAACTCTGAATGGGTTTGACTGGAAGATTTTTCATGTTGCGCCTCTGGCGCCGGTGCAGGAACGTGTACAGGCTGTCGCTGCGATCAGCACTGCTTCGGCGCTGCTGATCCTGGCACTTGGCATGTATCTGCGCGAGCGGCGTCAGAAGCAGGCGTCCCGGCTCAAGGCGCGGGAGGCCGAGGCGACCAAGGAGATCAATCTGCGCCTGCAGGAGGAGATTGAGGAGCATTACCGCACGGAACAGGCTCTGCGCGACGCGCAGGCGGAGTTGGTGCAGACCAGTAAGCTGGCTGCTTTGGGCCAGATGGCGGCCGGGATAGTGCACGAGCTGAATCAGCCAATTGCTGCCATGCGAACCTATGCCGCCAGCGGCCGTTTATTGCTCGACCGCGGTCAGCAGGAAAAGGCCCATGATACTTTTTCCGAGGTGACCAGAATCACTGATCATATGGCGGCGATTACCGCCCAGTTGAAGATTTTCGCTCATAAGACGCCACGCCAGAATGAGCGGGTGGAGTTGCAGACCTGTCTGGATGGAGCGCTGTCGATGACAGCTGCCTTGCTCGGTGAAGTGGGGGTTGAACTGGAGAAAACGTTATCGCGGCAGCCGGTCCTCATCAGTGGCGACCGGGGGCGGATCGAGCAGGTCCTGGTCAACCTCATCCGCAACGGTGTGGATGCCATGCGCGAGGTGACTAAGCGCAGTTTGCTGATCAGCTTGACGTCCGCTGAGGAGATGGCTGAGATTGCGATTACTGACAGTGGCCCGGGAATCGAAGAGCAGTATTTCGATGAGCTCTTCAACCCGTTTTTTACCACTAAGGAGGTTGGCAAAGGGCTGGGACTGGGGCTGTCGATCTCTTACCGGATTGTGACCGATCTCGGTGGCACGATCCGGGCGATTAACAATCAACAGGGCGGGGCCAGCTTCATTGTCCGGCTGCCGCTGGCAAAGACTGACAAAATAGGGGCAGAGGAATGACCGAGAAGTGGGGAAACGTTTATCTGGTTGATGACGATGCGGATATGCGGGCGGCGACCGGGCAATGGCTTGAGTTGGCCGGTTATCAGGTGCAGATGTTTGCCGAAGCGCCTCTGGCCCTGGAGAGGATCGGTGCCGATCTCGAGGGGGTCGTGGTCTCCGATGTCAGGATGCCGAAAATGGACGGCATGACCTTTCTTCATCACCTGAATGACCTTGACCGTGATCTGCCGGTGGTGCTGGTCACCGCACACGGCGATGTGCAGATGGCGGTGGAGGCGATGCGCAAGGGGGCTTACGATTTTATCGAAAAGCCATACGAACCGGAGCGTCTGCTCGATGTGATCCAGCGGGCCTGTGAGAAGCGTCGGCTGGTGATGGAAAACCGCGATCTGCGGCGCCGACTGGCGGGTTCGGCCGGCATTGAGCAGCAGCTGATCGGCAACAGCCCGGGGGTACGCCGCCTGCGCGAGGAGATTCTCGATGTTGCCGATACCGATGCGCCGGTACTGATCCAGGGCGAGACCGGAACCGGTAAAGAGGTCGTCGCCCGCTGCCTGCATAATTTCAGCAGCCGGGAAAAAGGCCGCTATGTGGCGGTAAACTGTGGAGCGGTGCCGGAGAACATGTTCGAAAGTGAGCTGTTCGGTCATGAACGGGGATCTTTCACCGGCGCAGACAGAAGACGGATCGGGCGCTTTGAATATGCCCAGAGTGGCACCCTGTTCCTCGATGAAATCGGCTCGATGCCTCTGCCGATGCAGGTCAAGGTTTTGCGGGTGTTGCAGGAACGCGAAGTGATGAGGATCGGCAGCAACGAAGCGCAACCCCTTGACGTGCGCATGATCAGTGCGACCAACAAAATTCTGCTAGATGAGTGTGCCGCGGGACGTTTCCGCGAAGACCTCTACTACCGGATCAATGTGGTTGAACTGAGGGTGCCTCCGCTGCGCGAGCGCGGGGAAGATATCCTGCTGCTGTTCGATTATTTCATCGCCCAGGCCGCTGTCACTTACAGCCGTCCGGCGGTGCCGCTGCAACATCGCGATGCCGGGCTGCTGATCGGGCACGACTGGCCGGGTAACGTCCGCGAACTGAAGAATATCGCGGAACGGTTTGTTCTCTCGTCGCTACCGGAGCCTCAGCGGTTGCCCTCGATCCTTGGCGTTCCCGGGCAACCGGATCCGGTCCAGGAGGATCAGACGTTACAGGATCAACTGCGTCGCTATGAGCGCTGCCTGCTCGAGCAATCGCTGCTGCGGCATAAGGGTGATGTCCAGTCGGTGATGGAAGAGCTCAACCTGCCACGCCGTACCCTGAATGAAAAAATGACCCGTCACGGGCTTGAAAGAAAGGACTACACTTGATCTACGTTTCGGCAAAATTATGCCGACTGGCCTTCCGGAATCAGCAAAAAAATGCCGAAAATATCCTCCCGGGGTGAGAAAAACAGTATTTTCCCGCTACAATTAACTCTGGCACACCCCTTGCCTTAAGTAATGGCAGGAAGACAAAAAGGGGATGTTGCCCAATTCGGGATAGCAAACAAATAAACATGAGGAGGAAAAAAATGATGAAGCGGTTCTGGCAAGTCTCATTTATCGTTGCGGCAATGGCTATGGTCCTTGGTTCGGTGTCCACCAACGCTTTGGCAGCACCCGAGGCTCGCAACTATCTGATGGCGACTGCATCGACAGGTGGAACCTACTATCCTGTTGGCGTTGCGCTCTCGACTCTGGTCAAGGTCAAACTGCAGCCCAAGCAGAAGATCGGTATGTCGGCAATCAATTCGGCCGGCTCCGGTGAGAACATCAAGCTGCTGCGGGACAACGAAGTCCAGTTTGCCATTCTTCAGGGTCTGTTCGGCTCCTATGCCTGGAACGGTACCGGCCCGATCAAGTCTGAAGGGCCGCAAAAAAACCTGCGTTCGGTCAGCATGCTCTGGCAGAACGTCGAGCATTATGCAGTCCTGAAAAAATTTGCCAAGACAGGGACCGCGGCTGATCTGGTCGCGATGAAGGGCGAAGCAATGGCTATGGGGAAGAAGAACTCAGGGACCATTGGCTCTAACGCTGTCATCCTCGGCAATCTGGGAGTCGACATCAACAAGGATTACAAACTGACTTACGGCGGCTATGGTCCTTCGGCGGATGCCCTTCAGAATGGTCAGATTTCCGGTTTCGGTATTCCGGCCGGTGTGCCCGCAAGTGCGGTCACCAAGGCAGCCGCCAATCTCGGTGACGATATGGTCATTCTAGACTTTACCGATGAGCAGCTGAAGCAAGCTGACGGCGGACTCGGTCTCTGGACTCGGTATGTCATTCCGGCCGACACTTATCCTGGCCAGGCCAAGGATATCAACACCATCGCCCAGCCCAATTTCCTTGGCGTGCGCGCCGATGTTGACGAAGATGCGGTTTACCTGATCACCAAAGCGATCTACGAAAATCTCCCGTTTCTCAATGCTATTCATGGTGCCACCAAGGTTATGGCTGTGGAAAAAGCAATTTCCGGGCTGCCTATGCCGCTGCATCCCGGCGCTGCAAAATATTATCAGGAAGTCGGAATCCAGATACCTGCCCATTTGACTGCAAAGTAATACACGCCTGACACATGGCCGCTCCTCCGGGGCGGCCATGTCTGTATTTAAGCGGAGAAAATAAGATTATGTTGGCTGCAGAAACAGATAACCAGGAACAACAGTCTAAGATTTTACTGATCCTCGGGGTGACTGTTTCCCTGATGCACATCTGGTTCAACGTATTGGCGGTACTGCCGTCACTCTGGCAGAATGCTCTCCACTTTGCCGGCTTCGCCCTGATCGCAGCATTCGTTTACCCGTTACGGAGGGATGCTTCGTTCACCTGGAGACTACTCGATGTTGCCCTGGGCTTATTGGCTGCGGGTTCGGCGATCTATCTGATCTCGATGGAAGACGCCATCTACGAGCGAGGAGTGCGACTGGTCACGTCCGAATGGGTGGCTGGTATTATTCTGATCCTCTGTGCCCTGGAATTTACCCGCCGGGTGGCCGGGTGGTTTATTCCGGTGCTGATCATTATTGCCCTGACCTACGTTGGCTGGTGGGGTGCGCATATCGGCGGGGTGTTCAAGTTTTCCGGGTTGAGCGCAGAGACGATCCTGTTCCGTAGTGTTTATGGGGACGATGCCCTGTTCGGAACCATCGCCCGGATCTCCTCGACCTATGTCTTCATGTTCATCCTGTTCGGGGCTTTTCTGCTGCGTTCCGGTGCCGGGGAGTTTGTTATCGACCTGGCTCGCGCCGTGGCCGGTCGCTTGGTCGGCGGGCCCGGATTAGTGGCGGTTATGGCCTCGGGACTGATGGGGACGATCTCCGGGTCGGCGGTGGCAAATACTGCATCCACAGGCGTTATCACCATCCCGCTGATGAAACGGGCCGGGTTCCCGGCAAAATTTGCAGCCGGAACCGAGGCTGCGGCATCCACAGGTGGGCAGCTGATGCCGCCGATCATGGGTGCCGGTGCCTTTGTCATGGCCACCTATACCCAGATCTCCTATAACACCATCGTGCTGGTCAGCATCCTGCCGGCGATCCTCTATTTTGCGACCGTGGCTTTCTTTGTCCGCATCGAGGCCAAGCGTAATTTCGTCACGGCGCTGGACGACGAGAAGGTTTCAGCGCTTGAGGTGATCAAGAAGGGCGGGATTGTCTTCCTGCTGCCGATCGGGGTGTTGATCGCATTGTTGATTTACGGTTTTACACCGACCTACGCGGCAGGTATCAGTATTGTTTCAGTTGTCGTTGCGTCCTGGATCAGTCCCAACAAGATGGGACCGAAGGCGATAATTGAAGCGCTGGCGATGGGCGCCAAGAATATGGTGATGACCGCGATCCTGCTCTGTGCGGTGGGGTTGATCGTCAACGTCATCGCCACCGCAGGGATTGGGAACACCTTCTCGCTGATGATTACCGAATGGGCGGGTAGCAGTCTGGTGATCGCTATCGCCCTGATTGCGCTGGCTTCGCTGGTCCTCGGCATGGGTCTGCCGGTCACTGCAGCCTATATCGTTCTTGGGACCCTCTCCGCCCCGGCCTTGCATGGCTTGATCGCCGACGGGATGCTGATTGACGCGCTGGTGAATGGACAGATTCCCGAGATGGCCAAGGCGATTTTCATGATGGCGGCCCCCGACAAGATGGCCGAGATCGGCACTCCGATGACCGTAGAGGCTGCCCGGGCGATCGTCGACGCGATTCCGATCGACCTGGCAAGCACCATTCGAGAGGCGGTCCTGAGTGAACAGACCCTGACCTATGCCCTGCTCTCGGCGCACTTGATCGTCTTCTGGCTGAGTCAGGATTCGAACGTTACCCCGCCAGTGGCACTGGCGGCCTTTACCGGTGCCGCGATTGCCGGGACCAAACCGATGGCGACCGGATTCCAGTCGTGGAAAGTCGCCAAGGGTCTTTATATCGTTCCGTTGCTTTTTGCCTATACTCCTTTTATCGGTGGGAGCTGGGGTGAGGTCTTCCAGATTTTCTTCTTTGCCCTGTTCGGGCTTTACGCTTTTACCGCAGCTCTGCAGGGTTTCATGGAAACGCAACTCAATCCGCTGTTGCGGCTGCTGGTTCTAGGGGCGGCCGCGGCATTACTCTGGCCGACAACACTGTTGATTCATTCTGCCGGACTGGCTATTCTGCTGGCGGTTTTTGTACTGAACTGGAAGGCGGGGCAGAAGGTTTCTGCCGTAGCGGCCTAGGAGGAAATCGATGGATTTGCATTTAAAGGGGAAAATCGCCCTGGTGGTCGCCTCCAGCAAAGGTTTGGGCAAGGCGATCGCCGCTCAGCTGGCGCAGGAAGGCTGTGATGTGATGCTGACCAGCCGGGATGCCGAGGTGTTGCAGACTGCCCGCGGGGAGGTCATGCAGCAGGCGACAGGGCGGGTCGAGTGCCAGCCCTGTGACATTACCCGGGCAGAGGATATTCAGGCGCTGGTGCAGGCGACCCGGGAGCGACTCGGTCCGATCGATATCCTGATCAACAATGCCGGCGGTCCCCCCGGTGGCGGGTTCGACGCGCACGACGATGCAACCTGGCAGGCCGCTTTCGAACTGAATCTGCTCAGTTATGTGCGGATGATCCGGGCCGTGCTGCCGGATCTCAAGCAGGGAGGCGGACGGATCATCAATGTGACTTCATCCTCAATCAAGCAGCCGATTCCCGGTCTGATCCTCTCCAATGTTTATCGTATGGGCCTGCTTGGGCTGGGGAAAAGTCTGGCGGACGAGCTGGCACCCTTCAACATCCTGGTCAATACCGTGGCCCCTGGACGGATCTCCACTGACCGTACCGCTTATCTCGATCAGCTCAAGGCGGACAAGCGTGGCATCTCCCGCGAGGAGATTCAGCAGGAGTCGCTGCGCAACATTCCACTGCAGCGCTACGGTGAGCCGGCAGAATTTGCCCGGGTGGTGGCCTTTCTTGCCTCCGATGCCAGCTCTTATGTGACCGGCAGTGCTATCATGGTCGATGGCGGTATGGTCAAGGCTTTTTAGGGCAATCGTCTCGACTATGGGCCACCACATCCTTTTTCTCGGGGCGTTTCTGCTCACCCTGCTGGTGATGGTTGCCCTGGCGCTGGGAGGCAAGTCACGGGCCGGGAGTGGCCAGGACTTCTCCCTGAGCGGCCGCAAGGCCGGCAGCTGGCACGTTTCCGGAGCGATCACCGGGACCCTGGTCGGCGGCGCATCCACAATCGGCACGGTTCAACTCGCCTTTCTCTACGGGCTCTCTGCCTGGTGGTTCACTCTCGGCGCGGGTTTGGCCTGTCTGTTTCTCGGCCTGTTTCTCGCCGTTCCGCTGCGACGGGGACAGGTCGAAACCATTCCCCAGTTCATCGCCCGCTACCATGGTGAGCGGGCCCGGGTGGTGGCAAGTCTGTTCTCGGCCCTCGGCATGTTTGTCCAGATCGTCGCCCAACTGCTGGCCTGCGGTGCGATTCTGGCGGTCCTGTTCCAGCTTTCCCTGTTCTGGAGTGCCCTGATTTCAACCGGGCTGGTGGCGCTGTTTACCTTGAGCGGCGGGATGAAGGGAGCTGGTCTGCTGGGGCTGGTCAAGCTGCTGCTGCTCTATCTGACCATGTTCAGCGCCGGCATTCTTGCCTATCGCTTGAGCGGTGGCTGGGCCGAGTTGAGGTCATTCTATCCGGCGGCTCCCTGGTTCAGCCTGTTCGGCTATGGCGTGCGCGAGGGAATTTCCGACCTGGTGTCGATGCTGGTCGGGGTGATCTCGACCCAGACCTACCTGCAGGCTGTTTTCTCTGCCCGCGATACCACTGCCGCCCGGGGTGGTGCGCTGCTCAGCGCGGCACTGATACCACCGCTCGGTCTGTTCGGGGTACTGGTCGGGCTCTATATGCGCCAGGTCAATCCCGAGCTCGAAAGCGCCCTGGCTCTGCCGACTTTTATACTAGATCAGTTGCCGACGGTTTTTGCCGGGGTGGCATTTGCAGCCCTGTTGATTGCCGCGGTGGGCACCGCCTCCGGGCTGGCCCTGGGAGTGGCGACGACGCTCAAGGTCGATATCATCGATCGCTATCGGATCGCCAGTTCCGATGACCTGCCACTGATGCGGATGGTGACCTTGGCCGTGGTGCTGCTGGCCTTTGTCCTGTTACTGTTCAACCTCGGGTCGGCGATTATGCACTGGAGCTTTCTCTCTATGGGGCTGCGCGGCGCAACCCTCTGTCTGCCGTTGCTGTTTGCCGTATTTCTTGCGGAGCGGACTTCGGCGCGGGCAGGGGTTCTGTCGATCTGTCTGGCTCCCTCGGTGGTGATTGTCTGCGGGCTGTTCGGACTGGAGACTGTCCCTCCGCTCTACTCGGGTCTTGGGGTGTCGCTGATGATTCTTGTCGCCGGAGTCGTGCTGAAGCGGTTGTGGCCGGAACGCTTGCAGTGACTCTCCCCGCTTGAACTGGAGATCGGAACAACGTAACATGAGCCGAACCTCGATCGGGAAATGATGATGAAAACTGTCAGACTGAAATACGGCACCGAGTGCTGGGAGATGCCGCTCGGCAACGCCCGGCTTCTGACCAGAACGACTGAACCGCCGGCTGATCCTGAAACACTGGTTCGCCGGGCGCTCACCAGCCCCCTTGGAACGCCGCCGCTCGCTGAGCTCTGTCGTCCGGGGGAGCGGGTGGCGATCGTAACCTCCGATATTACCCGCTATACCGGCAGCGAACACTATCTGCCGATCCTGGTTGAGGAATTGAATCGTATCGGGATCGAGGATCGGGCGATCGAAATCATCATCGCCCTGGGTATCCACCGCAAACAGACCGGGGGAGAGCATCGCAAGATTCTCGGCAGCCTCTATGGGCGGATTGCGGTCTACGATCACGAGTGTGACGATCCGGATCAGCTGGTTGATCTGGGGACGACAGACTCCGGAATCCCCGTGCTGATCAACCGCAGGGTGGTGGAGGCGGACCGGGTGATTGTCACCGGCACGGTCGGGTTTCATTATTTCGCCGGGTTCGGCGGCGGACGCAAGGGGCTGGTGCCGGGGGTGGCCTCACGCGAAACCTGCATGGCCAGCCATTTTGCCGTATTCAACCCGCCGGAGGTTGGCGGCAAGCATCCCCGGGCAGTGACCGGGGTGCTGGATGGTAACCCGGTGCACTTGAACCTGCTGCAGGCGGCCCGCATGGTCAAGCCGGATTTCCTGCTGAACACGGTACTGTCTCCGGCGAAGGAGCTGCTCGGGGTCTTCTGCGGGGATCTGGAACAGGCCCATCTGGCAGGCTGTGAACTGGTGCGTGAGAGCTATCAGGCTGAATTGTCTGAGGCGGGGGATCTGGCGATCGTCTCCTGCGGTGGTCAGCCGAAGGACATCAATTTTATCCAGTCGCACAAGGCCCTCGACTATGGAGTGAATGCAGTCCGAGAAGGAGGTACGGTGATCCTGTTGGCGGCTTGTCCAGACGGGTTCGGTCATCCGACCTTTTTCGACTGGTTCCGTTATCAGGATCTGGACGAGTTTGAAGCGGCTCTGCGCGCCGATTACCAGATCAACGGTCAGACTGCCCACGCCACCCTGGCCAAAGCCCGCCGTTTCAGGGTGATCCTGATCAGCGAACTGAGCGAGACGCAGACCCGCAGCATGGGGATGGAAAAGGCGACAAATCTGTCTGCTGCCCTTGCCATGGCGAAAGCCGGCTTGCCCGATGAACCGAAGACGGTCCTGATCCCTGATGGCGGAACCATCCTGCCGCGGGTCACATCATCCTGAGTCTGGACATCCAGGGTTCGTTTGATAGATAATGAAAGTTCGGGGCGCGTAGACGGTTGCTGAATGTCTTCGTGCCTCGCCTGTTTTTGTTCCGTTCGTTTCTGGTCGGAAGGGAAGATTTTACATGCTTGATGCGCGCATTATCAAGGTTCTGCAGGGAATCGTCGGCAAGCAATATGTTTCGACGGAAAAAGCCGACCTGATCTGTTATTCCTACGATGCCACCCAGCGGCAGTTTCTGCCCGACGTCGTGGTTCATCCGGGCAATACCGAAGAGGTCAGCCTGATCATGAAGATGGCCAATGCCGAGCGGGTTCCGGTTTTTCCGCGCGGCGCCGGAAGCGGGTTCACCGGTGGCAGCCTGCCCACCGAGGGGGGGATCGTCCTGGCGATGACCCGCCTCGATCGGATCCTGCAGATCGACGAGGACAACCTGGTGGCGACGGTCGAGCCGGGCGTGGTAACCGAGCAGTTTCAGAAGGCGGTGGAAAAGGTGGGACTGTTCTATCCCCCCGATCCCGCGTCGCTCAAATTCTCCACCCTGGGTGGCAACGTTGCCGAATGTGCCGGCGGCCCCCGCTGCGTCAAGTATGGAGTGACCAAGGACTTTATCCTCGGCCTGGAAGTGGTTACCCCTACCGGTGATATTATCCGCACCGGTGGCGCGACGATGAAGGGCGTGGTCGGCTACGATCTGACCAAGCTGATGTGCGGCAGCGAAGGAACTCTGGCGATTATCACCAAGATCATCATCAAGCTGCTGCCGCTCCCGGAGGCGAAGAAGACCATGCTGGTTCTGTTCGATTCTATCGATGGTGCGGCGCAGGCGGTCTCCGATATCATCCGCGGCAAGATTATTCCCACCACGCTGGAATTTATGGATGGAGCAACTATTGACTGCGTTCGCCAGGCCACCGATCTCGAATTGCCCGAGCAGGCGCAGGCGGTGCTGATTATTGAGGTCGATGGCGATGCCGATGTAATCAGCAAGCAGGCGGCGCGGATTGCTGAAATCGTTCAGCCGCTCGGCGTGGTGGAAACCCGCATCGCCGAAACCGCGGAGGAAAGCGAGGCGCTCTGGCAGGTCCGGCGGTCTGTTTCGGCATCACTGCGCAAGGTGAATCCCGACAAGTTCAATGAAGACATCTGTGTGCCGCGCAGCAAGGTTCCGGAGATGATCCGCAAGGTCGAGGCGATCTCGCAAAAGCATCAGGTGTCGATCGTTAATTTCGGCCATGCCGGTGACGGCAACATCCATGTCAATGTGATGATTGACAGCAAGATTCCCGGCCAGCAGAAGCGTGCCGATGCCGCCATCGAAGATATCTTCAAGGGAGCCCTCGAACTCGGCGGCACCATGAGTGGTGAGCATGGCGTGGGGGTGATGAAGGCCCCCTATGTGAGGATGGAGCTTTCAGGGGGGGCGATTGCCTACATGAAAACCATCAAGCGTGCGCTCGATCCGAATAACATCCTCAACACGGGGAAGATTTTTCTGGAGGACCAGGCTGCAGGACTTTCCTGAAACCTGTTTAAGGCGAAATGAAGAAACTGAAGAAACTTCAAGAATACCGGGAAGAGATCGAGCAATGTGTCAAGTGTGGAGCCTGTCGGGCGCACTGTCCCGTGTTCGGTGCCGAAAAGCACGAGGGCCGGGTCGCCCGGGGCAAGGTTGCGCTGGCCGGCGCCCTGCTCGATGGTGAGATCGATCTTGAGAAGAAGTTGCTGGAGGACATGTCCCAATGTCTGCTCTGTGGCAGCTGTTATGCGCAGTGTCCCAATAAGGTTCCGACTGAAGAGATCGTCGCCGCTGTCCGCCGCGAAATTGCTGCCAAGAAGGGGCTTTCAACCTTCGGCAAAGGCTTAACGTCGGTGTTGAAGAATCCATCGCTGATGAATACCTTGGCCAAGACCGGCGGGGTGCTGTCCAGTCTGTTGTTCAAAAAACTCCCCGCTGACAGCGGGCTGAGGCTGCGTTTTCCCGCCCCCTTCATTTCCGGCGATCGGACCCTGCCGCCCATTGCCGCCAAGCCGTTTCGCGAGCAGCATCCGGAAGTCATCGAAGGGCAGCCTGGTCGGCCGACCGTCGCCTTCTTTACCGGTTGCGGAATTAACTACATGTACCCGGCCATCGGTGAGGCATTGCTGCGGGCGCTGAAATTTATCGGGGTTACCGTGATTATTCCGGCCGAGCAAGGGTGTTGCGGATTGCCCGCCGTGAGTGCCGGGTCAGGTGATGTTGTCGAAGCGTTGGCAGCACGCAACCTCAAGGCGCTGACTGCGCGCCCGGTCGACTTTGTTGTGACCGCCTGCGCCTCCTGCAATGCCGGTCTTGGAAAAATCTATGCGGATCTGGAAGGGGAATATGCTGACCTGGCGGAGAGGACAAAGGATATCTTTGTCTTTTTGGTCGAACAGGGATTGCCGGAAAGACTGGCTGTATTGCCCGCGTCTGCAGAGAAGGTCCGTGTGACCTATCACGATCCCTGCCACCTCCGGACCCGGGGCATCACCAGAGAACCCCGGGCCATTCTCAAGGCCCTGCCGCAGGTTGAGTATGTCGAAATGGAGGCCGCCGGGAGCTGCTGCGGCTTGGGTGGTACCTATTCTGTTTACCATTATGAGACCAGTAAAAAAATCGGGGCCAAGAAGGCCGGGCATATCTCTGCTAGTGGAGCTGACACGGTGGCGACAGATTGTCCCGGCTGCATCATGCAGCTGCAGGACAGTCTCAATCATGCCGGTGAAGATGTCAGGGTCTGCCACATTCTGGACCTGCTGATGGACGTTTTGCCAGAAGAAGCACCTGCCTGAAACCGCTTGTCCCATATTTTATTCGTTCTTTACGCCTCCGCAGCTCTTTCCCCTTCCTGCGGCGCCCGCTTCTGGCGCGCTATTTCTTTTGACCTGAATCAACCATCAGACCCGTTCTGATGTTGTATTATCACCACGCTATTTCGCTTTATGGCTTGATCGCAATACCTCTAGAGGGTTCATTAGAGGCGCTTTTGCTGAAATCCCGTCTATTTAAAGCATTCGCACTCAGTATTTTTCTTATAATTATTAGATGTTTATAATTATCTTCAGGGGTTTTGTGAATTTATAAATAAACCACATTAAACTTGGTGTATTTATTGCATTAATGTATGTTCGTTAATGTTTTGCCCGGCATCATCGGGAGGGGTTTTAGTATTATGCAATCGAGGTGACGTATATGGCATCCCAGAGAACACCCTTTTTTCGTTTTAGATTATTTTACAAGGTCGGGCTGATCGGTCTTATGGGGCTGCTCGGTCTTTCACTGCTGGGATGGGTCGGCTATCAGGCCATGTTGAACATCGATTCAAGTGCCCGTGAGAGCCTTGAACGAGAAGCGGCAGTGCGCTCCCAGATCGTCGAAACCTACGAGCAGGCTCTGGCAAGCGAGGACCGGGCACTTGCTCTTGGCGACCTTAACCGACGCCTGATCCGGTTGATGAATCTGATTGTCTCCGGACACAATACCGGGATCACGGCTGAACAGGTTCTTCAGGAATCTCAAGATTTGACCAAGGAGGCCGAACTGGTCCGCAAGGCGCCGGGGGCTGAGCGCCTGATCGACGGGACGCAGAATACCCTGGCGGACGTTACAGTCAATAATTTTCTCGACATCGAAGCCCTGATCGAGTTCGAACTGCCGGAACTCTATGCCCTAGATACCAGGAGCCAGGAATACAAGGTCCTGCAGGGGGAGATCGCCGTCGCCCTGGCGCGCATGTATAATTTCATCTCCCTCAATCTCAAGGAGCTGGCCGGCAAGAGTATGGCCGAAGTGACGAGCGGCAAGCAGAATGTCGTTGCCGGTCTGGAAACCGCGGAACTTCAGGCTGAAGAGGTCCGCCAGGTCCTGGCGGGAACAACCCAGCAGGCGGAAGTTGACCTGAAAACCATTTTCATCGTCACCCTGGTCGTGATGGGCCTGATCTTTACCTATTTTGCTTTGAGCCTAGTGATTCCGCTCAACAAGACCGTCCGCATGGCCAGAGATTTACGCGGTGGCCGGGTTGCTGCGCGACTCGATCTCGGCAGCAGGAGTGATGAATTCGGTTCGATGGCCCGCGCCCTGAACAATTTTGCTGATGATCTGCAGAACGACTTTGTCGGAGCCATGCAGGCCATGGCCGCCGGCGACTTTACTGTGCAAATTGAGCCCAAGGATGATCAGGATATCATTCGCAATGCATTGAAAGAGACCAAGGAGCGACTCAATGAAGTTTTGACGGAAATCCTGATCAGCAGCGAGCAGGTCGCCAGTGGTAGTGTACAGGTGGCGGAAAGCAGCCAGGCCCTGTCTCAAGGGGCCAGCGAATCAGCTGCTTCGCTGGAAGAAGTAAGTGCGTCAATGAATGAGATTGCCGGGCAATCACAGCGCAGTTCCCAGAATGCATCGACGGTCAATAAGCTTTCTTCGGAAGCAAAGCAGACCGCGGATGAGGGGAACGGCCAGATGCAGGCTATGGTCGAGGCGATGGGGGAAATCAGTGAGGCTGGCCAGAATATCAGCCAGATTATCAAGGTGATTGACGAAATTGCCTTCCAAACCAATCTGCTGGCCCTGAATGCGGCAATCGAAGCGGCCCGGGCAGGCGAGTACGGCAAGGGATTTGCGGTTGTCGCTGCTGAGGTGCGCAGTCTGGCTGCGCGTAGTGCCAAGGCCGCCAGCGAAACAGCTGAGCTGATTGAAGGGTCAGTGCAGAAGACTGAAAACGGGGCAAAAATTGCCGAACAGACTGCGGAAGCCCTGTGTGAGATTCTGGAAAAAGTCACCGAGACCTCAAAATTGACCGCTGCGATCGCTATTGCCAGCCAGGAGCAGGCGGAAGGTGTTGCTCAGGTCAACAAAGGGTTGAGCCAGATCGATCTGGTGATCCAGCAGAATACGGTTGGCGCTGAAGAAGGGTCGGCGATCAGTAAAGAGCTTTCCAGTCAGGCAGTGAGGATGAAGGAACTGTTGAGCCGTTTCAGCCTCGCAGAAGCATCGGCTTCCGCCCTTCCGGAAGAGGATCAGGAGACTGCCGCATTGGACTGGAAAAACGACTGGAGATCGGTTGGGTAGCCTGGTTCAAGATAGATGACTTTCAGCGAAGGCGGGATTTCCCGCCTTCGCTGTTTGCGCTAAGGGGTGGCGAGTGCTCGGCCCGGCAGGAATCGGGACAGCCCACCTGCTGCCGTCAGCAGCAGGACTGACAGCCACAGGCAGCCGGTCAGGCCGAAGTTCTGGAACATCAGTCCGGAGAGAAGGGTGCCTCCCAACCGACCTGCGGCGTTGGCCATGTAATAGAATCCGACATCTACAGCGACATTCTCCGTGTCCGCATAGGCGAGGATCAGATAGGAGTGGATCGCCGAATTAATCGCAAAGAAGATGCCGAACAGCGCCAGTCCGGCAATGACCGTGAGCCAGGCCGGCAGGCTCAGACCTACCCCGGTTGCAATGAGCGCAGTCAGCAGGACCAGGGAAAACGCTGCCAGGCTGGCCGTACCGCCGTGTGGCAGTCTGTCGCCGAGACATGAGCGCAACAGCTTTGGCGCGAGGGCCTGAATCGCCCCGTAACCGATGACCCAGAGGGCCATGAAGCCGCCGACTTGCGGATGGCTCCAGCCGAGGGTCGATGCGAGAAAAACCGGCAGGCCAACCACGAACCAGACATCCCGCGAGCCGAACAGGAACATACGCGCCGCGGAGAGAAGGTTGATGTTGCGGCTTTTGGAGAGGATGCGGCTGAATTTGATTCCGGTTTTGGCCCGGCCCATCTGTCGCGGCAGGGTGGTGCCGGCAACCAGGATGATCAGCAGCAGTCCGCCCGCCATCACCAGAAGTGATAAGCGGAATCCCAGCCAACCCAGCAGCAGCCCGCCCAAAAAGAAACCGGCCCCTTTCAGGGCGTTCTTTGACCCGGTGAGAATGGCCACCCATTTGAACAGAAGTCCCTCTTCCCCCGCCGGGACCAGAAGCTTGATAGCGCTTTTTGAGCTCATCTTGGTCAGGTCTTTGGCGATCCCGGAGAGTGCCTGCGCCGTCATCACATAAGCGACGGAGATCGTTGCGGACCAGTCGGGTTGCAGCAATGCCAGCAGGGTCAGGGCCAGGATCTGCAGGGCCAACCCGGAAAACAGGGTAACCTTCAGGCCGAAGTGAGAGCCAAGCCAGCCGCCGACCAGGTTGGTGAGGATGCCGAAGAATTCATAGAACAGAAACAGGAAAGCTATCTGCAGCGCGCTGTAGCCCAGGGAGTGGAAATGGAGCAGCACCAGCATGCGCAGCGCGCCGTCGGTGAGGGTGAAGCCCCAGTAGGCCCCGGTGACTAGGCTGTAATTGCGCAGAGCGGTCATTCAGAGGCTCTCGGCAACTTTTTTGCACAGTTCCATCATGCGGTGAACGTAACCCATCTCGTTGTCGTACCAGGCAAAAACTTTCAGCTGGGTATCGTTGACAACCAGAGTCGAGAGGGCATCAATGATCGCTGAACGGGGGTCGCTCTTGTAGTCGATGGAGACCAGAGGCCGCTCCTCATAGCCGAGAATGCCCTTCAGTTCGTTTTCGGCGGCCTCGCGGAACAGCCGGTTGACCTGTTCAGCGGTGACCTTCTGCCGCATCTCGAAGACCGCATCGGTCAGAGACCCGGTCAACAGGGGGACGCGAACCGCATGACCATTCAGTTTGCCCTGCAGTTCCGGGTATATCAGGGTAATCGCGGTTGCCGAGCCGGTCGTGGTCGGGATCAACGACATGCTGGCCGCTCGGGCCCGGCGCAGGTCTTTGTGCGGCGCATCGACTACGATCTGGGTATTGGTCATGTCATGAATGGTTGTGATGACACCATGCTCTATGCCGATCTGTTCATGCAGGACCTTGACCACCGGTGCCAGGCAGTTGGTGGTGCAGGACGCGGCGGTCAACAGGTGATCGGTCTCGGGTCTATAGAGGTGGTCATTGACACCCATGACGATATTGAGCGCCCCCTGCTTCACCGGAGCGGCGACGATGACTTTCCTGGCCCCGGCGGAGAAATGGGGCCTTAGCAGGGCGGGGGTGCGGAATTTGCCCGACGCCTCGATGACGATGTCGACTCCGTTGGCTGCCCAGTCGATCTCCCCCGGCGTGGCTCCTTCGGTAAAAAGAAGCCTAGTGTCATCAATGGTGATGCTGGTGCCGTCAGCGCTTATCTGCCGTTGCCAGCGCCCGTGAACCGAGTCGAACTCCAGCAGATGAGCAGCGGTACGGGGTCCGCCGGAGAGCTCGTTGATCTGGACGATATCCAGTTCGGGCCAGTCCCATGCTGTCCTCAATGCCAGTCGGCCCATGCGGCCGAAGCCGTTAATACCTACCTTGATTGCCATCGGTTCTCTGCTTTTGAATGGATTAAGAGTGTTAAGAGTGCTGTGGGTAAAAAGATCATCATATCGCTGGCCTATTATGCAACATTTGAAAGAAGAAAAACAGGGGGCGATGGGTGCGGGAAGGGGCATGGGACAGGGCCGTATACGGAAATGAGATAGATTGTCTTTTTTTGCCGGCCGGTGTATGTTTACAGTTCTCTGCGCGGCGGCTCGATTCCGCCATGACAACAGATGACACGCTTAAATTGACGTATAATGAACACGAAGGAGATTCAGTTATGTTCGGATTGGGCACCCAGGAATTATTGATTATTCTCGTGCTGGTCATGATTATCTTCGGCGCCGGAAAGCTGCCGCAGGTTGGCGGTTCCCTCGGCAAGGGGTTGCGTAACTTTAAAAAAGGGATGAGTGACTCAGACGATATTGAAGAGGCCAAGGTCGAGGAGATCGAAAAGAAGGATGAAGAGAAGACTCAAGAGAAGGACGCCTGAGGCGATTCTTTTCAGTCCCTCGATGATTCACAGGGGTGTCGTTCCGTTGGAACGGCACCCCTGTTTTTATGCCCGGAGTATGCGTTGAATTGAAAAACCGTGCCGTGTTATTTTCAGGTGAAGGGTAATTTAAATCAGAGATATGGAGAATATACATGAGTAAAGCACTGGGCCTGATGTCCGGAGGGCTCGACAGTACTCTGGCCGCCATGACATTGTTGCGTCAGGGGGTTGAGGTTACCGGCATCTCTTTCGTCACTCCTTTCTTCGGTGCCGCCAAGGCCAGGATTGCGGCAGAACAGATCGGTTTTCCGCTGATCGTGGAAAATATCAGCGACGTGCATCTGGAAATGGTGAAAAACCCAAAATACGGCTACGGCCGGAATATGAATCCGTGCATCGACTGTCATGCCATGATGTTCCGCCTGGCCGGTGAAGTCATGCAGCGCGAGGGGTTCGATTTTCTCTTCTCCGGCGAGGTGCTCGGGCAGCGGCCGATGAGTCAGAATGCCAATGCCCTGCGCTCGGTGGCCAACCATTCCGGCTTTCCCGACAAGGTGTTGAGGCCCCTCAGCGCGAAACTGCTGTCGATCACTCCGATGGAAGAAACGGGCTTGGTCGATCGGGAACGGCTGCTGGATATCCAGGGTCGCTCGCGCAAGCCTCAGCAGCGTTACGCCAGAGAATGGGGCTATCCTGATTTCCCCTCCTCCGGCGGTGGGTGTCTGCTGACCGAGGTCGGATTCTCCAATCGCCTGCGAGATCAACTCGAACACAAGCCAGATTCAACGGTGATCGATGTGGAGCTGCTCAAGGTCGGCAGGCAGTTCCGCCTGTCCGATAAGGCCAAGCTGGTTCTCGGCCGCAACCAGGCGGATAATGAAGCGATGGAGCGATTGCTGGGAGAGGCAGGGTTGCGTTTGCGCTGCAATAATTTTTCCGGACCGCTCGGGTTGCTCTGCGGCCAGCCTGATGAGACGGATTGTGAGCTTGCGGCCGGGATAGTTGCTTCTTATGGCAAGGGCAAGGATGAGCCCCGGGTTGAGGTTCTGTTCCGGGGTGAAGGTCGGGAATTCAGTCTGGAGGTGCCGCCGGCGACACGTGAAGACTGTCTCAAGTGGATCGTCTCCTAGGGGGTGCCGGTTTCCGGCACTGGCAATGAAAGAGCCCCGTCGGCTTCAGCCGACGGGGCTCTTTTTTGTGCGGGGATAGAGGGGCTCGAGCTACATCATGCCGCCCATACCACCCATGCCACCCATGCCACCAGGCATAGCCGGCATAGCATCACCACCCTCAGCGGGTTTATCGGCGACCATTGCTTCCGTGGTCAGCATCAGCCCGGCAACCGATGCCGCATTCTGCAGGGCGCTGCGGGTCACCTTGGTCGGATCAAGGATGCCGGCTTCCAGCATGTCGCAGTAGACGTCAGCAGCAGCGTTGAAGCCGTAAGAGCCTTTGCCGTTGAGGACTTTGTTTGCCACAATGGCGCCTTCCTTACCGGCGTTGATGGCAATCTGACGCAGCGGTGCTTCCAGTGCGCGCAGCACCAGATCGCGACCAAAGGTCTGCTCCCCAGCCAGTTTAAGAGCCTTGACGTCTTTGAGGATGCGCAGATAGGCTACACCGCCGCCAGGGACGATACCTTCTTCAACCGCAGCGCGGGTCGCGTGCAGAGCATCTTCAACGCGGGCTTTCTTCTCTTTCATTTCGGTTTCGGTCGCAGCGCCGACCTTGACCACGGCAACCCCGCCGACCAGTTTGGCCAGGCGCTCCTGCAGTTTTTCACGGTCATAATCGCTGCTGGTCTCTTCGATCTGGGCACGGATCACCTTAACGCGACCTTCGATTTTTTCTTCCGCGCCGGCACCATCGATGATGGTGGTGTTGTCCTTGTCGACAACGATCCGCTTGGCGGTACCCAGCATATCAACGGTGGCGTTTTCCAGTTTGAAGCCGACCTCTTCAGAGATCAACTGGCCACCGGTCAGGGTCGCGATATCTTCGAGCATGGCCTTGCGACGATCGCCGAAGCCCGGAGCCTTGACGGCACAAACGTTGATGGTGCCGCGCAGTTTGTTGACGACCAGGGTCGCCAGAGCTTCGCCGTCGACATCCTCAGCGATGATCATCAGCGGACGACCCTGCTTGGCAACCGGCTCGAGAACCGGCAGCAGGTCCTTCATGGTGCTGATCTTTTTGTCATAAATCAGAATCAGCGCATCTTCCATGACCGCTTCCATCCGCTCAGCATCGCTGACGAAGTAGGGGGAGAGGTAACCGCGATCAAACTGCATGCCTTCGACGGTCTCGAGGCTGGTGTCCATCGACTTGGCTTCCTCGACGGTGATGACGCCTTCCTTGCCAACCTTTTCCATTGCTTCGGCGAGAATGTTGCCGATGGTCTCGTCGCTGTTGGCTGAGATGGTGCCAACCTGGGCGATTTCCTTGTGGTCGGCGACCGGCTTGGACAGCTTCTGCAGTGCTTCAACAGCTGCTGCAACAGCCTTGTCGATGCCGCGCTTGATTTCCATCGGGTTATGACCGGCGGTCACCAGCTTGACGCCATCCTGATAGATCGCCTGGGCCAGGACAGTAGCGGTGGTGGTGCCATCACCCGCGACATCAGAGGTCTTGGACGCGACTTCCTTGACCAGCTGAGCGCCCATGTTTTCAAACTTGTCTTCCAGTTCGATCTCTTTGGCGACGGTGACGCCGTCCTTGGTGATCAGCGGAGCGCCGAACGATTTATCGATAACGACGTTACGCCCTTTGGGTCCGAGGGTCACTTTAACGGCGTTGGCCAGTGCGTTGACCCCCTCGAGAATGCTGCCACGTGCGTCCTGTGAAAATTTGATCTCTTTAGCCATGATACGTATATCCTCCGTAATTTATTTGTCGAAACTGTGAAGCGGCTGGTTACTTCTCAACGACGCCCAGAATATCATCTTCACGCATGATCAGATATTCAACGCCTTCAACCTTGATCTCGCTGCCGGCATACTTGCCGAACAGCACCAGGTCGCCCTTTTTTACGTCGAGAGGCAGCACTTTGCCTTCCGGGGTCACCTTGCCTTTGCCGGCGGCAATCACTTTGCCTTCCTGAGGTTTTTCTTTAGAGACGGTATCGGGGATAATGATGCCACCTGCGGTGGTGGTCTCCTCTTCGATACGCTCAACGATGATACGGTCCTGCAGTGGTCTGATCTTCATCTGTGCAACTCCTTTCAAGTTCTTAAGTGTGACCTCGTGGTCGATTGTTGTCTGGTGAGAAAATGCAGAAAAGAGACTGCGTCTGTCCGAAGCAGCAACATCCGTGTCTCTTCCCTGTTTTCGTTGTTAGCACTAAGCTGCAATGAGTGCTAACAACGAAAACAATAATAATCCCCGCACAGTGATTGTCAAGTCTTTTTCTTTGGTGTTCGGTTTTCGACGTGGGTCAGCTTGAGTGGCGCAGGTTCTGCGCGGTGCGGAGAAAGGCGAGGGTTTCAGGCAGTCGGCCCAGGGCACCGCCGAATCCTGAATGGAAATTGGCCGCTTCCAGTTCATCGGCAAAGGTCAGTATCGAGGGTTGGCAGCAGGGAGCGGCGGAACTGCGAATAAGGAAATACGCATTTTCAGCCGGGACGCTCTTTCCGCTGATCAGGTCCGTTGCATGGTACTCCCCCGGTTCGGG
>PKUD01000163.1 GCA_002869695.1 Desulfuromonas sp. | reverse complement strand
TCTCATAGAGGCCAGACAAAGAGAATCATCGGGATACCCACCAACACCACCAGAATCTCCAACGGCAGCCCCATTCGCCAGTAGTCGCCAAATTTGTAGCCGCCAGGACCCATGATAATGGTGTTGTTCTTATGGCCAATGGGAGTCAGAAAAGCGCAGGATGCGGCCACGGCAACCGCCATCAGAAACGCATCCGGGTTGGCGCCGAGTCGGTTGGCTATATCGACGCCAATAGGAGCGGCGATCAATGCTGTCGCCACATTATTCAGTATGTCTGAGAGGGTCATGGTGACTAGCATCAGAATAGTTAGGACGGCGACGGTCGGTAGGCCTGCCGTCCAGTCGACGATGGTATTCGCCACCAGGGTCGTTCCGCCACTGGCCTCCAGCGCAGCACCGATTGGGATCATCGATCCGAGCAGCACAATGACTGGCCACTCCACCGAATCGTAGATCTGGGATAGGGGGACAATGCGCAGCAAGACGTAGGCGACCACCACCGCCGCAAGCGCCAGTGGCAAGTAGACCAAGCCTATGCTGGCCGCAATAATTGCTATGGCAAAGATGGCCACGGCTGCCCACGCCTTGTTCCGCTGGAGGACTTCCAAACCTCGTTCGGCCAGTGGCAAGCAGCCGAGCCAATCGACTATATCGGGAAGTTGTTCCTCGGGACCGAGCAAAAGCAGGATATCCCCAGCCTTGATCGGCGCGTTGCGTACCTGTTCGCGAATCCGCCGCCCCTTGCGTGAAATGCCGAGCAGGGTCACGCTACGACGGGTGAGCAAGCGTGCTTCCCTAGCCGTACGTCCAACGATCATCGCCCCTTCCGGCACCACCACTTCGACAAGAGCAACCGCCTCTGCGGTTACTGAATCATGCTTCTCCGCGCCGATGTGAACCAGAGCGGCTGCGCCGACAAATTGGTCGATGGCATCGGGACGTCCTTCCAGTACCACCAGATCCTTTTTGCGCAGGATTTCGCGTCGGGCTGTGCCGGGCAAGCGTTTTCCACGACGTACCAGACCTAGGATATTGACGTCACTCTCTTCAGCGAACAACTCGAGATCCTTGAGTGCCTTGCCTATCGATTTGGATACTTCCGGCACCTTGGCATTCGAAATGTAGTTCTGAAGATCGCCAAGTTCTTGGGCAGTATCGTGTTTGCCACGGTCCACTGGAATCATCCTCCAGCCAACGAGAGAGACAAAAAGCACCCCGACAATTGCCACGACCACACCGACCGGAGCAAAATCGAACATGCCGTACGGTTCACCCAAGGCGCTTTCGCGAAAAGTAGCGATGACGATATTTGGCGGCGTGCCGATCAGAGTCACCATGCCACCGAGGATTGAGGCGAACGAAAGTGGCATTAACGACAGTGCCGGACTCCGCTTGCCTCGCTTGGCCGCCTGCATATCGACCGGCATCAGCAAGGCCAGCGCGGCCACGTTATTCATGATGCTCGAAAGAGTGGCGGAGACCACCGCCATGATTCCGATATGGGTAGGCAGACTGCGAGACGAGTCGACAACCTTGCGGGCCAGCAATTCAATAGCACCAGAGCGGGAGAGACCCCGACTGACTATCAGCACCAGGGCGACAATAATCACCGCCGGGTGGCCGAACCCAGAGAAAATTTGGTCTTTTGGTATGACACCGGCCAAAAAAGCCAGGACCAGCGCAGCAAAAGCCGTTACATCGTAACGTACACGGCCCCAGAGAAGGAATATGAAAATGAGGCCTATCAGGCTAAACAGGATTGTTTGGTCGGTGGTCATAGCAATCTATCTTAGCAGATAGGGATGGGTTTGAGCGTAACTAATCATTTAAACAAACCAATAACGGTCCTTTCCTGATTAAGGATTAATTGTAAGATTAAACGGCGCGAAAGCGTCTTGGATTTTGTGCTGGATTGTTTTTGGAGTCAAAAATCTTAGTGGATCTTAAAGACCAAACACCCTGATAAATCAGAATGACCGCCCCCTATCCCGGGGGCGGTCATTTGCGTGTCTGATATGTAGCGAAAATAAGAATGGCCACCAGCGGGGTTTACACGTCGCTGTGCAAGACTTTTGGCCATTGTTTCATTGGTTGGTTGCTTTAGATGTGCAGGGGCCGTAGCGACCGTCTCAACGTCATCAACCTTCGATAGCCGGGTTCATTGAATAGGTCCCCATGTGCGATGCACTCGCCAGAATGTGCCCCTTCATTGCCTCCAAAGCGTCTTGACCGGTGAACTCGCCTTGGAGTTTCAGCGTTTCGACATCAAGGGCAAAGACCTCGAAGTGATAGTGGTGCACGATACTATCATTCCACGGCGGGCAAGGACCGTCATAGCCGCCGTAGGTGCCTTCCATCTCGGGGTCACCCGCGAACCATCCCGTGTAGTCATTCTTGCCGGTCACGCCGTGTGGGGTTCGACCTACTGGTTTGCCTCGTGGGGTGATGCCCCGACAGGCTGCACCCTCCTCCAGACCGGACACTTCGGCAGGAATATTCACCAGGACCCAATGAAAGAAGTTTACGCGCGGCAAATCAGCGGGAACTGTCTTACCTTGTTGATTTACGTCCTCTCCTGACGACGGGACGTCTGGATCGTGACATACGATTGCAAAGGATCGCGTGCCCGCGGGCGCATGAGACCACCGAATGCCAGGGCTTATGTTGTCACTTGGAGCAAATGGGCTGTCGGTCCCCGGACGACCAAAAGCGAATTGGGCCGGAATCGCCGTACCGTGAGCCCAAGAATCAATGTGGACGGTAAATTGTGTTTTCATTGTCTGTGCTCCTCTGTTCTTGGTTTGTGTAAAAATGTTGAGCAACAAATCCCATATTTATAAGAAACAATTTTAAGCATACAGCACAATAACATTCATGCTATCACAACTTTCTTATAAGTCCTCTCGCATTGATCGACAGGTTGAATTTGGGCAGAAACACACAATTATTGTTGCCCAGCAAGACAAGAACAGCTGACCCTTATTTCAAAGGTCGGCCATTTCCGTGTCTGATAAAGGGGGATCTACCAAACTGGTGCTTTCTTCGGTCTGAACGGCAATCCAGCGTTCCGACCTAAGATTATACGCTTCTCTTGCTTGGCGCGCAGTTATGTGTCGTTTTGTAAAATCAGATCCAGACTGTTGGTATAAAGCATCTCAATGTCCAGTCCGGCAGTGTCTGCCAGGATGACATCACCATAAAAGCAGGACGCCAGATGCAGCAGAGTCCTCGTATGGTCGCGTGTGGAATCGATCTCGGCGAGGTGTTGCATCAAGATTTCATTCCCGCTGGGGATTTTGATTTCATATAATTCGGGTGCATCCGGATGAAGCAGAAAGCGGTCAGCAGCCTCAATGACATTGGCCATAGGGTCAATTTCACTGGTCAGTAAAGACGCAACAAAATTGGCCATCAGGCGTGGATGCTTTTTTACCTGTTCAGCCGTGTGCTTGAAGACACGGCGTATGGCCGCCTCTCCGGTCAGCGGATTGTGGTGTTGCAGAGCCATAAGATCCAGTGCCCAGATTCCCATCATGTATTTGAGAATCTCTTCCTTCTTTTGAAAATAATTAAAGAAGGTCATTTCCGTGATCCCGGTCTCCTCGGCAATCGACTTCACCTTCAAATCCCTGAAATTTGAAGTTTTACTTAACCGATAAACCGCATCAAGGACTTTCAACCGCGTTTGCGCCTTGTTGAGGGCTCGTTTCCCAAAATCAGACACTGACAAAATCCCTCCGCTTCATTCTTTGTTCTCCATTGCAAGACCAAAACATTTTAGTTGACTAAAAATTATTTGACAAGTGCCAATCGTTGTGGTTATTATTTTTTTAGTCGACTAAATCTTTTAATCATTTCCTGCTCACTTTCGAGCTGCACAAAAAAACTTAGGAGATAGCCTGATGATAACGAATTATCGTTACCCGTTTCGTTTTTACTTTTTCAGCGCCTTCATCCCCTGGGCGCTCTGGCTGGTAGCAGCGTACCTGAGCCACCAGCCCGGCGCAGAAGAATATTCTGGCACCATTGGCGCACTGGGGCTGGCCGGTTTGTGTACCCCCCTCTTCGTCGCCGCCTGGTACATCAGCAAAGACAAGGCCTTGCTGGGGGATGTCGCCAGGCGTTTTTTAAATGTCCGCACCGGCGAGATACGCTATTTATTCGCCACACTGCTGTTGATGCCCGCCAGTATCCTGCTTGCCATGGCTGTCTCCCTGCTGTTTGGTTATGACGTCGGGCAGTTTACTATCACTGGCGAAGCGACCTTCAGCTCAGCCCTGTTCCCTGTATGGTTCATACTCATTATCGCTCCGGTTCTGGAGGAGTTGGCCTGGCACAGCTACGGTACCGACTGCCTGCGGCAAAGATTTACGCTCTTCACCACGTCGATGATCTTCGCCGTTTACTGGGCGCTGTGGCACATACCGCTGTCCCTTATCCAGGGTTACTACCATAGCAACCTGGTTGTGGAAGGCGCGCTGCATAGTCTTAATTTTCTGATCAGCCTTTTCCCTTTTGTCCTCCTGATGAATTGGCTCTATTACAAGACCGGCAGAAATATCCTCGTCGCAGTGGTGCTTCACCTGAC
>PKUD01000080.1 GCA_002869695.1 Desulfuromonas sp. | reverse complement strand
GCAGATCAGCTCGAGCGTCTCAGGCGAGAACTAGCTGTAGAGCAGGAGATGGCAAAAGAGTACGGTGGACATTTTATCATCAATTATGACGGTGAAGTTACGCCCTCTCTCGGCAATGATGTTCTGGAGGTTCTGGAAGATGCTTACGATTGGGTGAGCAGCCAGCTGGGACATTATCCCCAGCGCAGGGTTCCGGTGATTATCTATGCCAATGCGGATTTCAGCAATTTGACCAATTCCCCAGACTGGGCCGCTGGGGTTTATGACGGCAAAATCCGCCTACCGGCCGGTGGGGTGAGTCAGGTGGACTCCAGGGTCAGGGGGCTGCTGTTTCACGAATTTATGCATGTTGTCGTGCGGGAGCTGGCCGGCAACAACGTGCCGCTGTGGCTGAATGAGGGGCTGGCCGAAGTGGCCTCTGCCGAACAACTGTCTCCGCATATGGATCTACTTGAACAGGCACGCAGGAGTGACGAACTTTTCAGCTGGTCCGAACTAGAAACGTCCGCCCGGCAGTTTTCCGCAGCCCGTGCCGGCGTGGCTTATCTGCAAAGTTACGATTTTGTCCGTTTTCTGCTGGATGAATATGGCTGGTTCCAGATGCGTGAGCTACTTGATGCTCTGGGCAGGGGAGCCACAATCAGTGCCGCTATCGACCATGCTCTCGGTTTCTATGCTGTCGATTATGCAACTTTGCAGCTGCGATGGAGCGAAGAACGGGGCCGATGACCGGTTATCGGCAGTCGTTTTTTTATGGTGATTCTTTGCGGTCCTCCTTCCCTGACGTATCGTTGGCCTGGTCTTCATCGAGCTCTTCCGCCGGAGGCATCTCGGAACGGATGGTTTCTATCTCCTCTTCCAGAAGCGCTGCTGCCTTTTTCAGGCTGTCAAGCTTGTGCAGCAGCTGGACAACTTCATCACGTTCCATAATCTGACTGTGCCCAGCTTCGCGACAGTCGTCGATCATTTTCCCCAGTTCTGCATGTAATTGGTCGATTTTTTTATGGACTGCACCCAGGTCAATTTTTTTCTGCACAACATATTTGTACTGGTTGGCGCGGAATGTGGCAGATGAAATAGTACGTCTGGTTGCCCGCCAGATTTTTTCCGATCTTGATTCCTGGTTTTCCGAATGTAGCTCTTCAGACATAGGGATATCCTTTCTGCTGAAATCGATCTTTCAGGTGTGTCGCAATTATAGCAATTGAAGTAGACAGAACAAGCGGACGGTTGTTGCTTTTTTTATTCTGGGTTAGTATGTTTCGGCAACAAAGGATTACGGTTCAGGTCATGGCGCCGTTGATTAAAAGTATGACCCAATAACAGGGAGTTTCTCGAAATGGTGGAACCTGGAAAATCTAAATTTCAAATAGATCTGCGGCGGCATCTTCGTGAGCATGAGGTTGATGACAATCTCGTTCACCTGATTTGCGAAATCGCGGAAGCGTCAAAATATATTATCAATTCAATCCGGACGGGAGATCTTGGTGTTGCGGGAACTTCGAATCTGTACGGTGAGCAACAGCTTGCTCTCGACGTGCTGGCGGACCGGATTCTGCGCAAGCGGCTTGATCATTCTCGCGTAGTTGCCAATATGATGTCGGAAGAGGCGGACGAAATTATTCCGATTTCTCCAGATTGCGAGGGAAAGTATTCGGTCGCATTTGATCCGCTGGACGGGTCTTCTCTGGTCGATGTCAACCTGGCAGTCGGCACCATTGTCTCGATTTTTTCAGGCTGTGACCTGCTGCAATCCGGCCGGAATCAGGTAGCGGCGATGTATATTCTTTACGGTCCGCGCACCACGCTGGTCTATAGTACCGGCAACGGGGTTCATGAATTCAGTATGAACCACCTGATGGAATTTAATCTGGTCCGGGAGAATATACAGATCGGCAAGAAGGGTAGCCTCTATTCCCCCGGCGGTCAGCGCAACCTCTACACCCCGGGAACTGAAGCGTTTGTGCAGCAGCTTGAAGAGCGTGGTGTCAAGCTGCGTTATAGTGGTGGTTTCGTTCCGGACATCAACCAGGTTCTGCTAAAGGGGCAGGGGATCTTCTTTTATCCGCACCTGAAGGGTAAGCCGAATGGGAAACTCAGACTGCTTTTCGAGTTGAGCCCGATGGCGTTTCTGGTTGAGCAGGCCGGCGGGGCTGCGTCTACCGGTCGCGGTCCGATTCTCGATGTCGAACCGGAACATATCCACGACCGATCACCAGTTTTTATCGGTAGTAAAGATGATGTCGCTCTTGCGGAGAAGTTCATCCGCAAGTTGGATATCGAAAAGAAAAAGGTCGCCAGTTAGTCTCTGCTGACTGTCAGGGGAAAATTCGTGGGGGGGGGGGAGATGCAGCCGGTATCAGTCTGTCTGGTTGCTTACGTAGCGGGGATGCTGTGGGGAGTTTTTTTACGTCCCGGGGTGCCCCCGGCTTTCTTCTGGATTCTTCCAGCTCTCATAGCACTCTGCTGGTTTCTCTGCCACAAGATACGAATTGCGGCTCTCATCTGCCTGTTTCTGATGTTTCTTCTGGTCGGTCTGCTCAGAATCCCTTTCCACCTTTATCCCGTAAATGACAGCTCAAAGGTTCATACATACAGCGGACCTTCTCCGGTTGTCGTCGAGGGGGAGGTGTTGCGGGTCGCTGGCCGGGACGCGGGGAAAAGCAGTGTCGATATTGCCGCGCAACTTGTTTCTTCTCAGGGAATCGCGACCAAGGTTGCCGGGTCTGTGCGGCTTTACCTCGATAACGTTTCTCCAGAATTGCTTTACGGTGATCGAATCCGTTTCCGCAGTCGTCTGCGGCGGCCACGGATGTTCGGCACTCCGGGGGAATTTAATCAGCCTCGTCACCTGGCCTATTCCGGCATACGGGTGACGGCTTATCTCCCTGACGCGGGGTCGATCATAAAATTAGGTAACGTCGGCAGCAGTCCCATGAGAAGGCTTGCCCGCTGGAAACGGCAGTGCGGCCAGCTGATAGACCGGAGAGTTCCGGAGGGACTCGCTTCTCTGGTTCGCTCTCTGGCTTTGGGTGAGCGCGGGAGCATTACGAGGAGCCAGAGGCAGTTGCTGGCCCGAACCGGCGTTGCTCATCTGTTTGCCATTTCCGGGCTCCATATGGGATTGTTGGCGCTGTTCGGCTATCAGGCTCTCCTCTGGGCTTATCGCCGTTTTCCTGACCTGCTACGCTGGCAGCCCCCACAGCGGATTCTGCCGCTGTTGCTGCTTCCACTGTTGTTGGCTTATCTTCTGCTGACCGGGGATGCCCTGTCGACACGCCGCGCATTTGCCGTCTGTTGTTGTGCAACCTTTTTGCTCTTTTGGCGACGGAGGGTGGCCCCGATGCAACTGCTCACAACCTTGGCGTTACTGTTTCTGTTGCTGGAGCCTCTTGCTCTGTGGCAGGCATCGTTTCAACTCTCCTTCGCCGGCGTTGCCGGGATCCTCTGCTGGAGACGCTACTGGCTGCTCCCGACCGTCAAACTTCCGGGAGTGTTGAAAAAGGTTTTGCAGATTATGTTGGTCACTTTGGCCGCAAATCTCGCAACAATGCCGCTGGTTCTGCTGAACTTTCATCTACTTTCTCTGGCCGGCCTTGTCAATAACCTGTTTGCCATTCCCTTGATTGGTCTGCTGGCCGTCCCGGCAGGCCTAGCGGGACTGCTGCTTACAAGCTGGAGTGAGTTTCTAGCCGGGGCCGGGTTTGTTCTGTGTGGGAAGGTGCTAGATCTAACCCTGAAACTTGCTGAATTGGTGACTGAAATTCCCGGTCTCGACGGTGCTCATCTGTTTCTGTCTCCTTTGCAGTTATCTGTTGTCACTGGATGTGCTCTTACACTGCTGCTTCCCTGGAAAAGAATCGTCGTGCCGTGTTTGCTGCTCTTATTTCTGGGGAGCTTGGCTTACGCAGACCCGATGGTCCGAAGTGCTGACCTGACCCTGACGGCATTTTCTGTGGGGCAGGGGGAGTCAATGTTGCTGTCACTGAAGGAGGGGCGGCATATCCTGGTAGATGGCGGCGGACTTCATAGTGACAGTTTCGATGTCGGTGAGCGCCTGCTTGCGCCCGCACTGGGGTCTCTTGGAATCAAGCAGCTTGAGGCGGTCTTGTTGACCCATGATCACCCTGACCACCGTAAGGGATTGATTTACGTACTGGATCATTTTCCGGTTAAACAGTTCTGGTGCTCAGTCGATGTGAAAGGTTTGAATCAAGACCTGCTGGAGGTACTGCAGCGGCACAATATCCCTGTCCGGCGTTTTTCCCGTGGTTGGACAGAGGTTGCCACGACCGAACCCGATATGGATCTGTTTTGTTTTGTGCCGGAACTGGAGTCGGTGTCTCCGAACGATCGTTCCGTGGTCCTCTATGCTCGAAATGGGCAAGATGGTTTGTTGTTGACGGGAGATCTGGAACGGGCTGGAACGGAGAATTTGCTTGATGCCGGTATCCCTGGACCGGTCGCTTTACTCAAGCTGCCTCATCATGGCAGCCGCAATTCAGACTCTCAAAAATTGTTGCGGACATTAAAACCGCAGATCGCGCTGGTGTCGTCCGGCTACAAAAACCATTATCGATTCCCGGCAGAAGAGGTCGTCGAGGAGGTTCTAGGTCAGAAAGCAGAGCTGTACCGGACCGATTTGCACAGGACCG
>PKUD01000146.1 GCA_002869695.1 Desulfuromonas sp. | reverse complement strand
TCATGATTTTGATCAAAGTGGTGTGCCGGTTGATCAGGACCAGGCTCAGTATGCTCTCAATCAGCCTGAAGGTTATGGCGTCTCTATCTGGGATAATGTCGCCTTTGCGGATGTTTATTACCAGACGCAGCTCGTGCCTAATTCTATTTCACCCCTTGATAACCTTCTCTACCCAGCCGGTCGACCCATTCCCGGTGCCTACAACGTTTTCCTCGATGGGGCTGACCTCTATTGGCCGGATGACCTTATTGGAGATTTATCGGAAAATTACCACAGTTGGGTCTGGGCCAACTATTACGTGGCTACCATCAAAGGGAGCACGATTTGGGATAGCGATCCTGAAGTAGTTAAAGATTCTATAAACGGTATTGATTTGGGTTCCGGTTATGCTTACAGCCGTTTAGCAGACATATTGAATCCGACTTCAGTTGAAGTAGACGGTACGGTACGTAATAGCGATCGGCCGGCAATGGATAACTTTGCCACGGGTCAGGATCATGAGCACACACCATCGGCCATCTGGGATAATGGTCAGCTCAACGCCTCAGGCATTGCATCCCTTGGTCTCACCAACACAGATGGCGAGGCGGTTACAGCTGCCAACCTGGCCACGGTGAGCTGGGCTCCGGAATGGACGCCTGAAATTGTCAATGGCACCTTCGAGGATATTTATCTCAGTTATACCGATCCTCTTGACTGGTGGGAGTTCTCAGGAATACAGCCCGGATGGTCGCATCATGGCGCCGGGGAAACCCTATCCGGTGGTGGTGGTGGCGATGTCGAAGCACACTGGATTCTGGATAACTCCTATCTTGAACTGGATTCGGGCGATGTTGACCGGACACACAACCGGTTTTATATCCCGGGCGACGTCTCGACACTCTATTTCGATTACGATGTGACAACGGCGGGCACCAATGACTTCCTCAAAGTTTACCTCGACGACCTCAGTGATGGGACAGACAACCTGATCTTTACTCTTGACTTAAGTACGACAACAAGCGGCTTTGTACAACAACCCATCGACCTGTCGACATCGCCCCTCACCGGGGACGTGCGGGCCTTGACATTCGAACTGGTTGATAGCCTTGATGCCTCGGTAGATGCCAATGTTATCATCGACGATGTCAGTTTCGACGGTGTTTCACCCAATGACGATCCGCACTTGAGAACCTATTCTGTGGATGGCTTGCGGTCGGTACTCGGCCAGGTGATCGACGTCCTCAGTGACGTGCATGATCATCCGCTGTCAGGTTACGATTTACCCTTGATCGATGCGTCGCTGAACGATGCTATTGATCCGACTCTCACAGTTCTCAACGACATAGATGACGCGTTAGAAACATTTGATAACGCGCAACATACTGCGCAGGAGCTGTTCGACAGTATTCTCGCACTTCTCTCCGGAAACGGAACCAGTTCACCCGTTATCACCACGGACGAACTGCTCTTTAATTTTGACCTTGATTTCCAGACAGCATTTAACACGTCTCTTAATTTTGGTGCGGCCGGGACCGATGATGCTCTTTCTTTTGACGCCACGGCCGATATCGCCGCAACCGCAAGTCTGGATTTCGATTTCAGTCTGGGGCTCGACTTCAGCGACGTTGATCTCAACAGCATTTTCAGTGGTATCGATTTAACAGGTCTGGATTACGCCGAGCGAATCAGTGCACTGTCGTGGAATCCTCTCGATTATGGCGAGCTGTTTATTCAGATCAATTCACCGTTGACTTTTGATCTTGATGTCGATGTCACTGATCTCGCTGTCGGGGTTGACATTGGTCTTCTGGAAGCAGGCATTCAGGGTGGGACAGTTACTCTTGATATCGGTGCGCAGATTGCCTTTGACTCTCTGGATTCTGACGCTGACAGTCGCATTTCGTTTGCCGAGCTTACCGCAATTGATCTCGATAGCCTGTTAACAAAAACAAATAACAGTTTTTCTGCGACTCTGCCGGTTGTTGTCAACCCGAATGGGTTTAAGGATCCCCTGCCATCTGTCACCATAGGTGTTTCCAAGGCAGACCTGTTCAATAACGATCTTCCCGTAATTACGGTCACCGGTGACCTGCCTGATTTCAGTGACCTTTCCCTGGACGATATCGGCGCCTTGCTGAACCAGTTCAACGGTTATCTGAGCAGCCTGACCGGATTTGACGCTCTGGAGACTCTCTACAACACGAAACTCCCCTTCACAAACGGCCAGACTGTTGGTGATATCCTCGATTTAAGTCAGAAGTTCAAAGAAAACATCGTCGATAAGTTGATCGATCCGGTCACTGGCGACTTCCTCTTTAGCAGTCTGCAGGAACTGGCCACCATACTGAACACCGAACTTGGTCTTCAGGACGTATTTACCATCACTGCCGATGGAGAGCTGCTCTTTGATTTTGGTTTTACCAAGAGCCTGACTTCCAGCGCTGTAACCAATGGCATCGATCTGGGGTTTGATATTAACGATCCTGCCGGGCTTGCCGATATCAGCGTTTCTGCAGACACCAGTCTCTCAGGTAATGCAACGTTCGATTTGACCCTGGGTATCGATCTGAATACCGTCGGTACGAATTTGCAGGCGTCTTTATTCGCACTCCCCGGAACTGTCATCTCCGCGGACTTTGACTTGTTGGCTTCGGGCGTGAACGGAAATGCCCGCCTTGGTTTCATCGATGTCGGGATCGTTGACGGTACCGTCATTGGTGACGCCTCGGCAGCAATTTCTCTGCTTGATGTTGTACCTAACGGTGACGGGAAAATAACCTTATCCGAATTTAGCTCAGCATCCGCAAGTGATCTTGTCTCGGCAACAGCTGATGGATGGGTCTATGCGGCATTGCCTTTGAGTGCCAGTTTTGGTGGTTTGACGATACCTGCTGGCCCAGAGACGACTGTGACCATAGGAATCAGCGACATCACAGATCCGGCGACGACTATCTATTATCACCTGCCGTCCACCGACGTTTTTAATGAACTCCTGAACTTCACCAACATGAATGCGGCCAGTTTCGTCAGCCTGTTGGGGCAACTCAGCAATTGGCTGGATGAAATGCGCACCAGCGGAAAGTTTGATGTCGATATCCCGCTGGCCGATGCCGCACTGGAGGAAGTTCTCGGCTTCGCCGAGATGATCTCCGCCAAACTGCTTTACGACAAGGGAAGCGACCACATTGTTGATCAGGACGACACCCTTCTGGTGGACATCAATGTCGCGCTTGAAGACGCTGGTCTGCGTGATCAGATTCTGGCGGTTGCTGATGCCGACCGGTCGATAACCCTGGTGGCCATTGACCCGGCCATCGACAGTTTTACCGTTTCTGCTAACTCCAGCGATCTTGGCGGATTTGCCCAGTTTACTCTGGAAAGTCAGGCGGGTGCAGTGTGCGATAAGCTCGTCATGACTCCTTCCTCTGTCGAAGGAAAGCTCACTCTTGATGCCGGTTTCGACATCGTTCTGACGGTTAACGGTGAAACCCTGTCCGGTGTTCCGGTCCTGCTGAGTGCTGCGGCGACTACGGCCAACGTGAGGATCGGCAACGACGTGGCCAAGCTGATCCGGGAGGATAATTCGGCTACGTTCAATACAGTTGAAGATTTAGTCAGCCGTCTGCTTTGTCTGCTTCCCGGCACAGATTCGGAAACGATCACTTACGACCCGCTTGACGCCAAACTAGAACTGAACCTGGGGTCCCTGCTCAATTATACCTACGCCGAAGAATTCCCCCTCGACTTCGCTTTTGAACTGGGCCCGCTGCTCGATATCGAGAGCGATTCCACCGTGGCCGTCGAGGCGACTGTCGGGTTTGACGAGAATTTCACGATCGGCCTTTTCCTGGGGGATCAGGTGCCTGGCGCCAATGGCAATCTCTCCTTCGGAACGGACCTGTCAACATTGAACGACGGTGACGGGGTCAATATCAAGACCGACCTGGCGTTGACCGCACCGACGACGCCGGTTGTCTACGGACGTCTCAGTGGTGACGCCACTTTCGACCTGACGATCAATAATGGTACGACTTATCAGGTAACGGTTGAGGAAGGTGTTGCCAACGGAACCGATTATGTCTCCTTCAGTGGTGACAGCAGCGTTGAGAACGATCGAATTACGTTTGCGACCAATCATGGTCTGAGCAACGGTGATCAGGTTGTTTACAATAATGGCGGCGATGTCGGCGTCGGCGGCTTACGTGATGGAAAGAGCTACTACGTCGTTAATAAGACCAATAATAGTCTGCAATTGTCAGCGACTTCAGATGGCACCGCCCTCTCGCTCACCGATGGTGGTTCGGACAGCAACCATCGCCTTATCTTTGCGTCAGGGTCAGCCAATAAAACCATGTCCGACCTTGCTGCCGATATCAATGCTGCTCTTGCTGAGGCAGGTGTAGGAACCCTGGTTGAGGCAGGGTACAGTAATGACCTGCATCGTATTGCTATTGTCGCCAAGAGTGCCAGCGTTAATACAATTAGTGTTTCCGTTGATTCAAATGATCCTGCCTCCCGCGATATCGGCCTGACCAGCGGCTCAGTCAGCCAGGAAGAGATCGAGCTGGTGACATATTGGGCGCAGAAAGCGGTCACCGCCCTCTACGGACGCCTTGAGGCGAATATGGGCATCCAGTTTAATATTGGTAACGGTATAGGCATCGTTGTGGATAAAGCTGTGACGGCGACC
>PKUD01000098.1 GCA_002869695.1 Desulfuromonas sp. | reverse complement strand
GGTCGGCCCCGGCCGAGGGAGTGCTGCGGGCAGTCTGGTCGCCTTCGCAATCCGCATCACTGATATCGATCCGATTCCCTATAATCTGCTGTTCGAACGCTTCCTCAATCCGGAGCGGGTATCGATGCCTGATATAGACGTCGACTTCTGCATCTACGGCCGTGAGGAGGTGATCGAGTACGTACGCCAGAAGTACGGCAAGGAGAACGTTGCCCAGATCATCACTTTCGGCACAATGCTCGCCAAGGGGGTACTGCGTGACGTGGGGCGTGCACTCAATATTCCTTACGGCGAAGTCGACAAGATCGCCAAGCTGGTCCCGAACGTACTCGGCATCACCCTCAAAAAGGCGATCGCCCAGGAACCGAAACTGAAGGCCCTTGCTGAGAAGGACCCCAAGGTCAAGGAACTGGTCAAGATCGCCCTGGCGCTGGAGGGTTTGACCAGGCATGCCTCGACCCACGCCGCCGGTGTGGTGGTCACACCTCGCCCGCTATCGGAATACCTGCCCCTCTACACCGACCCCAAGTCCGGCGGTCAGGTGACCCAGTTCCCGATGAACTATGTCGAAAAGATCGGGCTGGTCAAGTTTGACTTCCTCGGGCTCAAGACCTTGACGGTGATCGAGAATGCGGTGCGACTGGTTCATGCGGGAAAAAGCCGGGATTTCGACCTCAAGCTGATTCGTGACGATGACCCCAAAACCTATGAGCTACTCTCCCGCGGAGAGACCACCGGCGTATTCCAGCTTGAGTCATCGGGAATGAAGGAGTATCTGGTCAAACTCAAACCGAGCTGTTTTGAGGACCTGATTGCGATGGTGGCCCTCTATCGACCCGGCCCGCTGGGCAGCGGGATGGTCGACTCGTTTATTAAACGGAAACAGGGGCAGGAAACCTTCAAATACGATTTCCCGCAATTGGAACCGATCCTCAAAGATACTTACGGAGTCATCGTTTATCAGGAACAGGTCATGCAGATAGCCCAGGCCCTGGGCGGCTACAGCCTCGGGGGAGCTGACCTTTTGCGCCGAGCGATGGGCAAGAAAAAACCCGAGGAGATGGCCAAGCAGAAGAAAATCTTTCTTAAGGGTGCTGAAGAGAACAAACTGAACCTTAAAAAAGCCGAAGCGGTATTTGACCTGATGGCCAAGTTTGCCGAATACGGTTTCAACAAGTCCCATTCCGCAGCCTATGCCCTGGTGGCACTGCACACAGCCTATCTCAAGGCCCACTACCCGGTGGAATTCATGGCCGCGTTGCTCACCGAGGACATGGAGAACACTGACAAGGTCATCAAGAATATCAGCGAAGTGCGGGCCATGGGGATCGAGGTGCATCCTCCGGACATCAACGCCTCGGACCGTTCATTCACGGTCGATGAGCAGGCAATCCGGTTCGGTTTGGGAGCGGTCAAGGGCGTCGGAACTGCGGCACTCGATTCCGTACTCGAAGTCCGGCGCAACAAGCCGTTCAGTTCGTTGCAGGATTTTTGTGAACGGGTTGATCTGCGCAAGGTTAACAAGAAGGTTGTTGAAGCATTGATAAAGTGTGGTGCTTTTGACTCTCTGGGGGGCAAACGATCCCAGTTTGTGGCCGCTCTGGAAGAGGCGATGGACATCGGCCAGCGGTTGCAGCGTGAGCGGGAATCTGGCCAGGAATCACTGTTCGGCAGCAATGAAGTCGTCTCTTTCGGCGGGAACGGTTACGGTCAGCTTCCTGAAATGGATGAATGGCCGGAAAAGGAGCTGCTCAGTTTCGAAAAGGAATCCCTCGGGTTCTACGTCACAGGGCACCCCCTTGACCGGCACCGTGATTCGATGAAGCGGATGGCGACCTGCGATGCGGCAGCACTCCCTGAGCGGACTGACAAAGAAACGGTACGCATCTGTGGCATCGTTGCCGGTATCAAGGAACTGATGACCAAAAAGGGTGACCGGATGGCCTTCATTACCCTGGAGGATCTGAGCGGATCTGTAGAACTGGTTGTCTTTCCGGAAACCTATGCGGCGGCGATGGAGTTGCTGCAGGGAGAGGAGCCGTTGCTGGTGACCGGCGAGGTGGATATCGGTGAGGAGGCCTGCAAGATCATTGTCAGCGAGGTTCAGCTGTTGCGCGATGCCAAGGAACGACAGACTGAACGGGTCCATATCCGCCTGACCACCCCTGGCCTCAACGATGTCCAGCTGCGCGCGTTGAAACAGATCGTGCAGCGTTATCGCGGTGGCTGCGAGGTGCGCCTGCATGTGGTGATTCCAAATCGCAGTGAAACTGTCATCAAGCTTCCGGAACGCTTGAAGATGGCTGCTTCCGATGAGGCGATGATGGAAGCAGAAAAATTGTTCGGGTATAATGTTATGAGTTTTGAATAGTTGTTGTGATGGGGGGGGGCTCGCTAGGTGAGGAGCGCTTCTTTTCAGGATGTTTTGCAAAAATGCCTGAAGATGGTATGAATAGGTGCATCGATCAGTATCGGCATATTTACATGCCGGTGAATAAGGAGTTATAGATGAAACAGTTTCTGGATTTCGAAAAACCCCTCGCCGAATTGCAGGCCAAGATAGGTGAGCTGAGGGATTTTTCAACGGATAATGTTGATTTTACCGGTGATATCAAAAAGCTGGAAAAGAAGGCGGAAAAATTACGCAAGGAGATTTTTTCGAACCTGACCCGCTGGCAGCGAACCCAGCTGGCCAGGCATGCGGAGCGGCCCTACACGCTTGATTACATAGAGTACATCTTTACAGATTTTTTCGAGGTCCACGGTGATCGAAACTTCCGCGACGACCCGGCTCTGGTCTGTGGTTTTGCCCGCCTGGACGGGCAGCCCTGCTGCGTGATCGGCCACCAGAAGGGGCGCAATACCAAGGAGAAGGTCCATCGTAATTTCGGTATGCCCAACCCGGAAGGCTATCGCAAGGCGCTCAGGGTGATGCAGATGGCCGAGCAGTTTGCCCTGCCGATTTTCACCTTCGTTGACACCCCGGGCGCGTTTCCGGGAATCGGTGCCGAGGAGCGGGGGCAGGCCGAGGCGATTGCACGTAACCTGCGGGAGATGGCGGTTCTTAAGGTGCCGGTGGTTGTCACCGTGACCGGTGAGGGTGGCTCTGGTGGCGCTTTGGCCATTGCCGTCGGTAATCGGGTGATGATGATGGAATACTCGGTCTATGCGGTTATTTCTCCTGAAGGGTGTGCCGCTATTCTCTGGAATGACGGGGGCAAGGGACCGCAAGCAGCTGAAGCCCTTAAATTGACCGCGCAGGATGTTGATAGCCTCAAGTGTGTGATTGATGATGTCATTCCTGAGCCGCTCGGCGGAGCCCATTGTGATGGCAAGGCTGCTGCGGCAACAGTTAAGAGCTACCTGAAAAAACATCTGCAGGAATTGGAAAAACTCTCTCCGGAGGAACTGATAGAACAGCGCTATCAGCGTTTCCGAGAGATGACCCGCCTGGAAGAATAGACTGTCCCACGGGGTCAAGGCATCTTGCGATATAGTCCTGTCTACTTTGTTCTATTTCTATTGTTCCTGGTGCTGCTTGGTGCGCTTGCCGGGTGTGGTGGCCCGCGTACACGGGTCATCGATACTCCTGAAACACGTGAACTGAAGGGTTGGCAGAAACCGTATGAAGTCGATGGCCAGCGATATCATCCGTTACGTGACCATCAGGGCTTCCGCCAGGAAGGGATTGCCAGCTGGTATGGCAAAAAATTTCACGGACGCCTGACCAGCAACGGTGAGACTTACGATATGTATGGCATGACGGCCGCGCACAAGACGCTGCCGCTCGGCGTTTATGTTCGCGTCTCCAATAAGCGAAACGGCTTGACGACCGTGGTGCGGGTTAATGACCGCGGGCCGTTTGTCGCCGGACGCGTTATTGACCTTTCTTATGCGGCGGCAGAGCGTCTTGGTGTCGTGCAACAGGGGACTGCACCGGTACTGGTTGAAGCCCTCGGTTATCGTAAGGAGCAGGCCGGCAAGGTCAGTTATGTGGCCCCGCAAAGTTACGATGTCGGCAGCTATGCTGTTCAGGTTGGCGCGTTTTCAGTCGCAGCCAATGCCTATCGGCTGGCTGATGATCTCCGGCGCAAATATGGGGCAGCTGATGTCCTGCAGGGCCGCAGCAATGGACAGGAAATCTATCGGGTGCGGGTAGGACATTATCTTTCCCTGGAAACAGCGGAGCAGGCAAAAGGCAAGTTCGGACGACAGGAATTCCCCGGATGCTTTGTCGTTGCTTTCGAATAAATCTCAACAATTTTAATAAAATGCTTAATAAATACTTGCGTTTCTGATATTGCCATGATATCAATCTAATCGTAATTACGAACTGTGTAGATTTTTTCAGAGCAAGCAGAGTGAAAACCACGCTGGGATGCGTGGTTTTACTTTATATGGTTGCAGAAGGGGTCTGCGCCAAAAAAATTTCCCGTTGAGGAAAAGCAAGGAGAAAGAAAATGGCAGAAGGTACAGTGAAATGGTTTAATGATTCTAAGGGGTTTGGTTTTATCGAGCAGGATAACGGTCCCGATGTGTTCGCACACTTTTCGGCAATCAACGCAGAAGGCTTCAAGTCTCTGGCTGAAGGGGAGCGGGTCAGCTTTGATGTTGTTGAAGGCCAGAAGGGTCCTCAGGCTGCAAACATCCAAAAGATCTAAGCTCAATTAGCATATACGCTTAAAAGCTCCGCGGTTTACTCCGCGGGGCTTTTTTTATGTCCACGGGGCCTGCCAGTTGGGTTCTACAAGGATAGGATAGACCTCCGGTTGTGGTTTGCTCTGCTAGCCATTACTTGATAAAAACTGTGGTTCTTTCTTGACCGTTTTGTCGGACATGCGTATATTGAAAACCATTTTCAACATGGTTTGTTGTTGTCAGGGGCTCACTATGGATCTACAGAAAGTGTTGACTGAATACCTTGCACAAAAAGGGTTGAAAAATACCAGCCAGCGGAAGATCATCCTACAGGAATTTCTCGATCAGGCTTCCCATCTGTCGACGGAGGAACTTTACCTGAAGGTGCGCAGCAAGCACCCGGGCATCGGCTATGCTACGGTACATCGGACCCTGAAACTTTTCGCTGAGTGCGGGATTGCCGTAGAGCGTAATTTCGGTGACGGTCAGGGGCGTTTTGAATTAATTCATGGAGACGAACATCACGATCATCTGATCTGCAATCGTTGTGGAATGATTATCGAATTTGAAAACCCACAGATAGAAAAGTTGCAGGAACAGGTTGCCGATCTACACAATTTCGTCATCGAAAATCATCGTCTAGAACTTTATGGTCTCTGCTCCGAATGTGTCGGCAAGTAAAGGCCGATTTTTTCGTCCGAAAGTAGTTTGATGTCAGACAAGCAGCAAACAGCCCCCAAGGTCATCCTCGTCGGTAGTCCTAATGTCGGAAAAAGTGTTCTTTTCAACGTCCTGACCGGCGCCTACACAACAGTTTCAAATTATCCTGGAACCTCCGTTGAGGTCTCCCGCGGCAGCTGCGAAATAGCTGCTACCAACTATGAAGTCCTCGATACGCCAGGTATGTATTCGATCATGCCGATTACCGAGGAAGAGCGGGTCGCACGGCAGATTCTTCTCAATGAGACTCCGCATGCGGTACTGCACGTTATCGATGCCCGTAATATTGAACGGATGCTACCGATGACCCTGCAGTTGATAGAGGCTGGTCTGCCAATCATCCTGGTCGTGAATATCCTCGATGAGGCGAAGCGACTTGGAATGCAGATCGACTTGAAAAGGTTGCAGCTGAATCTCGGGGTGCCGGTGGTCGGCACAGTGATGAAAAGGAAGCAGGGACTTGCCGAACTGCAGCAGGCGATCGCCGATTACTCCTCTGTCCCACATAAAACGTTCACCTACGGCAGCGATCTGGAGCGCGACGTAACCCGGCTGGCAGTCATGATCAAGGGTGACTACTGCTTCAGTAAACGGGCCACCAGCTTGCTTTTGATGCAGAAAGACAGCGATGTCGAGCAGTTGATTGAAGCCGGTGAAGCTGTGACCGACTACGAGCAACTGAAAACGGTGGTCCACGATATTATTTTTGAACGCCGAGCCGATTTGCATCTGCAGATCAGCATGGAACGAAAAAAAGTCTGTAAACAAATGCTGGAGTCTGTGGTGACTCAGGCTCAACAAGTTGAAGAACCGTTTGCCGAAAAGCTGTCACGTTGGACCATGAATCCCTGGAGCGGCGCCCCGATCCTGCTTCTGGTCGTCTATTTCGGTCTGTATAAGTTCGTTGGTGGTTTTGGTGCGGGCACGCTGGTAGATTTTCTTGAGGGGAGCCTGTTTGAGGAACACATCAACCCGGTCGTGGTCGGGTTTGTCCAGCAGCAGGTCAGCGCCAACTGGCTGTTTGAGCTTCTGGCTGGTGAGTATGGACTCTGGACGTTGGGTGTGCGCTACGCAGTCGCCCTGGTCCTGCCGATTGTCGGTACATTTTTTCTGATCTTTTCGCTGCTGGAAGATACCGGCTATTTCCCCCGACTCGCCATGCTGGTCGATCGGGTGTTCAAGAAAATAGGTCTTTCCGGTCGGGCGGTAATCCCGATGGTGCTCGGTTTCGGTTGTGACACCATGGCGACTATGGTGACCAGGACCCTTGAAACGGTTCGTGAACGGATCATTGCCACGGTGCTGTTGGCCCTGGCAATTCCCTGTAGTGCCCAACTCGGTGTGATTCTTGGTCTGCTGTCCGATGTGCCGGGAGCGCTTATGGTGTGGCTGAGCTTCATGCTCTTGATTTTCCTGCTGGTCGGGTATCTGGCTGCGAAACTGATGCCGGGAGAGCATCCGGTTTTCTATATGGAACTGCCGCCGATGCGGCTGCCTCAGTTCCGCAATGTGGCGGTGAAAACCCTGACCCGTATGAAATCCTATTTCATGGAAATTCTGCCGTTATTTCTGTTCGCGTCATTTATCCTTTGGGGACTGAAGATGCTCAACGTCCTTGAAGGCTTGATCGGCACTCTCGCGCCGGTGGTTCGAGCGATCGGTCTTCCGGATCAGGCGACCTCGGCCTTCATCTTCGGGTTTTTCCGGCGGGATTTCGGTGCCGCCGGTCTCTATGACCTGCAGACCAATGGCCTGTTGAACGCAACCCAGTTGACAGTGGCCGCGGTTACCCTGACTTTGTTTGTCCCCTGTATCGCCCAGTTCCTGATGATGAAGAAAGAGCGCGGCCTGCGCGTGTCGCTGTCAATTTTCCTGTTTGTCTCGGTTCTGGCATTTCTCTGTGGGTGGGTGTTGAACACATTTCTTGTCGGAACGGGGCTACTGGCATGAATTGCGGCTTCTGCGGTAAACCTCTTCCTGACGAAGTCGGTCCGGGTGAGCAGAACAATTCCTGCGGCGGTTGTCGGGGCGGGTGTCGCAAGGTCCATTGCCCTCATTGCAGCTACGCGAACCCGGTGCCAGGAAAACTTTTGAAAAAGTTTCTAGCTACTTCAGAAAAGGACTCGAAATAAATGTTAAGAGTTTCGCCTAAGGCTGAAGAAATTCTCGAATCCCTCTGGGTCTGTACGGTTGAAGGGGATGAGGTTGGCTGTCTGCTGAGTAATCTGGGACTACAGGACGAGAATCAGGATGAGGGGGTTGCCGAACTGGTTCAACTGGCGTTTGTCGAGATCAAGGGGGACCGTCTCTATCTGCGCAAAGAAGGTCGCCCTGAAGCGGAGATGACTGTTCGCCGCCATCGTCTCGCCGAAAGACTGATGATGGATATTCTAGATATCCAGGGGGCGGAAGGGAATGAGCAGGCTTGTGCATTTGAGCATTTGCTCCACCAGGGAGTCGATACCAAGATCTGCACTCTGCTGAATCACCCCACCACCTGTCCCCACGGTAAACCAATACCCCCGGGAACCTGTTGTGAAAAGGCGCGCAGGGAAGGGGCTCCAGGGATTGTTCCCCTGACTGAATTGAAATCGGGGGAGACAGGGGAGATTGCCTACCTTGCAGCCAGTGACGGAAAGAAGATGCAGAAGCTGATGAGTATGGGGGTTCTGCCCGGGAGCGAGTTGAATCTGGTTCAGTCCTTTCCCAGCTATATTTTCAAGGTCGGTCATTCACAATTTGCCGTTGATGATACCCTGGCGCGCGAAATTTATATCCGCCGACCGGGTAAGTAGGATTTTCGGGCGATCTGCATGATCGCCCGATTCATTTTAAGCGGTAATCAAAACCCGGCCTGCTTGAGATGCATAGTTAACAGGGCTGTTTTTCTAACGCCAATTAAGCTATACTGCGCGGCCATCCCGTCATCAATCTCAAGGAGTCATCAACTATGTTCCGCGAACCGAAAGAAGCTGTCATCACCCTGGAGAATACCCTGCAAGAGTTACGGGGGTATCTTTGACGTTTCCGCCAAAAAGGAGCGGGTCGCCGAACTGGAGGCTGAAATTGCCCGCCCCGATTTCTGGGACAGAGGTGAGCAGGCCCAAGCTCTCTTGAAAGAACGGACCAGCCTGCAGAAAATCGTCGAAAATTGGGAGAGTGCTGCCGGACAGTTGGAGGATATTCAGGTTCTGATCGAACTCGGCGAGGAGTCGGAGGATCAGGATGCCCTTGACGAAGTCAGGGTTTTGCTTCCGGCTGTGGAGAAACTGGTAGGGAAGATGGAGTTTGCCCGGATGCTCTCCGGACCGCATGATGCCACCAATGCCCTGCTCAGTATCAATGCCGGAGCGGGGGGGACGGAGGCGCAGGACTGGGCGGATATTGTTCTGCGCATGTACCTGCGGTACTGTGAACGGAAGGGATTCAAAACAGAATTTACCGATTATCAACCAGCCGATGAAGCAGGTATTAAAAGTGCCACGTTTACCGTCACCGGGGATTACGCCTACGGCTACCTGAAGGCGGAGGTTGGTATTCACCGGCTGGTGAGAATCTCCCCTTACGATTCCAATGCCAGGCGACATACGTCTTTCTGTTCTGTCTTTGTCTTTCCGGAACTGGACGATTCCATCGAGATAGAAATCGAGGAGAAGGATCTGAAGGTCGATACCTATCGCGCCAGTGGTGCAGGGGGACAGCACATTAACAAAACAGACTCGGCGATCAGGATTACCCACATCCCGTCCGGAATAATCGTCGCCTGCCAGAACGAGCGCTCTCAGCACAAGAACCGGGCCACGGCACTCAAGCAGTTGAAAGCCCGTCTCTACGAAATGGAGATGCGCAAGAAGGAAGAAGAGGCCGCGAGTTTTTCCGAGGACAAGAAGGAGATCTCCTGGGGCAGTCAGATCCGCTCCTATGTACTTCATCCCTACCGGATGGTTAAAGATCATCGAACCGGGCATGAAACCGGGAATACGGATGCGGTACTTGATGGTGACCTGGATGGTTTTATCGAAGCGTACCTGCTCAGTGGAAAGTAGCTTAATGGGCCCCGGTGAACAGCTTTTCACCGGGGCGTTTTTTGAGCTTATTGGCGCTTGACTGGGGGGGGAGATTCAGCTAGATTCGGCGGTTAAAACTGCCCCCCATATCCCGATGCGAGGAGATGCCGATGCAAGACCCCGAGATTCATGTTGGCCTGACGTTTGATGATGTTTTGCTGATCCCTGCGCATTCGCAAGTTCTGCCCAAAGAGGCTGACCTGACGACCTATCTCACCAGTCAGATTATGCTGAAGATCCCGCTGCTCTCGGCAGCGATGGATACGGTTACTGAATCCCGTGCAGCGATCTGCATGGCACGTGAAGGTGGTTTGGGGATCATCCATAAGAATATGACGCCGGTTGAACAGGCCCGGGAGGTTGACCAGGTCAAGAAATCCGAGAGCGGTATGATCGTCGATCCGATCACCATGCGCCCCGATCAGAAGATATACGAAGCCCTTGAGGTGATGAAGCAGTACCGTATCTCCGGAGTGCCGGTGACCCGCGCAGGTAAACTGGTCGGCATCATGACCAACCGCGATCTGCGGTTTGAAACCAACCTGGAACAGCCGATCTCCAATGTCATGACCAAGGGCAAGCGCAATCTGGTCACCGTTCCGCCCGGTACAACCCTCGAAGAAGCCAAGTATCATCTGCATAAGCATCGCATCGAAAAACTGCTGGTCGTAGATGACGATTTCGCCCTCAAGGGACTGATCACCATCAAGGATATCGAAAAGGTCCGCAAATATCCCAATGCCTGTAAGGACAATTTAGGTCGCCTGCGGGTCGGTGCGGCCGTTGGTGTCGGGGGGGATCTGGAAGAACGGACCGCCGCGCTGGTTGAGGCCGGTGTCGATATGATTGTTGTCGATACCGCTCACGGTCATTCGCAGGGGGTGCTTGATGCAGTGAAGCGGGTGCGTGGTGACTATCCAGAGTTGCAGTTGATGGCCGGAAATATCGCCACCGGGTCGGCGGCAAAGGCCCTGATTGATGCTGGAGTTAATGCGGTCAAGGTCGGTATCGGGCCAGGCTCCATCTGCACCACCCGGGTCGTCGCCGGGGTTGGGATGCCCCAGATCAGTGCCATTCAGAATGTTGCAAAAGTCACCCATGCTGCAGGGATTCCGCTGGTTGCCGATGGCGGAATCAAGTTCTCCGGTGATCTGCCCAAGGCGATTGCCGCAGGCGCTGACATCATCATGGTCGGGTCGTTGTTTGCCGGAACCGAGGAATCTCCCGGTGAGACGATTCTTTATCAGGGACGAACGTACAAAGCCTATCGTGGCATGGGCAGTATCGGTGCGATGAAGCAGGGGAGCAAAGATCGTTATTTCCAGGCAGATGAGACAGATGTCAAGCTGGTTCCGGAAGGGATTGAAGGACGGGTCCCTTATCGTGGCCCGCTTTCTGACAACATCCATCAGTTGATTGGTGGCCTACGTGCCGGAATGGGTTATACCGGCTGCAGAACAATCAAGGAACTGCAGGAAAATGGTGAATTCGTCCAGATTACAAATGCCGGTTTGCGAGAATCGCACGTCCACGATGTAACGATCACCCAGGAAGCACCCAACTATCGCCTTGAAAAGGGGAGTTGAGCAGTGCCTTGCCAATTTCCATTTTGCGGACGTTAAAGGAAAAAAATGTCGGATATCCATAGCGAAAAGATTCTGATTCTCGACTTTGGCTCTCAATATACCCAGTTGATTGCCCGGCGGGTCAGGGAGTGTCATGTCTATTGTGAACTGCACCCTTACGATATGGGGCTGGATGAGATAAAGCAGTTCGCACCCAGCGGGATTATTCTTTCCGGTGGTCCGAAGTCGGTCTATGAGGATGCCGCGCCTGCTATCGAAGAGGAATTGTTTGAACTAGGTATCCCGGTTCTCGGTATCTGCTACGGTATGCAGTTGATGAGTCGCCATTTTGGCGGCGAAGTCGTTCCCGCCGGTAAACGTGAGTACGGCCATGCCGCCCTCCGGGTACAGGGACAGCCAGGTCCGCTTTTCGACGGCTTCTTCATTGACGGTCAGAGCCCGGTCTGGATGAGTCACGGGGATCATGTTGCCACGATGCCACGCGGTTTCGAGGTCGTTGCCTGTACCGACAATGCTCCTGTCTGTGCTATCCAGAATGTTGATCGTAATCTTTACGGTGTTCAATTCCACCCCGAGGTGAATCACACCCCGCAGGGCTCCGTCTTTCTTAATACCTTTGTCCGTCAGATTTGCCGTTGCCATGGGTCCTGGACACCGGGACAGATCATCGAAGATGCGGTGGCCCGGATTCGTGAGCAGGTCGGCAGCGATCAGGTGATTCTTGGCTTGTCGGGTGGGGTCGACTCCTCGGTGGCGGCGGCGCTGATCCACAGGGCGATCGGTGAACAGCTGCATTGTGTCTTTGTCGACAACGGTCTTCTGCGCCTGGATGAAGGTGATCAGGTGATGGCGACCTTTGCCAGCAATATGGGTGTCAAAGTGATCCGGGTCGATGCCCAGCAGCGGTTTTATGATGCCCTGGCGGGGGAGTCTGATCCCGAGAAGAAACGGAAAATTATCGGCAACCTGTTCGTCGATATCTTCGAAGAAGAATCGTTCAAGGTGGAAAACGCCAAATGGCTTGCCCAGGGGACGATCTACCCTGATGTGATTGAGTCAGCAGGGGCCAAGACGGGCAAGGCTCACAATATCAAAAGTCATCACAACGTCGGCGGTCTGCCCGATTACATGAAACTGAATCTTCTCGAACCGTTACGCGAGCTGTTCAAGGACGAGGTCCGCGCTATCGGCGAGGAACTCGGCCTGCCTCACCAGATGGTCTGGCGCCATCCTTTTCCCGGCCCTGGCCTCGGTGTACGCATCCTCGGTGAGGTCAAAAAAGAATATTGCGATATTTTGCGTCGCGCCGATGCAATCTATATTGAGGAACTTTATCAGAGCGGTCATTACCACAAAATCAGCCAGGCTTTTGCCGTTTTTCTTCCGGTTAAGAGTGTCGGGGTGATGGGCGACGGTCGGACCTACGAATATGTCGTGGCGCTGCGGGCAGTGGAAACCAAAGACTTCATGACTGCCGGTTGGTATCCGATGCCTTATGAAGACTTGGCGCGGATCAGCAACCGGATCATTAACGAGGTCAAGGGGATCAACCGGGTGACCTACGATATTTCGAGTAAGCCGCCGGCAACCATTGAGTGGGAATGAACATTACTATATTGAACCGGTAAAGGCCGTCGCAATTTGTGACGGCCTTTGTCTTAAAAGTGTGTAGGTTTTGCTGGTTTTCCTAATGCCCCGCAAGACTTGACTTGCCATCCGGGAATGTTTTTAATGTTGTGCTCGGAACATTACCGTCTGCGCAGCATCCGGATGGCTTGTAACTGATATCTCTAACTCAAGAGTATGGGGAGAAATTATGACTGTTTATCGTTCCGCGACAGCGACTCAGGGACGCACCATGGCGGGAGCGCGCTCCCTCTGGAGGGCAACGGGAGTAAAGGGAGAGGATTTTGGCAAGCCGATTATCGGCGTGGTCAATTCATTTACCCAATTTGTCCCAGGCCATGTTCATCTCAAAGACCTTGGTCAAATGGTCTGCCGCGAAATCGAGAAAGCGGGCGGAATCGCCAAAGAGTTCAATACCATCGCCATCTGTGACGGGATCGCCATGGGGCATGGCGGCATGCTTTATTCGCTGCCTTCGCGCGAGTTGATCGCTGATTCAGTAGAATATATGGCGAATGCTCATTGTGTCGATGGGCTGGTCTGTATTTCCAACTGCGACAAAATTACTCCGGGGATGCTCAATGCGTCCCTGCGGTTGAATATCCCCTCGATTTTCGTTTCCGGCGGTCCGATGGAAGCGGGCAAGATCCTGCTCGATGGAGAAGAAAAGGGGCTTGATCTGGTCGACGCCATGGTTATGGCGGCGGATGACTCGGTCAGCGATGCAACCTGCGACGTTGTTGAGCGCTCCGCCTGCCCGACCTGCGGGTCCTGTTCGGGGATGTTCACTGCCAACTCGATGAATTGCCTGACTGAAGCATTGGGGATGAGTCTGCCGGGCAATGGCTCGTTGCTGGCGACCCATGTTGAGCGGAAGGAACTGTTTCTGGAAGCCGGACGGCGGATTGTCGAGATCACCAAGCGCTGCTACGAGCAGGGCGAGGAGCGCTACCGTCCCCGCAGTATCGCAACCTTCGATGCCTTCTGCAATGCCATGACCCTCGATATTGCCATGGGAGGCTCGACGAATACGGTTCTGCATCTGTTGGCCGCTGCCCAGGAGGCCGAAGTCAACTTTACCATGGCAAACATCGATCAGCTGTCTCACAAGGTGCCGAACCTGTGTAAAGTCGCTCCCTCGACCCCAGACTATCACATGGAAGATGTTCATCGGGCCGGTGGAGTCATTGGTATTCTGGGTGAACTGATGAGAGCCGGGTTGCTGCACAGCGAGGCTTATACAGTGCATGCTGAAACGATTGGCGCTGCCATTGAGCAGTGGGATATCGCCGCGACTCCGACCGAAGAAGCCCAAAAACGCTTTCTGGCTGCACCGGGTGGAGTGCCGACGGTTGAAGCGTTTTCCCAAGCGCGCTATTGGGATGACGCTGATCTGGATCGGGAGAAAGGTTGTATCCGCAGCAAGGAGAATGCTTACAGTCAGGATGGGGGGCTGGCGGTTCTGTTCGGTAATCTGGCGAATGACGGTTGTATTGTCAAAACCGCCGGCGTTGATGAATCGTGCCTCACTTTTTCAGGGCCGGCGAGGGTATTCGAAAGTCAGGAAGCGGCTGTTGAAGGAATTCTGGCGGATCAGGTCAAGGCCGGTGATGTGGTGGTGATACGCTATGAAGGGCCGAAAGGTGGCCCGGGTATGCAGGAGATGCTCTATCCCACCTCCTACCTGAAATCGAAAGGGCTGGGCAAGGCTTGTGCTTTGATCACCGATGGTCGTTTTTCGGGTGGGACCTCGGGCTTGTCGATAGGCCATGTGTCACCGGAGGCTGCCAGTGCAGGTGCTATCGGCTTGGTGGAGGAGGGGGATATGATCAATATAGATATCCCTCAACGCAGTATCAATATAGATATCGATGCTGCTGAACTCTCCAGGCGTCGCGCTGCGATGGAGGCCGACTCTTCAGGCTCAGCCTGGCAACCTCAGTCCCGTGAACGTCAGGTCAGTGCAGCGCTGAAAGTTTACGCTGCTATGGCGACCAGTGCCGACAAGGGCGCCGTCCGCAACTTGGATAAGTTATAGCGAGGGGATGGCGAGGAAGATCAAGGGCTGCCGCTCAAGTGGCAGCCCTTTGTTGTATGACCTGAACACCTTTATTACTTCTGAAGGACACCCTATCACCATTGTCCAGGGGAACTCAGATGACCGTTCAACGTGGTCCGGGAAAACCGGCTAAAAAATATAGCCAGGCTGCTCGTCTGCACAATGTTATCCGCATTCTTGAAGCCAGGTACGGTGCAACCGTCGACGAACTGGTGGAGGAATGTCAGGTGACGCGCCGGACAATCTATCGCGATCTTCAAGCGATAGCCGACGCAGGTTACCCGCTCGTCACTGAACGGCAGGATGACGGCACTATGCTCTACCGGTTTGTCATCGGCTACAAGAACCTACCGCCAATCACCTTCTCGCTTGATGAACTGATGACCCTCTATCTCTGCCGCGGACAGCTTGAGTTTTTGCAGGGGACACCATTTCAGGATGATCTGGAGGCTATTTTTGCCAGGTTGCGTTCCAGCCTGCCGCCGCGCAGCGTTGCTCATCTGGAACGGATTGCAGAGGCGGGAGCACCAAGGTTCCAGGGGCATAAGGATTATTCATCGAAGAAGCAGATTCTGACCGAACTGCGACGAGCGCTGCTGATGCAGCAGAGGTGCAGAATCCGCTATGCTCCTGCCCGGCGGGATGCAGATGAGTATCTTTGTGATCCATATACCTTGCTGTTCTATAAAAATGCTCTTTACCTAGGAGTTTATGCGCACAATCGCGAAGCTTTGCGCCTCTTCCTGATAGACCGGATCGAAGAGGTCGAGGTCCTCAATGACCGCTTTGAAGTGCCCGAGGAATATCATGTCGAGCAGTTGACAGGAGGGGCCTTCGGCCTGATTGACGAGGGGCCCGTCCGGGATGTGGAGCTGCTGTTTGGCGCGCCCGTTGCTCATTTGATCGGCGAACGGATCTGGCATCCGCAGCAGCAACTTGAATTTCAGGGAGATGGTTCGGTAAAGCTCCGTTTCAGTGCCGCTGGTGATACGGAAATCCTATCCTGGATCTATTCTTTCCTTCCCCATGTACAGATTTTGGCACCGCCAGCTCTGCGCCAGAAGTTTATCGACGGGCTGAAGTCCAGTCTCAGGACATCTGTTGAGGATTAACAGAACAGGACTGGTTACCAGAAGTAAAATCGCTATTACGTATGACATATTCTGACATTGTGTCGTTCTACCTTTCAGGATAAGGAATCAACCCTAACCTGGGAGGATAAAATGGTCACATTGTCTTCGCTTTCAAGTATCGGCAGCACCCTTTATCTTGAGATCCGCTGTATTCAACTCTGGGGTGAGCAGACAAGTACCCGCTATTGCATCAATGGCATGGTTGGTGATGGCTGTGATGAAGCCTTCATCCGTGCTGAGCTTGGTGAGTTTTCGCAGGTTGAGATTATCCCGATCTGTAATGAGGACGGTAGCGGTGGGATGCTTGATCAGAGTATCGACAGGTCTGAGCTGTCACGACTGATTCTCGAGACCCTGAATCACCTCTATTTCTGTGTTGATACGCCCCCGCGGAGGAGACGTCCCGGCCATGTAACAGGCTATGCAGATTCTGGCCGGCTCTATCGACTGCGCACAAAGCGGTCAAAACCCCATTGCAGATCTATTGTAGCAGAGCCGCAGCCCTGTTGGCAGGCAGCCTGATTTGACGGATTGCATTCCGCCTGAACCTGCGGTAAAAAGACAGTTTGAGAATAGAGCAGAATTGAATTTCCGGTCCTCTCTTACCTGTCTCCGAGGTTTGTATGCGCCAGCTGATCCTTGCTTCAACCAGCCCTTACCGAGAACAACTGCTCAAACAGCTGCGCTACCCTTTTACAACTGCAGCGCCATGTTACGAGGAGCGTATCGATCCGACCGTGGCCCCGGAATTGCTGGTTCGTCATCTGGCGTTGGGGAAGGCTCAAAGCCTGCGGGACAAGTTTCCCGATGCACTGGTGATCGGATCAGATCAGGTCTTTGTTGATCAACGCGGCCGCGCTCTCGGCAAGCCCGGCAGTATTGCTGCAGCAGAAGCACAACTGCGGCAGATGGCAGGGCGAACCCACACCTTCTTTACCGGGCTGGCCCTGGTCGACAATCGTGATGGCAGTCATCAATGTGATTTTTCCACGTTCTCCGTGTCTTTACGAGAACTCTCCGATCAACAGATTGCCAATTATGTGCGGCGTGAGAGCCCGGTCCACTGTGCCGGCTCATTCATGATTGAAGGGCTGGGAATCGCTCTGATGGAAAAGATGGAGGGGGATGATTATACCAGCTTGATCGGTTTGCCGTTGATTAAGCTGGTGACTATGCTGGATCAGTTTGGTGTTCATATCCTGGGGGAAGATGAGCGGTGAATGTGGTCAAATCGCCGCGGTGATATGGCTCGTTATGGCGAAAAGGCCATGACTCTTTCTTAATGTTAAAATCCTTGACTGTGATAACAAAGACTTGTAAACATGGTACGTGAACTGCAATATATAGTAGTTCGAACAATTTAATAAATTGTCTCCGATAAGGGCAAAGCCAGAGAAATCTGGTGACGCAAAGCCACGGGTCCTGAAATTCAGGACAGCCGGGTTGCCGAAGAGAGTGTTCGCTAGCTTTTTGCCCTGTATATTTAACTGCAAAAAAGGCGCTCACCTTCGGTAACGAGGTGAGCGCCTTTTTTGTTCTGTCTGATCGCGACTGCGAGGGTTTAAATCGACACCAATAGTAATCGGGAGTTGACCTGATGACGTAACGTCTCAACTTAAAAATTAAATATGTCTCCGATAAGGGCAAAGCCAGAGAAATCTGGTGACGCAAAGCCACGGGTCCTGAAATTCAGGACAGCCGGGTTGCCGAAGAGAGTGTTCGCCACTTTTGCCCTATTATCTTCCGCAAATCAAAGCGCTCACCTTCGGTAACGAGGTGAGCGCTTTGCTGTTAGAGCCTGACGGGAAAGAGAATTTGGTTCAAACGATTGTGGGAGAAAAAGATGGTCAAAATCACAGCAAAAATAATAGTCCTTGCATTTTCACTGGGGCTCATGTGGGCATCAGCCGCAAGTGCAAAAACGGTTGATCTCAGCTGGGATCCCAGCCCAGACAGCGATATTGCAGGGTACCGAGTTTACTACAAGGCCGACTCTTCGGCACTGCCGTTTGACGGCAGCGGGGCTGCCCAGGGCGGTTCGCCGATTGATGTCGGTAATGCTCTGTCAGTTTCGTTGACAGCACTTTCCGACAGTCAGGTTCACTACTTTGCCGTGACCGCCTATAACTCTGCAGGGGATGAAAGCAGTTACTCAAATATTGTTGAAAGCGCCGTAGTTGCTACGATTTCCAACCGGGCTCCGATTCTGGCAACGATTGGCAGCAAATCTGCTGTGGAAGGAAGCAGTTTAGGGTTTACGATCAGTGCCAGCGATCCCGATGGCGACAACTTGAGCTTCAGCGCTTCCAGTCTGCCGAGCGGTGCTACATTCAATTCTTCCACGAGAACTTTCAACTGGGTCCCCGGCAGTTCTCAGGCCGGAAATTATGTTGTGACCTTCACCGTCAGCGACGGTACGTTAAACGATTCTGAAATGGTTGCTATCAACGTTGCCGATAATAACCGGACGCCGGTACTGGCGACTATCGGCAGCCAGACAGTGACTGCAGGAACGGGACTGAGCTTCTCCGTTGCTGCCAGCGACGCGGACGGCGATAACCTGAGCTTCAGTGCCACCAACCTGCCGACTGGTGCTACATTCAATTCCTCAACGAAACTCTTCAACTGGACGCCTGAAAGCTCTCAGGTCGGCAATTATGTGGTGACCTTCGTTGTCAGTGATGGCTCCCTGACGGATTCGGAAAAGGTTGCCATCAATGTTGAAAGCACGAACCAGGCGCCGATTCTGGCTGCGATCGGAAGCAAGACTGTGATCGCGGGAAGTCGACTCGGGTTTTCTGTCAGTGCCAGCGATGCCGATGGAGACAACCTGAGCTACAGCGTTTCTAACCTGCCCAGCGGTGCAACGTTCGATACCTCTGCCCAAACCTTTAACTGGACCCCCGACAGCTCCCAGGCCGGGAATTATGTGGTGACTTTCGCCGTCAGCGATGGTGCCTTGGCCGATTCGGAAAAGGTCGCAATAAATGTCGGCCTCGCCAACCAGGCACCGGTATTGGCAGCAATCGCCAACAAGACAATTATCGAAGGAAACAGTCTGAGTTTTACCGTAAATGGAACAGATCCTGACGGCGACAGCCTGACATTTAGTGCCTCGGGACTGCCTGCCGGTGCAAGCTTCGATAGTCTCACCAGGTCCTTTGTATGGGTTCCAGGTCTGGGCCAGGTTGGGAACTTTGAAGTGACCTTCAGTGTCACCGACGGCAAACTGAGCAACTCCGCCATGGTGCTCATCACAGTTAATGCAGACGTTCCACAGGACAGTGATGGCGACGGCGTTCTCGACAGTGAGGATGCGTTCCCTCAGGACTCCGCAGAATGGCTCGACACAGATCAGGATGGCATCGGTGACAATGCCGATCGCGACGATGACAACGACGGCGTAAGTGATTCCGCAGATAGCGATCCCCTTGATCCATCCATCAGTGCCTGGACCATTACCGCAACCGCCGGTGAGGGCGGTTTCATCTCGCCTGCCGGGGACAGCCTGCTGGTCCACGGTGGTTCGCTCAATCTTTCGATCACTGCGGCGAACGGCTTTAACCTCAGTGACGTCCTGGTTGATGGCGTCTCAGTCGGTCCGGTTGAAGAATATCTGTTCATAGCCGTTGCCGACCACCACAGGATAGAAGCACGGTTCCAGCCTGAGCCTGATGGCCTGAGTCTGGTTGCGGACGAGCTTGGGCTGACAGGGGTTGACCGGGTCGACGGTGGTGATGATTCCGGCAACCTTGTCGATGGCACACCCAAAGGGGATCTCGAATATGCCTTCCGGGTCGTTCTCAAAGCAGCCTCAACCGAAGCAGTCCCCGATGTCATGCTGGTCCTCAATGGGTATGCCTACCAGATGAGCCAGGAGAGTGGAAACGTTCTGGCTGGTGCAACTTACCTGTACAAAACGCGTCTGGGGCCGTCAGCTTCTCACCTTTTCCACTTCGAAACCAGGGACCCTGATGGGAATACCCTTTCCAGGTTGCCGCTGGATTCAGAATTACAAGGGCCAGTGGTGGAGCTGCTGGATGGGAAGAATGTTATCGGCGTCCCCGGGAATATCAACGAGGCAATGCTCCCCAGTACCGAGGCGATCGGGACCAACCAGTCCTATCGCTGGATCCCGAGTGAGAAGCGAAACGGCAGTTATGATCGCATCGATTTCGGTGGACCGGTTGTCGCCGGCGAGGGCTACGTGATTAAACGGATCGATGTCGCTCTGCCACCGCTGGAGGAGTTTGGTGAGATAGCTTCAACGTCATACGAAATCCCGGTCAAGGTCGGCTGGAATCTGATCGCCAACCCGTACGGCGGCAATGTGAAATTGTCGGACTTGCTGGTGAAGACGGTTTCACTTGCTGAGATCAGCTGGCAGGAGGCTGCCGATGCTCTGATGGTGGTAGACGGAAGCTATTACTATTCCGGCAAGGATTGGGGTAACAGGAACATATTTGAAGGCAGCAGAGGGGACCGGCCTGCAACGCTCGTCCCGCGGATCGGGTACTGGATCTATGTGAATTCAGACAACGAGGTTCTGTCCGTCATCGTACCCAAACCGCAGCACTAGGGAGTGTGAAATGTATATCGTCAAATTTGCACAAAATCTTTTGATCGTTTCTTGTCTCATTGGACTGGCCGCCTGTGGTGGCCCGGGTGAAGAAGTCTATGTCAGTGGATCTGGAGATCCCTCCAGTACCGTCCTCAGTGGACAGGTTGCCGATGGTTATCTGGTCGGTGCTCGGGTATTTCTTGACCGTAACGGCAACCGCATGCTGGATAGTGGTGAGCCCCGGACCGAAACGGGTCGAGCTGGCCAGTACTCTCTTGAGGTGGCTGCGGGAGAGGGAGAGCGTTACCCGGTGGTTGCTGAAATCATTGCCGGTCGCACGATTGATGAAGATCAGCCAGGGCAATATGTGCTGGACAGCTACCAACTAGAAGCACCAGCCGGCCGGTGGAAATTTATCTCGCCATTGACGACACTGATAAAAACCGAAATGGACAAGAATCCGGACATCAGCGAGGCTGAAGCTGAAACGAATATCCGCTCACAGATCGGGTTGGTAGGAAATATCTCACTGTTCGAGGATTATGTCGGCCGCAGCGGGTTTGGATATGCACATCGTGCCGCACGGATCATCGCCGGATTGATGGGGGTTCTCCAGGCCGAGATCGAACTGAATGTAGGCTCTCTGGACGATGGAAAGCGCAAGGCAGCAACTGCCCTGATGATCAGTGACCAGATCATGGAGAATTGCGAGAGGATTGCCATGGCTTTAGATGGAGCAGAGAGTACGGCCGCCATTGATGAGATCCTGATAACTCTTCTCGCCGGGATCGATACGTTCCAATTGAACGCAGAACTGCTGCAAAGGTATATCGACAGGATGCAGGAAAATCGGTCGGTTTGGGATATGGCGCCGCCGAAAGCGGTAAAACAGCTTCCGCCTGCCGGTGGCAATGCTTCGATTGATTCCGTCGTGACCATGACGCTGGATGAAGACATCGCTCAGGAAAGTCTGCAGGGCTCGGCTGTTCAGGTCTTTGGCCCCAGCGGGCCGGTCGCAGGCTCTCTTTCTTATGACCCGGTTACCAGGCAACTTGAATTTGTTCCGGATGCATTGCTAACGGCCTTCTCCGCGTACCAGGTCGACGTCTCCGGGATTGCCGACCTGCATGGGAATACCTATGCGCAGTCTCAGGAGTGGGCGTTTATGACCATTTTTGATCAACTTCCGCCAGAGCTTCCCGAGTTCTAGCTGACACGAAATCGCTAACTGCAAAAGGCCTCGATCTGCTCAGATCGGGGCCTTTTGTTCTGGTGATTTTGTTCAGTTCGCTGAAACGGGTTGGATTGAAGAGATGCCGTCATGCTTGACGATACGGTAGAAGGGGTCTTTGTTGACACCGTCTTTTTCAATTCTGCCGAGCATGCCATCCAAAATCAGATAAAGTTCGTATAACTCGCCAAGATCAACCAGTTCTGCGCTGTCGCGAAAACTGTGCAGCTGGCCAAAGGGGAGAAGGAAGCTGGTGATAAAATCAGCCGAAGACTGCATGATGCCGCAGGAGCTGAAGTTCAAGACCGGAACTGAGCCGGGATCAGCAAACCAGCTTCGCTGGGGGAGGATCCCTCCGACAAAATTCAATTGCAGGCCGTAGGCAAAATCGGAGGCAAAGCTCAATTCCTGAAACGGCAGATAATCCGAGGTGGAATAAGTGGGGGACGGGTCACTCTCCAGGGTGTAGCCAAGTTTTTTGGCCGCCGCAATCGCCTGATAGCTGAGCTGCGGGTCAGAAACCCCGTCTGTAATACAGTTCTCCGCACCTTTGACCCCGACGGTATCGACATTAATGGCAAACTGGATTGATGCTTTTTCCGCATCCGCTAATCTTGCCACATGAACCCGGCTGCCGCGCAAGCCGGTCTCTTCAGAACCAACAAACAGAAAACGGTACGTATAGTAATTCTCCAAACGGCTCCTCTGTTGTGCCAGTTCAAGCAGGACCGAGACCCCGGTAGCGTTGTCAAGAGCGCCGTCCGAAAGGAAGATTGGTGAGATCAGGGTATCGAGGAATCCGTTGAGCATCAGGCTGACAAAAGTGAGTGGATTCGCATCTGTTTTGTCATAATGCGCGACAAAATAAATGATCTGCGAGGACTTGCCGGGTATTTCGATGATCAGGTTTTTCTGCAGGCCGTACCAGTCGATGTGCTGACTGGAGAGATAAGGGGCCAGGCCTCTTGTTTCGATCTGTTTCTGTAATGCCGCCAGTCTGCCGAGATTCCCTCCACTGCCCGCTATGTCGTCAATCGTTGTTTGCATGCCCGCTATCGCAGGAAGGGCGGAATTATCATTCTGAAACTCTTCCGGCAGATGTGTTGTCGCAACCTGGCAGGCGCTGAGCAACAGTAGCAGCATGAAAGAGCAGAAGATGAATTTCAGCGTATTTGCAGATAACGGCATTTCATATCCATAAGTCAGAAATGTCAATTGAACACCTGGCCCTGTCGTCAGGAATGACCTTAAATAGTCAAGATAATTGAAATCTATACAGGCTGGCATGCAAGAATATGGCCTGTATGCTCAATTTGAAGTTCAAAAGCCAACATGATTATTCAGATATGGTGATAAAGCATTGTTTCTCTTTGATATCAGATGGTTGAGAAGTTGGGCAGAGGGTGTTTGGGGTAGACTGATATGGGTTTTCAGATCTGAGGGAACGTTTTTTGTCCTTTGTGGTGCGTTTTTTGGGTCAATCCCCCAATGCTGTAGGCAGGCATTGGGGGAAATGACCCGTATGGTTTTCAGGAATAGGTTCGGTTCTCCTGTTCCTGGACGCGGATAAAGGTGGTTCTTTTGGTTAACTCTTTCAGTGCAGAGGCGCCGACATAGGTACAGGCAGAGCGGACTCCGCCGAGGATATCCTTGACCGTTTCGCTGACCGCTCCTCGATAGGGAACCTCGACCGTTTTGCCTTCCGAGGCACGATATTCGGCAACACCGCCGGCGTGTTTCTCCATGGCTGTCGCCGAACTCATGCCATAGAACTTCTTGTACTGCTGACCATTCCGTTCAACCAGTTCCCCGCCACTTTCGTCATGCCCTGCCAGCATCCCGCCGAGCATAACAAAATCCGCACCCCCGCCGAACGCTTTGGCGATGTCTCCGGCACAGATGCAGCCGCCATCCGAGATGATTCGCCCACCGAGACCGTGTCCGGCATCTGCACACTCAATGACCGCAGAGAGTTGGGGATAGCCGACCCCGGTTTTGACTCGGGTGGTGCAGACAGAACCCGGGCCAATTCCGACCTTGACAATATCCGCCCCGGAAATCAGTAACTCCTCAACCATTTCACCCGTTACGACGTTGCCGGCGACAATGGTTTTTTCCGGGTGGTTGTCCCGGACCCTGCGGACGAATTCGACAAATGCTTCCGCATAGCCGTTGGCGACATCAATGCAGATGAATTCGAGTTTCGGATTGCTGGTGAAGATCGATTTCAGCTTGCCGAAATCTTCCTGCGAGGTGCCGGTACTGACCATAATGCGGGAATAGATATCGTCGTCCTTTCCCTTGAGGAACGCGTTCCATTCATCAACACTGTAGTGTTTGTGGATAGCTGTCAACATCTTGTGCTCGGCGAGGACTTCCGCAAGTTGAAAGGTGCCGACCGTATCCATATTGGCTGCTATCACCGGGACGCCAGTCCACTGCTTGCCGCTGTGAAGGAAGGTATAGGTTCTGTCCAGATTGACCTGCGCGCGACTTTTGAGGGTGGAACGCTTGGGCCGGATCAGAACATCTTTAAAGCCGAGTTTCAGATCTGTTTCTATACGCATGACGTATCCTTTGCTGGGTGACTGCACACAAAAGTTTGCGCAGCGGCATGGTGCCTTTTCGAACGTTAAACCTGCTGTACAAGCGGAATGTTTTGCCGGAGGAACTGCATAAAAGGAGGCTGACGCTTATACGGTGAAATTTTAAGTCGTTTGCATAGTGGTTGTAAAGTATGTTCTGAGCCATGAGGTCATGGTTCTATCTGCGGGTGTAAGGATCCGAGACCAGCTTATAGTTGATTTTCTCCAGATAGAGCTTGAGAGAAATTGGGGGTAGACTCGTGGTGATGAACGCGATCAGGACCAAAATGGAGAAAATTTCATCGTTGATCAGACCTAATTGCAGACCGATCGAAGCAACCACCAATTCGACGGCCCCCCGACCATTCATCGCCAAACCAACAACCGTCGCTTCCCGGCCGTTCATCCTGCCTGCGAGTGCACCGCAACCGGCACCGGCCAGTTTACCGATAATGGCCGCCAGCAACAGGCAACTGGTCAGCAGCAGGTGGGTCTGAAAAATCGAAAAGGTAACATGGAATGAGAGACTGACGAAAAAGATCGGGCCCAGAAACCCATAGGTGATGGAAACGAAACGGTCCGATATCTTGGTGAACAGTTCCGGGCTGACGACACCCTCCCTGACAAATAGACCAGCCATGTAGGCACCGATAATGATATGCAGGCCAGCGATTTCGGCAAAGATGCCAAACAACAGGGCCATAATCAGGGCAAAGGTAAAGCCTTTGGAAGATCGTGTTGCGAAAAATCGTCCAATTTTCGGATAGAGCCAGATTCCGATACCGATGGAGACGGCAAAGAAGGCGAGGACTTTGACCATCACCAGGCCAAAATTGAACCAGTGGATATGTCCGGAATTTGTCCCGATATCGGTGATCGCGGTGAAAAATGAGAGAGCCATGACATCATCAATGATCGATGCCCCGATGATTATCGGAGTGACACGGTAATCGGTCAGTTCCAGATCATGCAGCACCCGTGCACTGACGGCAATTGCCGTTATCGACAAGCCAAGCGCAATGAACAGGCTCTGCCCAAGGGCGAGCCCGAACATTTTGCAGGTGAAATAGGCGATCAGGAACGGAATGACAAAGCCACAGATACCGACCAGGGTTGATTGTAGACGGAATTTTTTTAAATCCAGCGGGTTGGTTTCCAGACCGGCATAGAACATCAGGAAAAAGACCCCGAGTTCCGAGAGAATATACAGCATTTCGTTCGGTGAGATCAGACCGAGAAAAGCTGGCCCGAAGATAATTCCGGCCATTAGTTCGCCCAGAACCGGGGGTTGGTGGATGGCCCTGCAGATGACCCCCGTGGTCCAGACGATGGCCATGAGCATCAACAGGTTCAGGGTTGGGTTGTCATGGGCCAAATGTGATATCAAAGAGATCAGGTTTTCCATCATGCGACCCTGTCTCAGCGTCGGTCACGGCCACTTTGCTTATCTCGCCCCGGCCCCCGACACTTTTGACTATTTTACCATACCAGGTTAACGGCAATCGTTCATCTCTTCCCCTTTATCGTTAAGAGTTGGCGACGGATTATTTACCTCCCCGCTCAGAAAAATTCCACACAAAGTATGTTTGTTATAATAGACCTAATAGAATTTATCTTGACCAGGCTGTAGGTGCGCAGATGGCTGATGAACTGTTGAGCGACATTATTGGTCTGGAAAATGAAATTCAACAACAGTTGAAAAGTGAGCAGGACCGCGCCGATAGCTGGCTGGAACGCGTCACTGTAGAGCAGAAGCTGAGGCTGTCCTGTTTTCGTCAGAAAATGGAACAGGTTGATCACGAAACAGCAGAGAAAACCAAGCAACAGGCTGAGTCTGAGGCTGCAGAAATTGAACGGCAGGGTGCAGTCTACAGCCTCAATCTGGAGGCTCTGGAAGAGAATGAATTGCTGGAGGTGTTGAACAGACACATTGGTAAAATTCTGCCGGGGTGACGCGATGATCATCAAGATGTCCAAAATTGAAATGGTCGGTCCCAAGGATCAACTGATGGATGTTCTTGAACTGTTGCGGAACAAGGGGGTTTTTCACCCGGATGCAGAGGTCAAGGGATACGTTCACAGTGAAGATGAAGCGCGCATCCGAGGGCTGTTGCTGAATGAGGAAGCCGTCGGCGAAAAGATTTTTTTTGACAAACTGCGGATTAAAATTATCGAACTGCTGAACTGCCTGCCGGAGGTTCCTTCAAGAACGGTCTATCTCCATCCAATCCCGATCATTGACGTTCTCCAGGAATTGGTGGAAAAACACCTGGAGACTTGCCGAGAGTGGCAACAGCAGTGCCATGCCTTGCGTGAAAACATGGATGCGCTGGGTCGGTATCTCCGCTTCTGGTCAGTTCTCGAGCCAATGGTACGGGAAGTTAACGGCGACTCAGGGCTGAAGTTTTTTGGGGTGACGATTCGCTCTGTCGCCGAAATCGATCTGTTGCGGAAGGCTTTGGAGACGCAGACACGCGGTCGTTGCCGTTTGTCGACAGAAAATATGGACGACGGGACCATCGTCGGTTTGATTACAACCGATCCGGAAATGGAGAATTCCCTGCGCCAATTACTCTCTGCTGAACGGGTTCCGGAGCTGGCACTCCCCGAAGAATTTGCGAATTTGCCCTTCTGGGAAAAAAGTTCGGCCCTGAAAAGACAGCTGGAAGAGGTTTCGGCTCGTTTGTCTGTTATTGAACGAAAGCAGCAAGAGTTTTCCCGCCACTGGTTACCCATCTATCGCCGAACCCTTGATTGGCTGGAGGAGAGACTCGCTCTCTATCAAGCCACTGCTTCAGCCTACGAAACCAGACAGTGTTTTGTGATTCATGGTTGGATGGCCAGTGGGGACGTTGCAGAATTACGCCGGGAACTCAATAGTGCATTCAGTGGAAAGGTTCTGACCCATGAACTGGAGATCCATCAGGAGGAACTCGACCGGGTTCCGGTGATCATGCATAACCCTCTTTACTTCAAACCCTTCGAACTGTTTGCCCGCATACTGCCTCTACCCAAGTACAGTTCTTATGATCCGACCCCTTTTCTTGGAATTTTCTTCCCTCTGCTGTTCGGCATGATCCTTGGTGATATCGGTTATGGCCTGATTTTAGGCCTGATTGCGGCCCTGTTGATTTATTTTTTTCCACAGCGGAATAACCTCTGCGATGGGGCTAAAATTCTTGGTGTCTCAGCGGCCTATGCGACCATTTTCGGGATTCTTTATGGTGAACTGTTTGGAGACCTCGGTCACCACCTGTTCAATCTGCAACCCATCTGGGTAGAGCGCAGCCAGGCCATCGTACCTCTGATCTGTTTTGCCTTGTCCGTCGGAACTGCTCATGTGCTTTTCGGGTTGGGACTTGGAATCCGTTATGACGTCAAGCGCAAACGCCATCGCGAAGCGTTGGTCAAGGCGATCAATCTGCTGGTAATTTTCATCATCGGCTTCAGTCTGATCGGCACCCTGGTTCCGCATCCATGGTCGGTGACCATGCCTCTTTTGGCAACGTTATTGCTGCTGGTTCCAATCCTGATCCTAGCCGGTGGTTTGCTGGCGCCATTGGAACTGCTCAAGAACTTCGGCAATATCATTTCATATATGCGGATCATGGCGATCGGCCTCTGTTCGGTCTTGCTGGCCGATGTCGCCAATCGGCTGGGAGGCATGACCGGCAATGTCATCGCCGGGTTTCTCGTCGCCGGGGTGCTGCATTTCTTCAATCTTCTGCTCGGTGTCTTTTCGCCGACCGTGCATGCGCTGCGTCTCCACTATGTGGAGTTTTTCAGCAAGTTTCTCGAGTTTGGCGGCAGACGCTTCGAGCCGCTGAGTAAAAAACCGAAATAAGCGGGTTACTGTGCACTCCCGAGAAAAGGAGGAGTTCAATGGAAAAAGTGTTACTGGCCTTTGCTGCTGCTCTGGCGGTTGGGATTCCGGCTATTGCAACCGCCTGGGCTCAGTCCCGGATAGGCGCTGCAGGGGCGGGAACTCTGGCAGAAAAACCAGAAATGACCGGAACCATCATCATCCTGGTGGCTATACCGGAAACAATGGTGATTCTCGGCTTTGTTGTTGCCGCCATGATTCTGGTGATGATCTGAGTTATGGGGCAGCACGAACTGGAAGCGGCCTTGCGTCGTGAAGGTGACGCGAAGATTCATGACATTTGGCGGCAGGTAGAAAAACAGGCTGAGGTGTTGCGCAGTGAAACGTCGGCTGAGCTTGATCGACAGCAACGAGCAGAAAAGATGCGCCTGGAGACAGATATTGCTGCTGTCTTAGAAGCTGCGCGAGCTGATGCCAGACAAAAGGCTCAGCGGCAGCTGTTGCTGGCAGAAAACAGGCTCGTCGAACGGCTTAAGCTGCTGGCACGGCCAATCATCGAGAAACTGGCGATCCAGGGTGGTCAAGAGCTGTTCATGGCCCTGGTAGATGAAATCCCTGAGCACAACTGGTGCAGGGTTCTGGTCAACCCACGGGATCTTGAGCTGGCAAGATCGAGCTTTCCATCTGCCGAGATTGTGCCC
>PKUD01000219.1 GCA_002869695.1 Desulfuromonas sp. | reverse complement strand
CCGGCCCTTCACCGACCAGAACCCTAGCAGCCCCCAGCGACAAAAACGCTTCTATCGCACCCCTAACCACCAAAGGATGAGTGTTGATATGACCGGCGCCGGGGAAGACCTCAACCAGGTTCGGCTTGAGTAGGACGCTCTTATCTCGAACGTCTCTGTCCGTCACACCCAGTTCCTTGAACCCTCTCAACAGCACTGAAGCGATATCGATCTGGTAGTGGGACGCAGCAGCAATAAAGGTTTCAGCTGTCTTTTTTTGAGACCCCAGATAAAGAACCGAACCGGCAGCCCCTACGACTCCACCGGCAAGTGTCCCAATCAACAATTCCCGCCGGGTCAGCCCTCTCTTTTTGTGGTCGTCTTTTTGATCAAACACTGAGGGCCTCTTTCTGACTATTTAACAGCCCTGTAGACAGGATCTGGGCCAACAACAGCAGGCTTAAATGAGTAGTTGTATACCCACCCAGTATTTGTTGATGGGCAACACAACGCTGGATCAATTCCTCTGCTTCAATGGGATATTCCCCCCATGCACCGAGACCCAAAAGGGCCCACCCCAGCGAAAGTGGTGTCTTCAGACGAATCGCCTGCCCCTGGAGGTATTCCAAGCTATGAAGGACCCGACTTCGATCGATCAGCCCTACAAGAGCTTGCAAGGCCATCCCGGTCGACCACGGCATAGGCTGCAATTCCTGTCCAAAGACACTGGTATTGCCGTAATTCCATCCCCCTTGGGGCAATTGTCTGTCCAGCAACATTTCAGCAGCTTCAAGAACCCTTTCATGCTGCTTGTAGCCGGCCTGCTTAAGTGCAATCACCGATAAAGCTGTCGGCTCAACCCAAGAATGCGTACCAGAAATCCATGACCATCCGCGAATGGAGGTATCGTGCGCAACAGGAGAATCTGGACTTATCTCCCAATGAGCCCCGAAAGTATTGAGCAGAAATTCTAAAGCTTGCTGATAATGAGTGAGATGAGAGGGGGATTGCGCCCATGCGAGAGAAGCCAGGGAAGTTGGCCAATGCGCCTGCGGATGAACTGAGTTCAGACTGACGCGACCATCTTCCCCCTGACTAGTGGCAAGATGGTTTCGCGAAGAAAAGACCTTTTCATCGGCAACTTGAGCGGCCGACAGAGCAATAACTGCCCATGCCGTAGCGTCTGGGCGGTATCCGCCACCAACGACATCGGCGAATCCCCCGTCCTGACGCCACCGGCGGAGAATATTCTTCGAAAGCTGTTCGGCCTGAGTTGGCGATTGCAATAGGGCACTCCAGCTAAACGGACAAAGCACACATATAAAGAGGACTGGCTAGCAAAAAAAGCCTTTCTAACCACCCCAGACCAGACCGCCATGCAGCCAGCCCTTGCCACCATTTTCGTGGAGCACTTGCAGCCACTCGCCTTCCACCGCCAGAACCCTGAAAGCCACCCCTCGGTCCGCGCGCAGAAGAATTTTGTTCTCGGTGCCCGGACCTGAGCGGATATTGATGCTGTTTGATTTAACCACGACCGTTTTAAAGGATTTTACTTTTTTCTGGCCATCCGCTTCTGTAACCACAACTTCAGCCTCGGTCGCATCTGCTTTGGCGATCCAACCAGACCTGCCCAAAAAATCACTCACTTTCAAAAAAGGGCCTTCTTCGGCCTCAACCGAAAGGGGATAGTAGCGCGGCAACATCAGCACAACCTTATAGGTATACGGGTCTGTAGAATCACGCAGCTCCGCTGTATGGGGTTTGATTGAAACCATCTGGGCGAAAGCCAGACCACTCCAGAGCAAGACAAGCAAAACACCGGCAAAATATTTCATAACTCCTCCTCGAATAAAGATCATTGATCCTGAATTACTGTCCCTCTGGCTTAGCCGGATTATTTTCACTGTTCTGCTCCTGCTGATCCGCAATCAGAGTTTTCAGATAATCAAGATTCTTTCCCGCCTTGACATAGTAATCCGGACTCAGTTCCAGCGCTTTGGAGAACGCCTTCTCAGCCTTGTCCCAATGCTTCTGAACCAGATAGATAAAACCCACATTGTTATAGGCCTTCGCCTGCCCCATTGTATCCTTAAACATGGACAGCCCTTTCACCTCATCACCTGCCAGGATATGGGCGGCAGCAAGGTTATTCCGCGCTCGAACATTTTCCGGGGTACGCGCCAAGGCCCCCTGAAATGCTTCAATTGCCTGCGTATAATCACCTTGCAGCAACAGGTTAAAACCCAGGTTATTGAACCCGGAAGCCAGTTCAGGATTCTGTTTGATGACCTGCCGATAAAGGGTCTCTGCCTGCTGATAACGGCCATCGACATCGTAACAGATCGCCAACTCGGTAAGAGCTGCCACATTGTCCGGCTCTATCAGCAGGGCCTGTTGAAAAAGCTTTTCTGCCTCACGGTATTGTCCTTCGAACCGTTTGACCTTTGCCGTACCGGCAAGAGCTGCAAAACTGTCCGGGTCGAGAGCCAGGGCATCGGCAAAAGCCGTACTCGCCTGCGAAACCTGTCCCATCTCCAGCAGGACAGTCCCAAGAGAGATATAAATAGGCACCGATTCCGGCTCAAGCTTCAGCGCCTGAAGATAGTGCAGTTTCGCCAGAGAGAGCTTCCGCTGTGCCCGGTACTGCTCTCCTCGGGCAACCAGAGTCTCCACCGGCAGATTATCCAGCCTGTTTTCATCCGAAGCTTCGGCGGCATGTTCCTCTACCTGCGGGGTAAAGGCAACAGCCCTGGTCTTCTGCGCACATCCACCAGCACAGACGAGGAAGGCAGCATACAGCAACAGGTAAGAAGATATTCGCACAACAGGCATCAACTGATAATCTCCAGAAAGGTCAACTCTAAACTCATTATCAGCCCCCCATTGAGGGCATAATCGAAGACATAATTCTCAGTGCCGCGGGCCCAGCAAGGACAACCATGATTGCAGGAAAGATGCAGAAGATCAATGGCAGGGTCAGTTTCACAGCAGCCTTGCCGGCGCGCTCCTCAGCCAGTTGGCGGCGTTTGACCCGCATCGCGTTGGCATGGACACGGAGCGCCTTGGCCATACTGGTGCCGAAACGACTCGTCTGGGTCAAAAGTGCCATCAAATTCTGAACTTCGTCAACACCAGTACGTAGGCCCAGATTTTTAAAACTTTCAGTCCGCGGCCTCCCGGCCCGGACCTCGCGATTCACCATATAAAATTCATTACTCAGATCAGGGCTTATTGGCCGGATTTCATCACCAACCCGCTTGAAGGTCATGTCCAGGCCCAACCCGGCCTCGACACAGATGACCATCAGATCCAGAGCATCCGGCAATGCCCTGGAGATTCTCTTCTGTCGGCTTTGAATCAACATCTTCAAAAAAAGCCCCGGCAGCAGATAGCCCAACGCAGCTAAAACCAGGCAGATGACCAGAATTTCCGGGGTCAAACGGAAGAACATGCTGCGGACAAGGAACAGTACAGGAAGCAGAATTGTCGTCACAATCCTTATAGCAAGATAGTTACGATAACTCTTTTTCGACGTAAAACCGGCCTGAAGAAGTTGGATGCGCATCTTTCTGCGCCCCTCGGCCTCACTTGGCGACAGGGTCTTCTTCTTTGATCCGGCAATTTTGGCGATAAAACCGGTGTCTTCCTTTTCGATCAATCTGGAAGATTCCGGAGTCACCTGTTTCTTTTCCTCAACCAGTTTGGACAGCCTCTTCGAAGCCGGATTTCGACGAAGCAGGAGAAAGGTCACTCCACCGATCGTCAAAGCCACTGAACAGAAAACCAGGATTTGAATCAGCAGGACTTCGGGGCTTCCTAAATTGTTTTCTATGATCGTGAAAAGATTGTTCATATCATACCCTCACATTTCCACATCGATAATTTTGCGTATGATGAGCGCTCCCACGATCTGCGCAATGATGCCGCCTGCAAGCAGATAACGGCCCTTTTCTTCCAGCCAGAGCAACGAAACATAATCGTAGTTAACGGTGAAAACATAGGCAAACATCACGAGGGGCAACGCCAGCAGAACAACCGCCGACACTTTCCCTTCTGCGGTTAAAGCCTCGACCTGCCTTTTAAACTGAACCCGCTCACGGATCAAGTGACTGATATTGTCCAGGATCTCGGCAATATTACCGCCGGTTTCCTTCTGTACCATGATGGCAATCGTGAAAAACCGCAGATCCTGGCTAGGGACCCGCTCACAAAGATTTTCCAAGGCTTCCTTGAGTGTCAAACCGAGGTTGGTTTCATCAACCACGGCTGCAAACTCATCTGCTATGGGAGCGGTCATTTCCTTCGCGATCATTTCCAGGCCGGCAGAAAGAGCATGCCCGGAACGCAGTGCACGTGCCAGTAAATCAAGGGCCTCTGGCAACTGCTCCTGAAATTTATTGAAAACTTTCTGCTCAGCAATACGAAGCCAGAGGATCGGCACAGCCAAGCCAATAAGACCGGTAAGAAAAGCGACAGAACCAGACCAGAAATGAAGACCGACTCCTGCCCCGAGAGCACTCAGAGCCAGACTCAGCAGGACAAAGCTGGATGCGTTGATCGGCACCCCGGAGCGCAACAGCAAACGGTCCAGCCTGGCAATTCGTGGTATGGAAAGGAAGAACCCTTCTAAAGGTCCAGCGTTGCCAAAAACTTTTTTCCGGTAAAGAGTCAACTTCTCCTTACCATGTTTGCCTCCAGCAGAGATAGAGAGAAGCCGCTTCTTCAACTTGCGCTTCTCGACCAGTTTGCTAGAAGCCCAGGTCAGGTAAAAGAGTTGGACTATTGACACAACAAATAGAAAAACTGCGCCCAAAATAAGTATCGTCAACAAATCCATATCAGTTTTCCTTCACAAAGAGCATTTTACCACCTATGCAAATAAATCCTCACTGAGCGGGATTCCGGCCAGTTCCAGCTTTTCGGCGAATTTCGGTCGGATACCGGTGGGACGAAACTGCCCGAGAACTTTGCCATTCTTGTCAATACCCTGACGTTCAAAATTGAAAATCTCCTGAAGGGTAATGATGTCCCCCTCCATCCCGACCACTTCACTGACCGAAATAATTTTTCTCGTTCCGTCAGCGAGGCGGGTCGCCTGAACTATCATGTCCAGAGCGGATGAAATCATGAATCGCATCGCCTTCTCCGGAAGGTTGGCTCCGGCCATCAGCAACATCGACTCAAGCCGGGTCAGCGAGTCACGGGGGGTGTTCGCATGGATGGTGGTCAATGACCCATCATGCCCGGTGTTCATCGCCTGCAGCATATCGAAAGCTTCATCGCCCCGCACTTCACCAATCAGGATGCGGTCAGGCCGCATTCGCAAACTGTTACGGACCAGGTCACGCTGAGTCACAAGCCCTGTTCCTTCAATACTCGGAGGCCTGGTTTCCAGGCGGACAACATGTTCCTGCTGCAACTGCAGTTCGGCCGAATCTTCAAT
>PKUD01000125.1 GCA_002869695.1 Desulfuromonas sp. | reverse complement strand
GTGATCAGGTTCTGGTGCGCACCTTGTCCCAGTCCTTGACCTGCCATTTGGTTTTTACTTTGGCGATCTTCCTGCCATCGCTGTTGGTGACCAGCGTATGGAGGGTTTTGTAAATGGTTGATTTTTCTTCCAAAGGATCGAGAATCTCGCACTGCAGAGACAGTTCGTCCAGTTCGGTTTCGGCGATGATGTCCTGCTTGGCCTGAAACAGGTAATCGACTTCCATGCTCGCCATGATCAGCCGATAGCGGGTGGGATCGAGGCGGGAGAGTAACATCAGTCCGGCGGAGAACTCGCCGATGGTGGCGATGGCGCAGGCATGCATGCCCCGAACGTGGTTGTAGTTCTTGCGCTGATAGGGGGCGGTCGTGCGGACCCGGTTGAACCCCATCTCCAGTATCTTGACGCCGTGAGGGCTGTTGAAGGGGATCAACAGACGCATCAGACGGTTGAGAACCATCAGCCAGCGGTCTGATTTACGGGCATTTTCGATCAGTTTGGGCAGGTAGGTGAAACCGTTCATGGTCATCTCCGGGTTACGGATCAGTTGCCTCGCGATATTTGTCGGCAACGGTTTCGAACAGGTCGATTTGTTCCAAAACGCTACGCAGCTGTTCCGGAGCCTCAAGAAAGTCGAGCAGAAAGACGATCTCCGAGGCCTTGAGGTAAATGTGAAAAGCCTTCTCCAGCCGCTCGCCGAATAGTTGGCGCACGATTTCGGCAACATTGCCGCTGTCACGATAGGGTATCAACGCGGCGGCCCTGGTGAGCATCTTGTCGAGATAGAAAAGGATTGGTGCATCGACGCTGTCGACATCCTTACGATGGCCCGGCAGTATCCGGCGACCACGCAGCTTGGCCAGCTTGCCGATAGTTGCGCAATAGGCATCGTAATTGCGAAAACGCTTGCCGGTTTCCAGGTCGACATCCAACAGCGGTGACTGGAAGACGCCGCGCAACAGCACGTCACCGGTGACCGCCCAGTCTGCAGTGGCGTAAACCAGATCACTTTGGGAGTGGCCAGCACAGCTGAGGGTCTCCAGGCCCAAATTTTCCGGCAGTTCATCCTCAACGATCCGGTAGTGTTGCGGGAACTCCGGGAAGGTGGTTCCGTCGTTCATGGAGAGCATGAAGGAGTCGGCAAAGTCCTGGCCGTAACCGATGTCGAGCAGCAGGGTACTCTGCTTTTCCAGACGCTCGTCATGTCTCTCTACTTTCAGGCTGTCACGGTAGGGCAGGTAGATCGTCGCATCGGACTCCTGCTCAAGCCAGTGTGCCAGTCCGTAGTGGTCGATGTGACAGTGGGTCATGATGACATGCCTGAGGCGTGGCAGGTCAAGCGCGCTACGAAAATACTCTTTTGCCGCTTCGGTCGGTGGACCGCTGTCGAATAACACCAGTTCACCGTTCAGAATGGCGCTGTAGCAGTGGACAGGTCCGACCATGTAGCCGGTCTGGAGGGTGTGCTGGATCGGAATCATTGGCGCAGTTTGCTATGGGTTGACGGCAAAAGCAAGGGCGAGTTCTTTTTTCCTTTGGGTTCTATCCTCATAAGAAGTGGGGAAAGACCCCCGATCTTTACCGTTGGGACACAGGGTCATAGAGGGAAAATAAAGTAAGGACCAAATTGTCTGTCTTTTCTCTGTCCTCAGTCCCCCTGGGGTGAAAAATTTTGTGGGGTATCGTTTTGCGTCCTCTGCTTTTCCGGCGACATGCGTTAAGTCAGAATCTGCCCTCTTCGCTGGTGCGCCGCCGAGGAAATCAGAGCTTGCTCCGTTCCATCAGAGCTTCAACCAGCAGCCCGGTGGGGATCGCCAGCGCCACGGTGAGCAGCGAACGGCCGAGGGCGAACGGCCAGCCGAGAAATTCAATCTCGATAGGGATCATCTGCAGCTTGACCGCGTAGGCAGACAGGACGATGGTGACCACCGCCCAGCGTGCCCCCTGCTTGTGGATACTCATCAGCAGGGGGAAGATGATATAGGCGGGACCGATCAGCAGGGTGCCGCACAGAGCGGCGAGCAAAAGTCCCCTCACCCCGCCTTCACGTCCCAGCAGGCGGACGATGAGGTCACGGCTGATCCAGACCTGCAGCAGCCCGACCAGGCCGAAGACTGCGGCGATCAGCAGCAGCACCGAGGCCAGTGTTTCGGCACTGATCTGCAGTGCCAGCAGGGCTTTCCCCTGGTCAAGGCTGAAGGCCCAGCAGTAGAGGCCGGTCACTGTCAGCAGCAGCCACTGGGAACGGATCACCAACCAGATGCCGGGTTTCTCTTGCGGATTCATAGTAGCGCTCCCAGCAGCAGTCCGACCAGCAGGGCGCTGATAAAGCCGATACCGTTGCGCAGCAGCGCATAGCGGATGCTGAAGACCGACGCCTCAAACGGCAGGGTGATGACTCCGATGGAAATCCAGGTGATCACGAAAGCAGCGACCGCAGGAGGCCAGGCTCCGGCATCGAGCATTGAGCCGGCCAGCGGGTAGGCGGCAAGTGGCGGCCCGATGGCGACCGCTCCCAGCGCTCCGCCGAGGAAAAGAGACATCCAGCCGTTGCCGGCCCCGAGCGCCTGTTCGACCTGGTCCGGTGAGAGAAACACCTGGAACAGGCCGACCAAGCCGAAGACGGCGATCAGCAGGGGGATCAGTTTGCGCAGCGAGCGGCCGGCGACCTGGAGGGACAGGAGCGTTTTCCCCCGGTCTATCCGGAGCAGGATCAGGTAGCTAACGCTGATGATGACCAGATAGATGACACCGACCTTGAACATGACCTCTCCGCAAGCAGTGGAAGCCCTATCCTACGCCTTCAGTCGGCTACAGACAATCATCTAAACTGAAAAGGAGGATTGACATGAGAGTCTCGCAGTGTATAATCGTGACCGTTTTTGTCACTTATCTGCCAATTTCTTGTTGCCTTGTTGAGGGAGTCACACCATGAAAAAATTCGTTTGTACCATCTGCGGTTATGTCCATGAAGGCGATTGCCCCCCGGAAGCATGCCCCCAGTGCAAAGCCCCGGCGTCGAAGTTTATCGAGCAGGATGCCTCTGCTGCCCTGCAGTGGGCTGATGAACACCGCATCGGTGTTGCCAAAGATGTCGATCCGGAGATTATCGAAGGTCTGCGGATGAACTTTACCGGCGAGTGCACCGAGGTCGGTATGTATCTGGCCATGAGCCGTCAGGCTGAGCGCGAGGGCTATCCGGAGATCGGTGAGGCCTATAAGCGGATCGCCTGGGAAGAGGCTGAGCATGCGGCCAAATTTGCCGAGCTGTTGGGTGAAGTGCTGGTGGCTGATACCAAGACCAACCTGCAGATGCGGGTAGATGCCGAGCATGGTGCCTGCGCCGGTAAGAAAGATCTGGCTACCAAGGCCAAGCAGCTGAACCTGGATGCCATCCATGACACCGTACATGAGATGTGCAAAGACGAGGCGCGCCACGGTTCTGCTTTTGCCGGATTGCTGAAGCGTTATTTCAGCTGATCGTTGAGAGTTCAACAGAAGAAAAGGGTCTGCCGTTTGGTGGACCCTTTTTGTTTTTGCTGGATTAATTTACAATCAGGGTCGGCAGGTTCCAGCCCGCCAACTGGATTCATATTCTTTGTATCGGCAAAGAAATCGGAATCAGAAGAAAACGACCCCGATGCCCCCGCCTGACGATAAAACAGTCAGGTTCCTTCCAGGCCACAAACAATTCGGGTGCGTTTTTCTGCTGACTCCTTTTGGCGCACACCAAAAGAGGAAAGTGGCGTACGGGGCCTCACCCCCGCAACCGTAGATTTGGTTTTCTGCCTTGAATCCCCCTCTCACGAAATGTATCTTGACCTCTTTTTTTCTCCGGAGTCATCATGAAAAAACGTCGCGATTACCATGTTCAACAGCGTTATGACAAAGAGCGGCAGCGCAATGTGCTGGCCCGCCCCGGACAGCACCAGTTCTGTCTGGTGCTCGACCAACTGAAGCCGTTTTTCAACCCGCCGAAGATCTTCCGCAGTGCCGAGGCGTTCGGCGCGGCAGCGGTACACCTGGTCAATATCGGGACCTTCGATCCGGCGCCCGCCAAGGGCTCGTTCCGCAAGGTCCCGGCTCATTTTCACGATGATTTCGCCGCCTGTTACCAACAACTCGCGCATGAGGGCTACACCCTTTTCCGTCTCGATCCGCAGGCCCAGGAATGTCTCTGCCGCTGTGCCCTGCCGGAAAAGACAGCCTTCATTCTCGGCCATGAAGAGTTCGGCTGCAGTTTTGATCCCGCCGACTACCCCGCCATCCGCAGTATCAGCATCCCCCAGTATGGAGGTGTACAGAGCCTCAATGTCAGTATTGCCGCCTCGATCGTCATGTACGAGTATGTGCGCCAGCAGCTGGCTTAGCCCCTCCTTTTCTGCAAAAACAACTCAAATATATTTTTTTCAGTTTTTGGGACCTTTTTAGCGACTTTGCTGAACGTCCTAACCTGCCGGCTTCACATTAAATTACTGGGTCTTGTGAAAAATTCTTCACAGATAAGATCGGGATGACAACAGGACTTATCTTGAGCTTATCTTTTGTATTAGTCATATTCATCCTCAATGCATGGAAAAGGCACCCCCCCTGAGATGTTTAGAGACGACAAGTACTGCCACGTTCGTCCGGTCCCAATCGGAATTTTTGTAACAGATTGCTCACCAAAAGGAGATCAAAGATGAAGAAACAGGCAATGTTGTGGACTCTTTGTGCGGTCGCTCTGTTCATGTTTGCGCTGCCCGCCGCTGCCACCGATTATGTCGGTTCGGATCAATGCTTCAGCTGCCATGAGGGGAAATTCAACGACTGGCAGGCCAGTGGCCACCCCTGGAAACTGCGCAAGATGGAGAAGGCCCGTTACTCCAAGCTGCCTCTGCCTCCCGGCTACAGCTGGGACGATATTTCTTATGTGATCGGCGGCGCCAATAAGAAGGCGCGTTTTATCGACAATGACGGCTACATTGTCACTACGGCCAAGGACGGCAGTGAAGCCAAGACCCAGTACAATCTTCAGGACGGGTCCTGGTCGTTCTATCATAAGGGCGAAAAGAAACCCTACAAATGCGGTCCCTGTCACATGACCAACTACAGTAAAGACGGCAACCAGGACGGCAAGCCCGGCATGATCGGCACCTGGTCCGAGGACGGTATCGGTTGTGAAGAGTGTCACGGCGCCGGCGGCGACCATATCCGCAAGCCGAGCAAGGAGAATATTGCGATCCAGTCTTCGGCAGAATCCTGCGGTAAATGTCACCAGCGTGGTGGCATGGGCCCTGAGCCTCCAGCCAAGGGCGGGTTTATTCGTCACCATGAGCAGATCAACGAATTGAAGGCGGGCGTCCACAAGGAACTCGACTGTATCACCTGTCATGATCCCCATAAGCGGGCGATCCTGGCCAAGGACAACTGCGCCAAGTGCCACGCTGATGTTGCTAAGACCTATGCCGAGAATATCCACGGAAAACAGGGGACCCGTTGCGTTGAGTGCCACATGCCTAAGGCCAGCAAGTCGGCGATCAAGGTGGCCAGCTACACCGGTGATGTGCGCACCCACCTTTTCAAGATCAATACCGATAAAGATGCGGACATGTTCAAGACCATCGAAGAGAATGGCAAGAAGTCGACCTTCGCTAAAGGCTTCGTAACCGTGGAGTATGCCTGCCTCAGCTGCCATGCCAGCCGCGACAAAGCCTGGGCAGCCAAGAAAGCCAAGAAATTCCACAAGTAATCATGTCATGCTTTGACCCGAAAAGGGACTCCTTCGGGAGTCCCTTTTTTTATTAACATCATGGAATTGTCTCTCGTCAGTGGATTGACATGACCGCAAGGTGCTTTTCAGTGGGGGTCGGTTGGCCTATGATGGAACGATGATCGAAGAATATCTTGTCTTTCCTCTTTACCTGTTTTACGGCATGGCTTTTTTTGCCATGGGCGTGTCTATTACCTCCAGGGATACCCGCGCGAGCCAGCTGAAAATCGCCCGTTGTCTGTGGCTGTTTGCGCTTTTTGCCTATACCCACGCCCTGCTGGAATGGTACTCGCTGTATTTGATTCTTTATTCTGTCTCATTTCCAGTGGATCTGCTGCAGTCGGTCAATCTCGTCAAGCTGGTTCTGGTGCTGGTCTCCTTCAGCTTTCTGTTGCTTTTCGCGGTGAGTATTCTGGGTATCGTTTTTCCAGAAAGAAAAAACACACTTTATCTGACTGTGCCGACGCTGGTGTTTTTATTTTTCGCTGCGACGCTTTATCGCTACCATGGCAGCGCGGGTTTTTCTTTTTCGGTCGCTGACCTGAGTATTCGCAATTTCATCGGCTTTCCCGGGGGGGTGATCGCCGGCCTCGGGCTGATTCTCTATTCGCAGACGGTTCGGCATATCAGTCGGCGCGGTGCACTAAATTTCCTCGGAGCCGGGATATCGCTGGCCAGTTATAGCGTTCTGGCCGGTCTGGTTCCCTCAGGAGGAGCCCTGCCATTGCTGGGAGGGCCGATAGAATTGTACCGGGGGTTCTCTGCCCTGTTCATCCTCTATTTTGTCATGCATGCCCTGCACATCTTCGATGTCGAGCGCAAGCAGCAGATTGAAGAGCGTTTAATCCGCTTTGCCCAATCTGAGAAGCTTCATTCGCTTGGTAAGCTGGCCTTCGGGATCGCCCATGAAATCAACAATCCTCTCGGCAATGTGTCGATTAACGCTGAACTGTTGAAAAACGATCTGCAGAGTACGGATCAGTTTCCCCTCTATGAAAAACGACTTATTGCGATCGAAAGGAACCTTGACCGGGCGTCAAAAATTGCCAAGGAACTTTTATTCTTCTCGACCAACAAAGAGACAGATTTTCAGTCGACAGAGATTGATGAGATTCTGAAAAGCACCCTCGAGCTGCTCGGTTCCCGGCGCAATGCCTATGATATCAACCTCAGCCTGATGGCTACAGGACCTATCTCGGCGATCCCCTGGAAACTGGAAGAGGTTTTTCTCAACGTCATTCTCAATGCCATGGAAGCAATGCCTGAAGGAGGGCGGATTGGCATCGCTTCCGAGCGCAGAGGGGCCCGGGTCCTGGTTCGCATCAGCGACGACGGGCCAGGAATCTCCTCGGATGTTCTGCCGAATGTGCTCGACCCCTTTTTCACCACCAAGGCCGTGGGCAAGGGGACCGGACTGGGCCTGTCCATCTGTTTCGGTATCATGGAGATGCACGGGGGCTCTATTGAATTAAGCAGCCCGGACGGAGCTGGAACGACTGTTGTGCTCGATTTTCCCATAGGAGCTAAAAACGATGTTTAAGATACTCGTGGTCGATGACGATAAAGATATGCGGGACAATATCGTGGAGATCCTGACCCAGAGTGATTTTGAGATTGCTGTGGCCGAAGATGGAGAAGATGCTCTCGAGCAGGTCAAGGACGTTTCTTTTGACCTGGTGTTGCTCGACCTGCTGATGCCTGGCATCAGCGGCATGGATGTCCTGCCGATGATCAAACGGGAAAGTCCGTCTACCCAGGTAATCATGGTCACGGCCTTTTCCACCATCGACAATGCCGTCGAGGCGATGCGCAAGGGGGCCGACGACTATATCACCAAGCCGTTCAAGATCAACGAGTTGCGGATGACGGTGAGAAAGTGTCTGGAGCAGGCCAAGTTCAAGAGCTGCAAGATGCTCCTCGACATGGACGATACTTTCAGCAGCCTGGCCAATTCAATCCGGCGGGAGATCCTGCTGTTGATCGACCGCGAGGGAAAAATCAGGTTCATGGATATCTGCCGCAGCCTGGAGATCGAGGATCACACCAAGGTGAATTTCCATCTCAAGGTGCTGAAGGAGGCCAGCCTGGTGCGGCAGGATGAGCGGAAATTTTATGCCCTTTCCGAAGCCGGCAGAACAGTGATCGATTGTTTGAGCACGGTTGTGAAGGGCCTTACAAGCTAGGTCGCAATTGAGGAAACCCCCCTTCCCGCTACAATTGATCTGTCAGCTCTTGTACTTTTTCAACGATATGTTTGCCGATCGGGATCGCCGAGGTGGCGGCTGGCGAGGGAGCGTTACAGACCGAGAGGGTGCGGCCGCTGTTGACGAACAGGAAGTCGTGCACCAGCTCTCCGCTGCGGGTCACCGCCTGGGCGCGCACCCCCGCCGGGTAGGGCAGTAAATCCGCGGGCCTCAGGGCCGGGCAGTATTTACGCACCAGCTCCAGGTACCCTTTCTTGTACAGCCCGTTCTTTAATTCAACCAGACTCACCCTGAAATTTTTCATCAGCACCCGGATAAGGCCCGGGTAAGTCAGGGCTTCCCAGCTGTCGCGCACGCTGAAGTCGGTCCTGCGGTAGCCCTCGCGCTTGAAGGCCAACACCGCGTTGGGACCGACCGTGACGCTCCCGTCGATCATCCTGGTCAGGTGAACGCCGAGAAACGGCAGTTCAGGATCGGGGATCGGGTAGATCAGGTGATTGACGATCCTGTTGTGCTCCGGGGACAGCTGATAGTAGTCGCCGCGAAACGGGATGATTTTGAACTCCGGAGTGATGCCGAGCATGGCAACGACCCGGTCGGCCATCAGACCTGCGCAGGCGACCAGGAAGCGTCCTTTATCGACTCCCCCTGTGGTTTTGACCGTTACCTGGTGGGCGGTTTCGGCAAGCCCGACAACTTCGTTGCCGTAGCGAACGTCCCCGCCTGCGGAGACAACCAGTTCCGCCATCTTTTCGCAGACTTCGGTAAAGCTGACGATCCCGGTGGACGGTACAAAAACGGCGCCCACCCCGGCAATATTCGGCTCGCGATCATGCAGCTGGGCGGCATCAAGGACCTCTATGGCGATGTCGTTCTGTGCGCAACGTTCGATCAGTCCCTGCATACGCTGTAGTTCCAGATCATCGGTAGCGACCAGCAGTTTGCCGCATTGATCGTAGCGGATGCCGTGCAGATCGCAGAACTCCCGGGTGGCGATATTCCCTTCCCGACAGAAGCGTGCCTTCAGGCTTCCCGGCTGATAGTAGACTCCCGCATGGATGACCCCCGAATTATGGCCTGTCTGGTGACGCGCGGGGCCGGCCTCTTTATCCAGGACCAGCACCGAACAGCCCGGCTCGGCCTGCTGCAGTTGACGGGCCGTGCTCAGACCGACGATTCCTGCTCCGATGATAATGTAATCGTACATCAGTGTTGCTCCCGGCAGGGGATGCAGAGCAATTTGCCGGCACGCTCCTGCAGCCGCGATGACATCACCCGTTCACCGCAGCTGGCGCAAGGTTGCGATTCCATGATGCGAGCCGGTTCCGGTTCGGGAATAGTCACCCGGGTGACGCTCACCAGGTCGCACTCTTCGGCCGACAGAATTTTCTTGATCCGGGCCGGGCGGTCACTGCGCAGCTCCCGGGGGACTCCGTTGCCGTGGTAAACGACTCTCACCCCGCTCCGGCTGGCGCGGGAATAGAGGATGTAGGCCTGCTTGCCGTAGTCACGAAAGAGCAGGTTCCCCTTGCCGAAGGTGCAACCGGTCAGGCACTGCAGGGCATCGACACCGCAGGCATCGTTCTCAGTAATCGCCACCAGCTCCTCATCCTCTGCACGCAGCGACTGGAGGGCCTCAAGCGCGGCGCGGGACATGCGGTAGCCGATGGCCAGGCCGGGACAGCTGTGGCCGTGAAAGCTGACAATCTGTTCATAGGTCATGGAAGAGTCCTTCTCCTCGATTATCTTTCATTCTATCTCATCTGCGGCTGAGAATACGCAATAATAAATCGGTGTATGAACCCACTTTTGTGCATCGTTACATGCGGAACTGGGTGAGGATAAACAGGTTGATGGACAGGGTTTCCAGGCAGATAAAAAGGGCCACCCCCGGCCACAGAAAAGTGACCTGGTCCGGTTGTTGCCGGTATTGCTTGCGGTACCTGACCAATTCCAGCACGAGCAGGACCAGGGTGAAAATCGGAGCAGTCAGAAACAGCAGGATCAGGGCGTGAAACCCGGCCTCCGAGTGATTCCAGCCACCCATCAGATCAAACTGGGCTGCCAGCAGAAGCAGAAGCAGGGTCTGGGGCAGGGTGATGACGTAAAGACGGAAAATGATCATTTCAACGCATCCTCACTGAAGTGAAACAACGCTCTTTTTTGAGCATATCATTTCGCCCGTTTGAAGAGGGCATTTTTGTCAAACTGCTCCTTCAGGTAATCGATGAAGCAACGGACTTTCAGCGGAACGAATTTGCTCATGGGATAGACAGCGCTGATCGGCGAAGACCAGGGCATGTACCCGTCCAGAACCCTTTCCAGCAGCCCGTTATTGAGCTCTGCTTGAACCATCCAGTATGGCACCATCGCCAGCCCGGTTCCGGCCGTAATCACATCGCGAATTCCGTCGGTATTGTCGGACTGGCAGTTTCCTTTCACCTGGACCGCTAATTCTTTATCCCCATCACGAAAATGCCAGATATTGCCGGTCAGCAAAAAGGTATAGATCAGACAGTTGTGCCGCTTCAGTTCTTCAGGGTGGCCGGGGTAACCATGCTTCGCGAAATAGCTTGGAGCGCCGACGACCACCAATGGGCTGTGGCCGAGATTGCGGGCCACCAGGGAGGAATCGGCCAGCGGACCGATGCGGATCGCCAGGTCGACCCGTTCGGCAATCAGGTCAACAAAGCGGTCGTTCATGGAGATATCAAGGGTGATATGCGGATAGCGCTCAAGGAACCCGGGAAGATACGGGGCAATGTGCAGCCGCCCGAAGGCGACCGACACGTTGACCCTCAGTCTGCCGCGCGGTGTGGTCGCCAGCGACTGGATCATCTCTTCCGCGTCAGAGATCTCGCTCAGAATTGACTGGCAGTGCTCATGGTAGTTAGCACCGGCTTCGGTCAGGGTCAGCTTTCGGCTGGTGCGGTTGAGCAGACGAACTCCCAAGCGGTCCTCCAGTGCGGCAACCTGTTTACTGATTGCTGGCTGGCCGGTATGCATTTCCCGGGCGACAGCCGAGAAACTGCCGGTCTCCACGACCCGGGTAAAGATTTTCATTGCGCCTAGCTGGTCCATAATTGTCTCCCCTTGTTTATTCCTGAGAGGAATAGATGAAATGCAAAATAACATAGTTTAAAGTCTGATGGGAATATATTACTGTTTGACTCAACAAGGCGAAACGGAAAACCCAAAAAAACACAAACAATTCATAATAGAAAGGAAACCATCATGAAACGCACTCAAAAGACCATCGCAATCGCCAGTATTTTTGCAGCCGCTATTCTCGTTGTTGCCGGAACCACCCACCTGAACGATCAGGAACTAGGCATCGGTGAATATGGTGAGCAGGCCTATAATGGCAACCCGCGTCTGGATGACCGGGAACTGGGCATCGGTGACTACAGTGAACAAGCTTATAACAGCAGCCCGCGTCTTGATGATCGGGAGCTAGGCATCGGTGACTACAGTGAACAGGCTTACAACAGCAGCCCGCGCCTGGATGACCGGGAGCTAGGCATCGGTGACTATGGCGAACAGGCATACCATGGCGTGCCGAGGCTCGATGACAAAGAGCTGGGCATCGGTGACTACAGCGAACAGGCTTATAACAGCAGCCCGCGTCTTGATGACCGGGAGCTAGGCATCGGTGAATATGGTGAGCAGGCCTATCACGGTGTTCCGAGACTCGACGAGCAAGAACTGGGAATCGGTGAGTACAGCGAACGTGCCTAACCTGCTTAATCAACTTCTTTAGAGGACAACGGGGGTAGGGTCAGGAGCATTGGGTATGACAGGGTTCGCTCCCCCCGGGCCCCCCGACAGACACTGTACAGAAAATATCATAAAGGAGCCTCACGATGAGGCTCCTTTTTCTGTGGCAGACTAATGACAGGCTATTCGAGAAAGGTCTCAGGCTCCTTGCGACGACTGCAGTTTTGGATCAGCAGCGCACGTCTCTCCTGAACTCTGGGATGATTCATGGTTCGCGCCTGCTCGGGACACTCCTTGACACAGGCGCAGCACATCACGCAGCTTTCCGCTGCAGTGACAACTTCTTCATCAACCTCGACAACCAAGGTCGGACAGACCTTGGCGCAGGTTCCGCAGAGGGTACAGAGATCCTTGTCAGTCTCCGGAGCGACGCCACCCAGAGGAACCCTGTCCTTGTAGGGAATGTTTCCGGGAATAGTCGGCGCGGTTAGCGGCCCGCCGGCGTGCAGTTTTGCCGCGATCGCCTGACCAAATGCTTTTGCCCTGTCAAGGTCCATTGCATCGGGGCGCCCGGCTGCAATGGGCTGCTCCGGTGTTGAGTAGGAATGTTCACCAATAAATGCCCCGGCGGCTGCGACCAGGAACCCTTTGGCGTAAACAACGTCATTCAGTTCGACCAACGCGTCCTCGAACTCCCGGTTCCCGTACAGGGCAACCAGCACCGCGGGAGCTCCTGACGAAGCCAGGCTCTGCATTCGCGTCAGGCAGACCTCGGGGACGCGGCCAGCATAGACCGGGACGCCGATAATCGCAATTCCGTCATCAACCTGCAGGTCTATTCCGTTTTCGGCCAGGGTCAAGTCATGCTGCTCAATCTGCTGAACCCCAAGTCCGACGGCGATCTGCTCAACAATCTGTTGTGTGGTCCGGGTCGGTGAAAAATATATGAGATGGGCTTTGTCGATCATGTCACTCCCTCGAAGGTTTCAAGTGGCTCGTTAGCGAACTGAGCGAAGGATACGAACTCTCACAAGCAATGTCCAGCAACTGGCTATGCTCCCTTGCGGCGATAGATGACGTGATAGATCAATCCGACGAAAACACCTCCACCGACCACATTGCCCAGGATGACCGGGACCAGGTTGCCGAGAAAGCCGGTCCAGCCGATGGCGGCCAGCCCTTCGCCCCCGAACCCGGCGCTCTTCAGCATCATGCCCAGAGGAATGAAATACATGTTGGCGACACTATGCTCGAAGCCTGCGGCAACGAAGGCCGAGATCGGGAAGACAATCGCCACCGCCTTGTCGACGACGCTCCGCCCGGCCAACGCCATCCACACCGCAATACAGACCAGGGTATTGCACAGCACTCCCCGGAAGAAGGCGGTCCAGAAGGGGAGTTGGCATTTTGCGGCGGCGATTTTCAGACACTGTTCAGCAACCATCCCGCCATTCATCTCCGGGTGCCCTGAAAGAAATACCAGAGTCGCCAGACCCACCGCGCCCAGAAAATTGGCCCCGCAGATAATGACCCAGTTGCGCAGCAGTTCGGCGGTGGTGATTTGCCGGTCCGCCCAAGCCATCACCAGCAGGTTATTTCCGGTAAAAAGTTCCGCCCCGGCAACGACGACCAGGATCAGCCCCAGCGAAAAAACGACCCCGCCAAGAACGCGACCGGTCGCGAAGCCCAGGGTCGGGTCGGCAACGACCAGCAGGAAATAAAGCGCTCCCAGGCCGATAAATGCCCCAGCGAGAACGCCGAGCATCAGCATTGAAAGAAAAGGCAGGCGCGCTTTGGCAACCCCGATGGTTTCGACGCGCAGGGCGATCTCTTTCGGTGAAAAAGCATCGAAGCCGAAAATTTCAGACATGCACCACTCCTCCGCTGGGCAAAATTACTTGTTTAGGGCCTCCTTTCTATTTACCAGCAATTTGCGCCGTGACAAGGACGTGGCAAGAAGATTTCGTTTTTACTTAGGGTAAATCCACCCGGGATTGTGCTTTGTTACAGAGAAAAAATGAACTTCCCCCCCTTGGGCCGATTGATACCGGCCCCGGACTTGGTAAACTGTTGACAACGCGTTACGACTTACCGGTTAAAGGAGAACCCCATGAGCGACGAAAAGCAGAATCCCGAAGAGCATGAAGATGTCGGTTTATATCAGCGGATTTCCGAGCGGGCCGCCGAACTAGTCCAGGAAGGGCGCAAAACCCTGGATGAGGCTCTGAAAAAGGCCAGTGAAGAAATTTCTTCCAGCGGTGACTATACCCGCGAAAAAGCTGAAAAAGTCGGGGAATACCTGCGCCGCGACCTGGCCGAGTTCAGCAACCGGGCGCAGAAGGCGGGCGAGTCGGTGAAGGGAGCCACAGAGCCGCACCGCATCGTCGCCGGGATGCAGAGCGGCCTGGCAAAGTTTCTGACCACAGCGGCTGACGTCCTGACCGAACTGGCTGGGAAATCGGAGCAGGTGCTTGAATATAAAACCGGCGAGGTGACCAGCCCGGGGACCCTGACCTGCAAGGACTGCGGAAAGGAGATGCACTTCAAGGCGACAGTACGCATCCCCCCCTGTCCGCAATGTCATAAGACGGTTTTCCGTAAATCTTATTAGGTCACGTTTTATCTGCAGATTAAAAGGCTCATCCCGGCGTCCGGGATGAGCCTTTTGTGCGGTCGGACCGGGCCAGAGGTGCCATGGGGTTTAAGCGGACCGGCGGCCTGCACGCTCAACGTCCCGGCGATAATCCCTTTTCTTTCCGCCACTTATCGGCAGAAAAAAATCTGCTCCGTCCCCCAGCGAGAGTGATCCTGCCTCGCCCTCGACTATGCGCCGGAGCGGATTGTTTCCAAAAGCCGTTCTTCATCGGGGAACTCCCCGGTTTCCAGCTTGGAATAAACCAATTTGCCATCCACCACAACCTCATAAGCCCCACCGCTTGATGAGATCAGTTGGGTTTCGGCAGAAAGATTCGATTCGATTCTTGCCGCCAGACCGGCAGCTCTATCACGATAGTTTCATTGATTGCAGTATTCGATAGTGACAAGCACGGAATTCTCCTGATTCTCTTTAGTGATTAGGGCTTTTGCGCCTTGAACAATGAATAAATCTCTTCCACGACGGCAGCGCAGGCCGCGTCGGGAAGGGTAAAATGGTGGACCTTGAGGATGAATCCGTTTTCTGCCTCGGGGTTCACATCAAGGCTGGCAAGTTCTTCCCAGCCCGGGCATGCCGGGGCTCTTAGCAGAAGATAGGTCGATTGCTCCAGATCGGCAAATGCCAGCTGCTCGTTGAAACTCAAAAGCTGGTTGAGTTCGACCAGTTCCTGTTGAGAGCTGATCAGGTAGAATTCTGCCTTCGAGTCGTCGACCGATTCGTAAAAGGTGACCGGATCGAGTTGAGCGATGCTTGCTGGGTCAATCCCAGTAACAAATGTGACACTTCGGCTTGTCACATAAATGGCATCCGGATTGATCAACGAGACCGGGTTATCCTTTTTGCCTCCGCCGCAGGCCGTTAGCAGCAGGCAACCCGACACCAAAACCAGAAGCATTAACCGAATCATCACAACCTCCCGCCGCAGAACTTGCAGTGCGTCGCATCGACGTCATGACCCTCCGCAGCACATTCGGGACAGGATTGGGTCGATACCTTGCGCTTGAAGGCATGGCTCATCTCGACGGTCACGATACCGGTGGGTACGGCGATGATCGCGTAGCCGAAGATCATCACCACCGATGCCATCGCTTGGCCGACCGGGGTTTGTGGCGAGATGTCGCCGTAACCGACCGTGGTCAGGGTGACAATCGCCCAGTAGATACTGTGCGGTATGCTGTTGAAGCCATGCTCAGGCCCCTCAATAACGTACATCAATGAGCCGAAAATCACCACCAGGGTCAGTACCGTGTAGAGGAAGACCACGATTTTGCGCCCGCTGGCCCGCATGGCCTGCATCAGCAGGCGTGCCTCGCCGAGGTAGGTGGCCAGTTTTAAAATCCGGAAGATGCGCAGGATGCGCAGAATCCGGATCACCAGCAGGTACTGGCTGCCAGCCAGAAACAGGCTGAGGTAAGTCGGAATAATTGCGAGCAGATCGACGATGCCGAAGAAGCTGGTGGCGTACTTGAACGGTCGGCCGACGCAGACTAAACGGAGCAGGTATTCTAAACTGAACAGCAGGGTGAAAAACCATTCGATTCCGTAGAGTAGCGTGCCGTGGTGCACCTGTACGGTATAGATACTGTCGAGCATCACCGCCACCACGCTGGCCAGGATGCTGAGGATCAGCAGCACATCGAAGGCTTTGCCCAGCGGGGTGTCGGCCTCGAAGATGACCTCGTGAAGTTTGAACCGCCAGGCTGCCCGTTCGGGAAGCTTGTTTCGGCGTTCGTCATCCAGCCAGTTCATGGTTTTTCTCCAGATGGACGTTTCTGTTTTTCCGGCATGAAAACCTGCTCAATCTTCTCTGCCCGAGAGTTTAACAAAGCGGACGTCATAAGAACCGGAGGCCGCAATCGGGACGATCAGGTAGACCAGCCCGGCAACAGAGAAATGACGGCGGTATTTGCCCTGTCCGCCGGTATCGATGCCGAGTTCAGTCCGGCCATGATAGGGGCCGACCAGCGGCTCTCCGACCTTGAAGCCGGCAACGCCGGCCTCGCGGGCCAGGATAATTTTGCCGGCCTCGAGTTCAAAGTCTTTATTCTGGACGAAATTACCGACTTTTACGACCTTATTATCACCCATCGCCTTGACCTCGAGGATCCCTGTCTCCAGTTCCGCGACAGCAACTTTTTGAATATCCGGGTGGCGCAACGTTTCGTCAGTGGGCCAGATCAGCTGTGACAGGTAGACGGGTGCAAGGTTTTCGGTGGATTCCCCCAGGTTGCGGTAAACACCGGTCAGCTCACGTATGGATTGCAGCTGGGTAAAAGGGGCGTTGGCAGGGGGGGCGGTCGACGTAGAAAGGCAGGAGCAAAGGAAGGTGACTATAAGGGATATAGCGCAGAGCGTTCTTTTCATAATGGTCCGATCACAAAAGTTTCTTCAGCTCAGCAGGCGGGTCAGCTCTTTCTTTGCGGCCGATAGAAACGAACGGCATTGTCATAGAAGACCTGCCTTGCCATGGTTTCACCCAATGCGTCAACTACCGCAAAAAGATCCTCGTCGGAAAAGGGCCTGGGTGCCCGGGTCGACGGCAGGTCGGTACCGAACATCAGCGCCTCCGGATTGATGGAGATAATCTGTCGGATTGCCATGCTGACCGCGAAATCGACCCGGCCGAACCCGGTCGCCTTGACCTTCACTCCCTTTTCGACCAGGCGAAACAGCTCGGGAAGCCCCGCTCCGGACAGCCCGAGGTGGTCGATGCTCACCGTGGGGAGGCGGACCAGGATATGGTGAAGATCCGCCAGGTCAAGCGCGTCGATATATAGTTCGGTATGCCAGCCGACCACCTCATGCACCCGCCGGGCGAAGCGTTCCAGGTGTTCGGCAGCTTCGGAGCCGCCCCGCTTGAGGTTGAAACGCACCGCCCTCACCCCGGCATCATCCAGGCGGACCAGCTCGTCATCGGTCACCGTCGCCGGCAGCTGTGTGACTCCGACGAAGGCAGGACCAAGCTCTTTCAGCGCGGCGAGCAGGTAGCTCTGGTCAAAGGCCTGGAAGGAGCCGGAGACGATCGCACCACCGGCGAGATCGTAAGCTTCGGTCCGTTTACGATAATCCGTTGCGGTGAAATTGTCGGGCAGGTAGCCCTGGTTCGGGACCAGCGGGAAGCGCCGGTCGATGATGTGAAAGTGGCTGTCGAAGAGTCTGAATTGGTTGAGTTCAGCCATCGGTTTCCTTTGATTCGCTGTTGGCGAAATCGAGCAGCTTGTCATCGGCCAGGCGGTAAATCACCCACTCGTCCTGGGGTTCGGCGCCGATCGATTGGTAGAATTTGATCGCAGGTTCATTCCAGTCGAGCACGCTCCACTCGAAGCGGCCGCAGCCGTTGACGATAGCGATCTGGGCCAGATGTCGCAGCACAAATTTGCCTGCTCCGCACCCCCGGCACTCGGGGGTGATGTACAGATCTTCCAGATAAAGCCCGTTTCTGCCGAGCCAGGTCGAGTAGTTGAAAAAGTAGACCGCGTAGCCGATCGGCTTGTCGTCCTGCAGGCAGATCAGTGCCCTGGCGCTGGCCCCTTCGCCGAACAGTGACGTGCGGATCTCGTCTTCACCGGCTACGACCTTCTGCTCCGCTTTTTCGTAGATCGCCAGCTCGGTAATGAAGTCCAGAATCAGCCGGGCATCTTCAGCACCCGCGTCTCTGATAGTCAGATTCTTCATGGGTCGCCCTTGGTTTTCAGCCGGTTATTTAGCCCCCTGCTCTTTGCTGCCTTCAGCAGGTGTCGTCAGGGTTTTTCTCGCCTTGACCTGCCGGTATCTAACGAAGCTGTGGAGAAACCAGCCGGCAATGAAACCGACGGCCAGCAGTAGAAATATCAGCAGGGCCAGCGACACCTGCGCAGACCAGACAAGGAACTGGACCTGGGTGACGGCGGCGTTCTGCACGATAAAAATGACCGCAATACCAGCCAGGAGAATGATGATCGACAATTTGAAGTTCATGGGCGGTTTCTCCTCTGAGGATAAAATACCTTGTCAACTTTCATGATAATTGGCTGCGGCGCAGCGTTCTCTTGCCACGGAAAGCTGTAGTCAATTGCCTCTGATATGGATTTTGATTTATTTAAAAATATAATAATTACATGTTATTACAATGTAGATTCGGGAAAATAATTCATCTACCAACAATCCAGGGGCCCGCTACCCCCACCGCCACAAGGCAAGAATGAACAGAATCAGGAATACGATCACCAGGTTCATATACGCGACAAAGTAGAACGCCTTGGTGCTGGGGTCCTTGGCTCCTTCGCCACTTTCAACATATTCCCCGACCACCGGCAGGCGCGACATGACGGAATCATCGTGCGGGGCCAGCGGCAGCTCATCGGTCAGGTCCCTGCCGGCGCTGTGGCGCTTCATGTGCACGCCATCCGGCCACATCTTGCTGCAGCCGGCATCATAGACTTTCCCCTGGTAGGCAAAATAACGCTGGCCGCCGTCTCGGCCTTTAAAGTTCTGCAGGGTCTTTTCGTTGAACGGCCGGCCGGGGACATGCTCCGCGCAGTCACGCCGCGCCAGCCGCGGGCCGATCACCTTGATGACCAGGATGGCCGAGATCAGCATGGTCAGATAGAGCGCGACCTTGATGCTCAGCAGCACGCCGAAACGGGTGTCCCAGAGGATGTCGAGGGAGCCGACGCGGTAATGGGTGAGGATCAGACCGGTGATGCCCATCATCCAGAAGGAGAGGATGCCGACGGACTTTTCACCGCGCGGCAGGCCCTTCTCGGCGTAGGCCGGTTTCAGCACGATATGCACGTAGAGGATGGTGCCGAACCAGAGCACGGCAAAGATGATGTGCAGGTAGCCGATGATGAAGCGGAAGACCTTGCTTGCGCCGGAGAGGGTTTGTCTCTCCCCGCTGGCTGTCGCGTCGAGCAGGTAGGCGGCCCCGGCGGCGGTCAGTTCACCACCACCTGACTCCGACAAGTGGCAGTAGCCGCAGTCCTGCCCGGACGCCATCGCCATCTCTTCAGTCGCCAGGCCGGTCTGGGCGGCGAAAACGAGGATCAGTAAGAGAGCAAGAGTCACTACCCGTTTCATTTTTTCTCCCGTATCAGTTGACAGGATCACTAAGGAATACAGCCGGAGACATTTGTATTCAAGCTTTTGACCAGGGAGTGGCTGTGTCCGTTAGCCTTTTTATGTCTCTCCAGTTGAATAAAATCAGCTCGTTATAACAGTTGGCGGGGGCGGCTAACAAGACCTTGTTTTGTGCGATTGCAGCCATCCCCTCTCTCTAGAGATTGTCGATCGTCTGCAAATCAAAACCAGTTTAACAGGGATGGCCAGGATGGACAGGAAGAACTTTTCACGCTTTTAACGCGAGGAGGTTTTGCTGGGCCGGAAACAACAATGGCCCGACATTAAGGCTGTCGGGCCATATGGTAGATGTAATTCTATATCAAGGCAGGTTGATCAATCGGAGCCGTACTTCCAGTCGTCGTCGGTCTCGCCGTAGGGCAGCGCGGTGAAATAGAGCACCTCTTCGTCAACGCCTTTTTTCAACGAATTTTCAATAAACCTGTCCAGCCAGTAAGATTTTGCTGCTTCACCCATTGTTTTTCTCCTTCGTTCTACGAAAAAGTTATGCAGGCAGGAGACGTCCTGTCGCTTTGTTGATAAGCAGATTAGGACAGGTTGGTTTTGAAAAAAAGTCATTTCGGGGTGAGTGGTCGTATACTTGAGGTAACAGGTCGTAATTGAGGATAAGCGGTTTTGAGGCGTATACGGGGAATCAGTTTTCAGCCCGATTCCCCGCAACCTGAACTGTCAGTTCACCTGGTTCTGCGGCGAACCGGCGATGAAAGCGCGGATATTCTCCATGGTCATGGCGTACTGGCGCTTGCGCGCCTCCCTGCTCGCCCAGGCGATATGCGGGGTGATGAAGCTGTTCGGTGCGCCGAGCAGCGGGTTATCTGCGGCCGGCGGCTCGGCGGAGAGGACATCGGCGCCGAAGCCTCCCAGCTGACCACTGGCCAGCGCGGTTGCGACGGCAGCTTCGTCGATCAGCTGACCGCGGCCGGTATTGATCAGGATAGCTCCCGGCTTCATCGTCTCCAGCCGGACGGCGTCGATCAGCTTTTCCGTGTCTGGTGTCAGCGGACAGTGCAGCGAAACGACATCGCTGCGGCTGAACAGGGTCTGTCGTTCAACCAGTTTGACCTGGTGTTGCTGCGCCCAGTCGCGATGCTTGTCAGGAGTGGCGGTACTGATCAGTGCCTGCATGCCGAACGCTTTGGCGATCTGCGCGACCTGGCGACCGATCTGTCCGCAGCCGACAATACCGAACGTTTTGCCGGCCAGTTCCATCAGCGGACGGTCGCACAGGCTGAAATCCTCACAGGCTGTCCAGCGGCCTTCACGCACCAGGCGGTCGTGATGGCCAACCTGCTGGGTCATTTCGAGCAGCAGGGCAAAGACCATCTGGGCGACCGAGGCGGTACTGTAGCCGGGGATATTGCTGACGATGATGCCCCGCTCTGCAGCGGCAGCAGTGTCGACGATGTTATAGCCGGTGGCGAGCACACCGATGTAGCGCAATGCCGGCAGTTGAGCGATGCTGTCCGCGGTGATGGGGGTTTTGTTGGTCAGCAGGATCTGTGCTTCGCCAGAGCGTTCCACCACCTGCCCGGCTGCGGTGCGGTCGTGTATGTCACAGGGACCGAGCTGGCGAAGCAGGTCCCAGTCCATATCGCCCGGATTCATGGTGTAGCCGTCGAGGACCACGATCTTCATGGGTACGCTCCTTGATCATTCAAGTTCAGAGTTCAAAGGTTTCCTTCAGCTGCTTCAGGTAGCGGCGGCTGACCGGCAGCTGGTGGCCGGAACTGGTGTGGATTTCGGCGAGCCCCCCTTCGAGCAGCATGATCTCGTCAATAGCGGAGGGATTCACCAGGTACTGTTTGTGGCAATGAACCAGGGGGGTCCGTTCTTCCAGGGTTTTCAGGGTCAGCTCGGTGAAAAATTCGCCGTCCGGGGTGACCAGATGGACACCGCTAAGATCGGAACGGACGAACTCCACGCTCTGCGGATCGACCAGCTTGATCCGGTTGGCCCCGATACAGGGAATCCGCTTCAGCTCCGCTGTGCGGTACTGGGCGGGCAGGTCCTCGTGGCTGAACTGCCTGACCTTTTCAACGGTCTTTTTTAATCGTTCCGCGTCCACCGGCTTGAGCAGGTAGTCGAGGGCCTGCTGTTCAAAGGCCTTGAGCGCATACTCGTCATAGGCGGTGACGAACACCACCTGCGGCAGGTGCTCCTGCTCGAGCATGCTGAGCAACTCAAAGCCGTTGAGGACCGGCATGTTGACATCGAGAAACAGCAGGTCCGGTTTCTCTCGGTTGATTATCCGTACGGCTTCCAGCGCGTTCCCGCAGCTGCCGATAATCTCGAAGTTGGTGATCTCCTCGAGCAGGGCCTGCAATTCCTCGCGGGCATGTCGTTCGTCATCAACAATCAGGGTCCGTATCATGCGAAATCCTCTTTTGCCAGGGGAATGCGCACCAGAACACGGGTCTTTTGATCCGGTTCACAGGACACCTCAACGCCGCATTCCGGGCCGAACTGGTTCTTGATCCGCTTGTCAACAAGGTTCATCCCCAGGCCCGTGTCGGAGAGTTTATCACAATAGGTGCCGGCATTGTCTTCGACCAGTATTTCTGCGCGTCCGTCGATCTTCTGCGCGGAGATGGTGACCTGTCCCCCCTCCAGCAGTTGGGAGATGCCATGCTTGATGGCATTTTCGATGATCGGCTGCAGGGTGAAGGTTGGCAGCTTCAGTTGCAGCAGTGCGGGATCGATTTCGGTGACGACCTTGAGCCGCTCGCCGAAGCGGGCCTTTTCGATCTTCAGGTAGGACTGGACGTGGTCGAGGTCTTCTTCCAGGGTGACCACGTCGCCGCTGCGTTTGAGGTTCTTGCGGAAAAAGTTGGACAGGTGCATGAGCAGATCACGGGCCCGGTCGGAGTCGATTCTGACCACGGCGATGATGGTATTCAGGGCGTTGAAGAGAAAATGCGGATTGACCTGGGCCTGGATCAGTTTCAGCTCTGACTGGACCAGCAGGTTTTTCTGCTCGGCGTAGCGCGAGCGCAGCAGCTGATCGGAAAACAGGTTGGCCAGGCCCTCGCCAAGGGAGCGATTGAGGTGGCTGAACATCATGTTTTTCGGCTCGAAGAGAATGATGGTGCCGACCACTTCCTGTTCGATGCGCAGCGGGATGACCAGGGTCGAGCCGAGCGGACAGTCCGGCGAGCGGGGGCAGGCGAAGGGAGTGTTGACCCCGTCGGCGTAGGCAACCTGGTTGGTTTTGATCGCCCGCAGGGTGTACTCGGTGATGATCGGCAGACCGGGGTGATGATGGTCGTCGCCGATCCCGGAAAAGGCGAGGATCTTCTCCCGGTCGGTGATGCTGACCGCCCCGACCCCGGTCTCCTCGCGAATGATTTTTACCAGCTTCTGTGCGTTTTCCGGGTTGAATCCTTTGCTCAGGATGCCGAGGGTGCGGTCGGCCACCGTGAGCGCCCGGGCGGAAAAGTGGGCTCCGAACCGGTCGTAGGCGCTGCGCTGGTCGCGGATGATGCTGATCAGCAGGGCCGCCCCTGCCGAGTTGGCCAGCAGCATCGGCACGGCGATGGTTTTGACCAGCGCCAGAGACAGTTCGAAGGGCCGTGCCAGCAGCAGGATCGTGGCCATCTGTGCCGCTTCGACGCAGAGCATGGTGGCGAAGGCGAGAAAGGGCAGGTAGATCTGCGAACCCCGCCCGCGCCGCACCAGGTAAAGGTGAACCAGGCCGCCGATCAGGCCGCCGAGAGTGGTGGAAATGCCGCAGGCGGTGGCGGTAAAGCCGCCGAGCAGATAGCGATGCAGGCCGCCGGTCAGGCCGGTGGCGACGCCGAGCAGCGGACCGCCGATCAGGCCGGCAAGGACCGGGCCGATGGAGCGGGTGTTGGCGATGGCATCCTGAACCGGCTGGCCGAGATAGGTGCCGAGGATGGCAAAGGAGGAAAAAAGCAGGTAGAGCAGCAGCTTGTGCCGGAACCCCAGCTGATCGCTGGTCAGCGGCCGGAACGCGGGGGACTTGGTGAACAGGTAGGTGATGACCAGAAAGATCGACATCTGTTCCAGCAGGGTGAAGATCAGGATCATGGGTCAGCTACCTCCTGCCGGAACGCTGGTCGTTGCGCATCGTCTACTCCATCCCCATCTCGTAGTTGAATTTGCTGATATCGGGAGGGTCGATGCCGCGCCGCGTCGCGTCGAGAACCTGACGACCCCGTTGGCTGAAGGGGTCGAGGTGGGACAGGTCAATGATGAAGTTGTGGCAGCCGAAACCTTCCAGCTCGTTCAGGTTGGCGAGAAACGAGAAGTCGGTTTCACTGCGCAGCCAGGTCAGGCCCTGGCGCTGGTTGACCCGGTAGGCATCGCTGCGGTCGGAGACCACCGGTGCATCAGAGCGCACCCCTTTGATGGCGATCCGCGAGGTGATCAGTGGTACGCTGGCGTAGACCGTGAGCGCGGTTTTGACGTCGCAGTCGCGCTGCAGGATTTCGCGCAGGTTGTCGCGGTCATCCTCGATATAGAGCTCCGCTTCGCTGATCCCCAGTTCGCGCCAGGCGCAGAGGGACTGACTGTTGAGACTGAAGAGGCGGAAACTGCTGTGCAGCTCGATATCCTCCAGCCCGTCGAACAGCGGAAAGTGGCCGAGGTTGTTGAGCCGGAAATGCCGGAAGCCGAACTGGTTCAGCTGGCGCACCGCGGTGCGGAAGTCGCTCCACTCCCGATCGAAGAGGATGAAGGGCAGATCCCAGATGATCTGTTCCTTGCCTTTGCGGATGCGGCTGACGGTCTGCATGTTCTGGGCAGAGAGCGGCACCAGGATCCGGTCAACCTGGGGATCCTGGAGGATTCGCTGCTCGCGCAGGCTCTGCAGCTGGACGCTGAGCCGGCGCTTGCCGGGCTGCGGACCCGTGGCGGGCAGCAGCGCCTCCCGGGCTGCTTTCAGACCGGCGTCACGGATCGGCTGCTTCTGCTGCTGGCGTTGCTGGCGCAGCTCGGCATAGAACTGCCGGCGAATCTCCTTGAGCCGTTTCGGCGGAATGACGATTGCCGGCAGCGGGCCGCAGCTCAGCTTTTTCAGCCGGAACGGTTCATCGGCGGTCACGCTGAAGACATCCGCCAAAATTTTTTCTGATAATCCCTGGCCGGTGGCCGGGTAGCTCTCGATCGGGAAAGTGTGAAGATCGCTGCTGCTCCCGACCTGGGCGGTGATCTGCAGTTGCGCGTCAGTAACTTCGATCCGCAGCTTGATCGCTTCAGCGGGCGGCCTGACCTTGCTCAGCCGCCGCTTGCAGGCGGCATCGCTGAGGGTGAAGGCCTGGCTGGAACTGACTTTGAACACCCCATCCCCGGGTTTGAACTGATTCTTGAAGGGCGAGGGCACGCTGACGAAGTGCCCGGACGAGACCTGTTTCACCTTGCGCTGCCCCTGCTTCAGTTCGCGGACGGTGAAGGCGGTACCGGCCCGGTCGGTGCGGGGCTGGATGCGCAGCCGGTCACCGAGGCTCAACGGATCATTGGTTTTGAAGCTGATCTCCCCGCCCCGGACCCGTTCGATCTCGCCGAGGTAACGACCGGTAGCGCCTTTGACCGAGGGGATGGCGATGTCATTCGGCTGCCCGCCGGGCAGGAATCCCCTGGTCGGTTGTCGGCCGAAGCTGGCCTTGAGCAGCTGTTTCCCCTTGCGGATGGCCTCTTTACGTGCGGCCGGCGGGGCGTCGAGCGCTTCGCGATAGGCGGAGACCACATTGTGAACATATTCGGCACTCTTCATCCGCCCTTCGATTTTCAGGCTGATGATGCCGGCCTGCTGCAACTCCGGCAGCAGGTCGATGGCCGAGAGGTCGTTGGTGGAGAAGTAGTAGCCTTGCTGCTGGCGGTGGCGATGCTGGCGCCGACAGGGCTGAGCGCAACGGCCGCGGTTGCCGCTGTGGCCGCCGAGAAATGAGGAGAAATAGCACTGCCCGGAGAAGGAGAAACAGAGCGCGCCATGGATGAAATGTTCCAGTTCCAGGGTGGTCTGGCGGCGGATTTCATTGATCTCTGCCAGGCTCAGCTCGCGGGCCAGCACCGCGCGGGTGAAGCCCATCCGCTCCAGCATCTTGACCCCCGCCGCATTGTGCACGGTCATCTGGGTCGAGGCGTGCAGTTCCAAACCGGGGAAATGGCTGCGGGCCAGGCGCATTATCGCCAGGTCCTGGATGATCAGCGCATCGACCCCGATGTCCTCCAGTTCGGCCAGGGTCTCCACCAGTTGCGGCAGTTCTTTTTCCTTGACCAGGGTATTGAGGGTGACATAGAGCTTGCGTCCCTCTCCCTGGGCATAATGGGTAATTTTGCGCAGTTCGGCGAGTGAGAAGTTTTTCGCCTTGGCCCGCGCCGAGAAGGACTTGAGTCCGGTATAGACGGCATCTGCGCCGGCATCCAAAGCGGCAAAAAACGCCTCGAAACTTCCGGCGGGAGCCAACAGTTCCGGGGCGTCTGTCTGTTTTGTGCGGTTGGTCATCAATTCAATCTATCACGGGTGTGAACGGGTCGCAATCAACACCCTGGCGTTGTTTATTTTGTAAGGGTCAGCAGTTTTTTGATCGCGTCCAGGTTGTTCCCCGAGACGAACTTGCCGTTGATCCAGAATTTGGGGGTGCCGTTCAGGCCGACTTTGCGGGCAATCTCGAGATGCTCGTCGAGGAGGCCGTTGTCCTTGAATTCCGGTACCGGCTCGTTATCGAAGCGGCCGCCCATGGCCTCCTCGTAGGCCAGGATCGGATCCTCGGCGGAAAGAATGTAACGGGCCTTCTCGGTGACGTTGGGATGAATCCGTTCCAGCGGCAGCAGGAAGACATAACGGGTCACGTCGTCCCGCCCGGCGAAAAAGGCCGATCCCTCACGACAGAACGGGCAGTCGGGATCAACGACCTCGATGACCTGGTTGGGACCGTTGCCGATCTTGATCGCTTTCTCCAGGGGAAACATGCCGATTTTGGCTGTCATCAGCTCCGCCTTGCTCTCCCGGGTCAGGTTGCGGGCGTCCTTGGTCCAGATTTCTCCGGCGATCAGGTGGCCGGACTGGGGATTGAAATAGAGGATCTCCTCGTTCGGCAGCAGGATTTCATACAGCCCGGGAACCGGAGTCGGCGCGATCCGCTGGGGTTGAATGTTGGGGAAATTCATGCCCAGGGCGGCGGCGACGCCGCCGGGAGGATTATCGGCAGCGGCCATCGACAGGGTCGCTGAAGTGAACAGGGACAGACAGCAAAATATTAACCAACGGATCATTCTCGAACTCCTGTGTCAGATGAAACGGAAATAAGCCATAGTATAGCTCAGCAGGAGGGTTGACGGAAGGGCCTTCCGCTTGCTGCCGGTATGGAATTGTGCTAGTTAAGGGATTTAAATGTCTATTACTTCTCTCCCGACAGGAGCTACCTCATGGGTCGAGGAATTGCTGCGGAACCCAGTTACCTGAAAAAAGTTTTTTTCTTTACCCACCTGATGGGGCTCGCGGGCGGAAGCCTGTTTCCCTTTGCCGCCCGCCCCCTGGTCGGCGCATCGGCCTATCAGCCGGGCTTTATCGCGCTGTGTCTAGTGTTCGGCTACCTGGTCGCGGTTTCGTCGTTCCTTTTTGTCCGCGGTAGTCTGAAAAAGCAGCTGCGTCAGCAGATGGAACTGCTGGCGCCCTTGACCGGCGAAATCGAAGTGGCCGACGAAACCATCGAGGCGTTGACGCGGGCTCTCGGCTCCGGGGTCTCCCAGGTGCAACAGCTGGTCGAAGATATGCTGCAGATCTCCGATCAGCTGCTGCCGCATTTCAATAATCTCAATCAGGTCAGCCTGTATCTGGTGGAGCGCGCGAAAGAGGGTCTCGCCGCCGCCCAGGTGAATCACAAGAACGTTGAAATGATGGAATCCAAGCAGCAGGAAGTTGCCGGGCTGATGAAAACCCTCTCCCACAGCTCCCAGGATGAGGCGGCCTTGTCGAGGGAATTGTCGGCATCGCTTGAAGAGATGGCCCGGGCGATCGATCATTCGACGATGAAATTTCTCGAAACCACGACAACGGTTGAAGAGATGACCGCCAGCGTCCGCGAAGTCAGCAATCAGGCCGAGGAGATTGCCCGCTCTGTCGAGGGCACCTCACAGGATCTGGATGTTATCGGCGAGTCCTTTGACCGGATCCGGCAGGGCTCGGCTGCGGGGAATGAGGCGGTGCAGCGGGTCAAGCAGGACGCCGAGGCCGGACTGCAGATGATGCAGCAAACCCTGCAGGGGATGGACCTGATCTTCGCGGAGAGCCAGAAGGCGACCGGAACCATGAAGCGCCTGTCGCAGCAGGCGCAGCAGGTCGGCAAGATTATCGCGGTGATCAAGGACCTGGTGGGCGATACCGAACTGCTCGCCTTCAACGCGGCGATTATTGCCGCCAAGGCCGGTGACGAGGGGAAAGGGTTTGCCGTCGTTGCTGATGAAATCAAGGACCTGGCCGACCGGACCACGGAGAGCGCCCAGGACATTCAGCGGATTATCAGCGCGATCAGCAAGGATACCGAAGAGGCGCTGAACGCAGTCGATGCGACGGCAGAACGGATCGGTCAGGGCAAGGAAAATTCGCTGAAGACCGGGGAAGCGCTGAATAAGATTGTCCATTCGGTTGAGTTGGCGTCTTCGGCGACCGATGAAATCAACCAGTTGACCGGGGAGCAGGGCGAGAAAGCCCGGGGAATGCTCAACGAAGCCCGGGAGAGCCTGCACTCTGTACGGGCCGTGGCCCGGGCGATGAACGAGCAGAAGATCGGCATCCAGCGGATTCAGGAGGGCGTGACCGAGATGAAACTGGCTGCCGACAAGGTGGCCCGAGGCATGGAGGAGCAGGTCCGCGCCACCAAGGAACTGGACCGGGGACTTAACGAGCGGGAAGATCAGATTCAGGCGGCCAATGAGGTTTCCCGCTTCCTGCAGGAAACGGCACAGCACCTGTTTGGGCATTTCGACAAGTCGCAGCAGCGGTTGTCCACCAATGTTACCAGGGCTGAGACTGTTTCGGCGGAGAGCGCCGAACTGGAGCGGTTGACCAAAGAACTGCGCAGCCTGGGTGAGACGTTCCGCTCCCGAACCGAACCCGGGTAATATTCATATATTTATATGTTGATTTTTCCTTTCTCCTCCCTTAGAATCGCGCAGCTCTGCGTTCAGGAGAAATGAAATGAAGACAACCTATACAACCTACGGCACCTGCGCCAAATTTATCGACATCGAACTGGAAGACGAATTCGTCAAGGAGATCCGCTTCATCGGCGGCTGTGCCGGCAACGCCAAAGGCGTAGCGGCGCTGGTCAGGGGGATGCCGGTCGATGATGTGATCGCTCGACTGCGTGGTTTGGAGTGCCGAAGCGGCACCAGCTGTCCCGACCAACTCAGCCAGGCATTGGCTGGAATGATGGAGAAGCAGCGGGAGAAGATGAGCGCTTGAGCAGGCGCTGAAGAAATTCGGATTGAAAAGGGTCTCGACATGGTCGAGGCCCTTTTTTGCTGACTGCGGTTCAATGCAAGCTCCTGCTTATGGGCGTTTGCGGGACACTTGGCAAAAAGGCGTAAAATAGAGCGTATACTAAGGATTGATTATCCTGGTTTGAGGGGGGGCAATGTCCAATTCTTCACCGAAGCTGCTAGACCAACTGCGAGAGTTGATGCGGGTACGCCACTATGCCCTGCGGACGGAAGAGGCGTACTGCC
>PKUD01000059.1 GCA_002869695.1 Desulfuromonas sp. | reverse complement strand
GATCGCCGTCGGTCTGCTGGCGGATGAGATCGGCAAACCCTGAGCGATCTGGATTTAAGCGTTATCAAGTCCATAATCCAAAAAGCGGGGTGAGCAAATCTGCTCACCCCGCTTTTGGTCAAATCATGAGATGTGGTTCCGTTAGGGGAATACGGGTGTCAGATGGAAACCGCGATGGTGACTGTTGATGGTGTAGGAGCTTCCTGTTACCTCGCCCGAATCGTTGATGTCCACGCCCGTGCTGAACGGGAAAGAGGGGATGAACGGGTAGTCGTAGAAATCACTGTGGGTTCCCAGGTCGTACATGACCCCATTGCTCCAGAGGAATGCGTGCCTCAAAGGTACGAGGACATCTTCTTCGTTATAGAATTCTCCTGTTTCCGCCCAGCCGGTGACCTGGCCTGATTCATTTATCGCCGTTGCGAAGCTGTTCTCACCACCCAGGGTGCCCAGGTCCATCATCACACCTTTTTCAGTGATCGGGTCCAGGGTCCAGATGTACGCATGATAGCTTCCAGAATCGGTGGTTGCAGCGCCGACAACCTGGTCACTGTTGTTGATGTCGGTTGTCACACTGGTGCCACCGCCGAGGTGGTCAACTGGATACATGGCACCTCCATCCCAGAAGAAACCACGTACAGTGTTGTCCCCGGCTATATCGAGGCTACCATTACCTGAATTGCCGATGACGTGGCCGTCGGGGATGCCGTCATTATTTGTATAAGCACTGTCATTGATATCGACAGCGATTGTTTTCGAGGCACCGGGGAGGTAGTTGAGGGTTTCTACAACACCCCAGTTGATATCATGAAATACAGCTGTGTTCCCAGAATTGATAACAGCTTGACCATTTTCGTTGATACCCACCGGAGCGGAGTCCTGCCCGACAATTCCGCCCAAGAGTCTATAACTGGGGACTGTAATGTCAAAAGTGGTTTCATCATCTCTTGCGAGGGTGATTGTTTTATAACTGGCGCTGTCCCAGTAGTACGCATGGCGTCCGGTCGCATCTTCTGCAGTTAAGACAATTTCACCCAGTTCATTGATATCGATGGCCTCGGAAAATGAACGAATCTCGGGGTTGAAATTTTCTTCTTCATCAAGAATTTCACCGCCATAGTATTCATCGAGAATTGGTGGCAGATCGATGACGACACCATCAAACCAGACAAAAGCGCGTTTTTCAAGCTCACCGGCATCGGTGCCAGCTAAGGAGTTGCAAATGATAACATTGTCGGCATTCAGATCGACAGCTTCGCTATAAATAAAACCATAAGCCGGATCAACCGGATTCACAATCTTCTGGGAGTAATAGTCGTTATAAGTTCCTGGGTGAATACCCAGGAATTCCATCAATGTTGTGGCAGGGTCCCATAAAAATGCAGCCTTGGTGGGCCAGCCACGGTTACTTTGACCGATAATAGTGCCGTTATTATGGACGACTGAAGGGGTTGAGAAATACCAGTGGTCTCCATCCGGGGAAACCAGGTCTCCAAGATCAATCAGCCCATCCAGGTAAGCGACACTGCCTCCGGTCTCAGTTGTGCCGGTAATGGGAGGGATGGTGTCGTCGATCAGGTCCTGTGCCGCAGAAGATTTGCTACTGTCGCCCCCGCAACCGTAGCTGGTTGTCAGGCACGCGGCAATGAACAGCCAGTTAACTATCTTGATTTTCATGGCAGCCTCTTTGTTATGGTATTGAAATGGAATTATGGACACGATCCAAACGAGCCGGTTAGAACGTATACCTCAATCCCAAAAATGCATTGTGTGATTCGTAGCGGTAGTCAAACGCTTTAAACGCCTGATCAACGGCATTGTTTTCGAATTCCTTGTCCGCAGTGCCGAAATAACGGTACGCCAGATCAAGGGTCCAGTTGTCCGTCAACATGACATCGACTCCGGTTCCCGCCTGATAGGCGAAGGCGGCTTGGCTATCATCGATAAAGGCTGTATCACCAATTTCAACATTGTCTAATTCGAGCGACGCCACTCCAAGCCCCCCCATGAAATATGGGGTAAAGATCGATTCCGTCTCAACAGAGTAATAGAGGTTGAAGAGCACACTCATGGCGGTCGCCTGACCGTCCGTGATGTCCAGGCCATCCAGGTTGCCGCCATCGATGTCTGCCTGCCGATAAGCAAACTCCAGTTCAGAGCGGGCATGGGCATAACGCCAGCCATGATCAAAGCCGATTGAAATAGCTCCGCCGATGCCAGTATCGAACTCCATGTCCGAGACAAGTCCCGCATCATTTTTTTCGCCGGCATTTACGCCGAATTGTGCGCCGATATAAGGTCTATGCCCATCACCAGCGAATGAGGGCAGCGCTGAGGCAACACAAAAGAGCAGAACAACCGGGATTACTTTCGCAAACATAATACCCCTCCCTAAGGTTAGAGATTGAAAGTTAATTATATTTAATATCTCTAAATAATTATTGTCTGTCAAGAAAAATAAGAATTCTTAAATAATTGAATGGTCTTCAGGTGAGAACGAAAAGAGTGGTTAATGATGCGGCTAGGGATTTATTGGAGGTAGCTCTAAAGAAAAGGGCCACTAGTGTGGCCCTTTTCAATGATATCTGATTGTAGGTCAATCCAGCAGGCCGACAATTTTTTCTGCCATGCCGGTATAACTGGCCGGGCTCATCTCGAGCAAGCGCTGTTTATCATCAGCTGCAAGATCGAGGCTTTCGATAAATGTGCGGATCGTTGTGCTGTCGATCTGCTGCCCACGGGTCAACTCTTTGAGTTTTTCGTAAGGTTTTTCAATCCCGGCCTTGCGCATAACGGTCTGGATCGGTTCGGCCATCACTTCCCAGGCATTATCCAGATCTTGTGCCAGGTTCTGCTCGTTCAGCTTGAGTTTGCCAAGACCTTTCAGGACTGACTTGTAGGCGATCATACTGTAACCGAAACCGACGCCCATGTTGCGCAGTACGGTTGAATCGGTCAGGTCGCGCTGCAGGCGTGAGATGGGGAGCTTCGTTGACAGGTGATTGAACAGGGCGTTGGCCAGCCCGCAGTTCCCTTCGGAGTTTTCAAAGTCGATCGGGTTGACCTTGTGAGGCATGGTTGATGAGCCGATCTCGCCCTTGATGGTTTTCTGGCCGAAATAAGCCATTGAAATGTAGGTCCAGATATCCCGGTTCAGATCGATCAGAATCGTGTTCCAGCGGGCGAAGGCATCAAACAGTTCCGCCATATAATCATGAGGTTCGATCTGGGTGGTGAACAGGTTCTGCGTCAGCCCCAGTTCGTCTTCAATCACGCGCTTGGCCAGGCCAGGCCAATCTACGGTCGGGTAGGCAGAGAGGTGTGCGTTGAAATTACCCACGGCACCATTTAATTTGCCAAGCAGTTCCACGCCGGAAATGTTGCCACTCTGCTTCTGCAGACGAGCAGCGAACACAGCCAGCTCCTTGCCGATGGTGGTCGGTGACGCGGTCTGGCCGTGAGTCCTTGCCAGCATCGGCACCGCTTTGAACTCTACCGCCAGTTTGCCGAGAATCTCGATAATCTCCCGCTGGAGGGGGACCAGCGTCTTCAGACCATCCTTAAGCATTAAAGCGTGCGAAAGGTTATTGATATCTTCCGAGGTGCAGGCGAAATGGATGAATTCGGAGAGGTCTTCCAGACGGGTTCCGGAAATCTGTTCCTTCAGATAGTATTCCACCGCCTTGACATCGTGGTTGGTAACAGCTTCGATCTTCTTGATCTTTTCTGCCTCATCTGGAGTAAACTTTGACACTATTCCGCGCAGTTCCTGCTCCTCTGCATCACTCAGCTCCCGGCACTCGCTGATCAGTGGTTCCCGGCAGAGCGCAATCAGCCACATGACTTCAACTTTGACCCGGTTCTTCAGCAGGGCGTACTCGGAAAAGCATTCGATCAGTTCGTCAACCTTGGATGCGTAACGCCCGTCAATCGGGCTGATGGCGGTAATCATTATGATAGTCTCCTGAGAAGTTATTTCGACGGAACTATAATTCAGGCTGAAGCTGGCTGCAACCCTCAAAAGGGATTTGTTCTTCAGAACGGCGCGGGGTCGACAAATCGCAGGACATTCAGATGCAATGGATGTTTGAACGAAAGTTCACTGGCATGAAGTAGCAGACGATCAGAGCGTTGCCTCGTGTATGGATCGGCATAGAGGTCGTCACCCAGGATCGGGTGGCCGAGTTGCTGCAGATGGACCCGCAATTGATGGGTGCGACCGGTAATCGGATAGAGTTCGATGCGGGTTGTGTCACTGTCACGGTCATAGTTCTGGACCCGATAATCAGTGCTGGCGGGTTTGCCGATGGCATGATCGACTATCTGCCTTGGACGATTCGGCCAATCGCACATCAATGGCAGATCGATATGACCCTCGGCTTGTTTAATGTGGCCCCGGGCTACGGCCAGGTAGGTTTTGCTGACCTGACGCAGTTCAAATTGTCGGCTCAGGTGCCGATGGGCCACCTGTGTGCATGCTAGGACCATCAAGCCCGAGGTTGACATGTCGAGCCGATGTACGATCTGCGCCGCTGTGAATTCCTCCTGGACCCGGGTTATCAGGCAATCACGGTGTTCCGGTGCGCGGCCCGGTACGGAGAGAAGACCGGCCGGCTTACTGACAACCAGGAGAGATTCATCGGCATAGATGATATCCAGTTTGTGGTGCGGTGGCGGGCAGTAGTCCAACATGGTTTTTTTATTTTGCATCCTGATTGAGATTGTCGTGTCCGGAACGGTTTGGACCTTAATACTAGCTTCATGTTGTTTTCGGATAAAGATATTTCAGCGCTATACGACGTTGCCCGGCTGGACCTGAAGTGTCACAATGTGATGAGCAAGGAGGCCGCGTGACGGACGTGATAAGAAAACATATCCGGGTTGAAGGGATCGT
>PKUD01000120.1 GCA_002869695.1 Desulfuromonas sp. | reverse complement strand
TTGCCGCAGCTTTTTTTGTCTGGACCTCCTTCGTCCGCCCCAGCAAGCTGGCGATCAATAAATCGCGTTTTCCGCAATGAGAACAAAAATCATCTGCTGCTTCGCTCTGTTGTTGTCTCTGCTCGGGACTCCTCCCGCGCGTGGCACAGATCTGCATATCCGTGTTCTGGACGTTGGTGAAGGGCAGTCGGTTCTGCTACAACAAAACAGCCGCGCCGTTCTGATCGACACGGGGCATGCCGGGGTCGCCGGCCAGCTCGTCGCCAGATTGCAGAAGCTGCAGGTCAAGAACCTGGATTACCTGGTGCTGACTCACCTGCACCCTGACCATGCCTCCGGACTGTTCCGGGTCCGCGAGGCATGGCCGCAGGCCGTGGTGGCGGATCCCTGCTATCCTGTGACCGGCTCGACTCTCCCCGATATGGTCCGTTGGGTCGATCAGGCCCTGCAGCAGGTTCCGGATCGGCGCTGCCTGGCCGCAGGGGACAGCATCAATTGGGGTGAAGTATCGCTGGCGATCCTCTGGCCCTTGTCCCGACCGGCAGACGGGGCCGGAGTCAATCAAAGCTCTTTGGTCCTGGAAATCCGATATGCGGATAAATCGGTTCTGATCATGGGGGACGCGGGAGAGAGAGCGGAACAGTATCTGCTGAGCAGAGAGCTTCTACGGCCTGTCGATGTGCTGGTGGTCGGTCACCACGGTGCTGACGACGCAACCGGCGCCAAATTTCTGCGGGTTATACAGCCGAAAAAAGCGATTATCTCCACCAATAAAGAGAATAGTCGCGGATATCCCTCACCCAGGGTTATCAAGCGCCTTGAAGCGCAGGGGATAGAGGTTTATAAAACCTATGAATCTGGCGAAATCCATATTGTTTTTTAGCATCCGCTATTGATATCGCTAAACAGGCGGCCATTGCCGCGGGAGAAGACCACCATGTTGATAGTCATGCACCAGCACGCGACTGACGAGCAGATCCGGGCGATCAAGGACGCGGTCGAAGCGATGGGCCTGCGGGCCGAACCGATACCCGGGGGGGAACGGACCGCCATCGGTGTCCTCGACAACCAGGGTTATGTGGATGACAGCACCATCCGCGAGCTCCCCGGGGTGCGTGAGGTTATCCATGTCAGCAAGCCCTACAAGCTTGTTTCGCGAGATTTTCACCCGGATTCTTCGGTCGTCGAGGTCGCCGGAATCAAGATCGGTGATGGCCAGCCACCAGTGATCATGGCCGGTCCCTGCTCTATCGAATCGGAACAACAGATGCTGACCGCTGCCCGTCAGGTCAAGGCGGCCGGGGGGCACATTCTGCGCGGTGGGGCGTTCAAGCCAAGGACCGGCCCCCACTCTTTTCAGGGCCTTGGTGTGGATGGGCTAAAGTTTTTGCGGCAGGCGGGGGATGAGGTCGGTCTGCCGGTGGTGACCGAGGTGATGCGCATCGGTCAGCTTGAAGATGTCTGCCGCAATGCGGATATTTTGCAGATCGGGGCGCGCAATATGCAGAACTTCGATCTGTTGAAAGAGGTCGGCAAGCTGGATCATCCGATCCTGCTTAAGCGGGGGATGAGTGCCACTCTGGAGGAGTTCCTGGCTGCGGCGGAGTATGTTCTGGCCGAAGGGAACAATCGGGTGATCCTCTGTGAGCGGGGGATACGTACGTTCGAGAAGGCGACCCGCAATACCCTGGATCTTTCGGTGGTGCCGCTGATCCGCAAGATGAGCCACTTGCCGATCATCGTTGATCCCAGCCACGCCACCGGGAACCGGTTCCTGGTCCCGATCATGGCTAAAGCGGCTTTGGTAGCCGGAACCCATGGCCTGATGATTGAAATGCATCCCGAGCCGGAAAAGGCACTCTGCGATGGAGCCCAAAGCCAGACCCCTGATGGATTTGCTAAGCTGATGAAGCAACTGCAGCAGCTGGGCGACTGTCTTGGCAAGATGAATTTCGATTGATTTCGGGAGGGGCTTGTCCTGTCCCCATCAAAAATGTAGTATGTATAACCAAATATGTCACCAATCTGATTGAGGGAGAGTTTTCATGGATACGAGTGTCAAGGTTGTCGATGGCGTCCACTGGGTCGGTGTGCGTCATCCGGATCTCAAAGTTTTTGATGACCTGTTCCCGACCCGTAACGGGACGACGTATAATTCCTACCTGGTTCAGGGGGCAGAAAAAACTGCGTTGATCGATACGGTCAAAGAGCCCTTTGCCGAAGAGTTTTTCAGCAAAGTTGGTGAGCATGTTGATCCGGCGAAGATCGATATCGTCGTCGTCAATCATACCGAACCGGACCATTCCGGGGCGGTCGCGCAGGTGATCGAGAAAAATCCGAACGTACAGATTTACTGCAGCAAGGCTGCGGAGAATTTCCTCAAGCAGTTACTGAACCGCTCTTTTAACGCGGTCATCGTCAGTGACGGCGATGAGGTCGATCTGGGCGGTAAAACCCTGCGTTTTATCCTGGCACCTTACCTGCACTGGCCGGATACCATCTTTACCTATCTTGTTGAGGAGCAGCTGCTGTTCCCCTGTGACGCCTTTGGCGCTCACTATTGCCCCGACAAACTGTTCGATGATGAAATCAACGAGTTTTATACCGATTTTCACTTTTACTTCGACTGTATCGTGCGCCCCTTCAAGGATAAAGTTCGCGATGCCTTGAAGAAGTGTGAAGGATTGCCGATCAGGATGGTCTGCCCGTCGCACGGTCCGATCCGCCGCTCTTCAGGGCAGTTCGCTATCGAGTCCTACGCGCGCTGGTGTGCCGCGCCGTCAAACGACGGCAAGCCCAAGGCGTTGCTGGCGGTGCTGTCATCTCACGGGAACACCCGCGACATGGCCAAGGTCATTGAAACCGAGCTGTTTGCCCAGGGCCTCGACGTGACGACTTTTGCGTTAAGTGACATGCGTGATGATGACTACCGTGATGCGCTTGAGCAAGCCGATGTGCTCCTGATCGGCTCTCCGACCATTCAGCGTGATGCCCCGCCGCAAGTCTGGCATGCCCTTGCGCTGATCTCTTCTGTGACGCCCAAGTCCAGGCTCGGGGCAGTGTTCGGCTCCTTCGGCTGGAGCGGCGAAGCCGTGAAGATGATTGAACAGCGATTGACCGGCCTCAAATACAAACTGGTCGCTGACGGCATCACATTCCGCTTTACTCCGACCACAGAGAATATGGACACCTGTCGCAAATTTGCCGAGCAGGTGGCGCACACGGTGCTCTGCGAGGAGTAGTTCGTTTCTGGTCTAGATCAATGATCCCCCTGACATCTCCATGTGTCAGGGGGATTTTTCGTTTTCTCTCTGCGTCTCCGAGCCTCCGTGGTAAGATTCCATGTCCTTGATTGTCGTGCCACTTCTTTCCCTGTTTAAAAAGAATCGATGTCCAATCTAATCGCCGAAATCGCAGTCACTGCCCCCTTGAAAAAAACATTCAGCTACCTGGTGCCTGAAGAGCTTGCTAAATCCGCGCGGATCGGGTTGCGGGTTCGGGTGCCGTTCGGGCGGCGACGGACGATCGGTTATCTACTGGCGCTGCGAGAAGGAGACGCTGACGGACTCAAGCCGATTCATGAACTCCTTGATGAAGAACCGCTCTTCAACGCCGACCTGCTGAAGTTTATTCGCTGGGGCGCCGAATATTATGACTATCCCTTGGGGCAGGCTATCCGTACTGCCCTGCCGGGAGGGTTGAGTGGTGACCAGCAGCGCGTGACCATTCTTACGGAGACTATTTATCGGGCCCTGCCGACCGAACAGCCGCCGCGTGGCAACAAGCAGCAGCAGTTGTACGACTTCATCCGGCAGCGGGAGGACGTTCCGTTGACGATGCTGCGGGAGAACTTTCCAGCCCCCCATGCCGCCTTGGCGCGGCTGGTTGAGCTGGGATTTCTTGCCGCTGATAAGCAGGAAAAACAGCGTGACCCGTTTTTTTCTCAGGAGCTTCCCGGTGATACGGACCTTGTCTTGAATGACGAACAGCAGATCGCCGTGGACCAGGTTACGGCTGCGGTTGTCGCAGACGAGTTTCGCTCCTTTCTGCTCCATGGGGTGACCGGCAGCGGCAAGACCGAAGTCTACCTGCGGGCGATAGAAACAGTTATCTCCCTCGGTCGGCAGGGGTTGGTGCTGGTGCCGGAGATCGCCTTGACGCCGCAGCTGGTGGCCCGTTTCCGGGCCCGTTTCGAGCCGGCGGGCAGGCGGATCGCCGTGCTGCACAGCGGGTTATCCGATGGTGAGCGCTACGACGCCTGGCGGGCGATTGCGCGGGGCGAAATCGATATCGTGATTGGCGCCCGCTCGGCGATATTCGCGCCGCTGGATAATCCCGGCCTGATCATCGTCGATGAAGAACATGAGTCGAGCTACAAGCAGGGGGAGGGGTTCCGCTACAGTGCGCGCGATCTGGCGCTGGTGCGGGGCCAGCAGGCAGGGTGCCCGGTCCTGCTCGGTAGCGCGACGCCATCGCTGGCGAGCTATCACCGGACGGAACAGGGACTGATGACATGCCTGACCCTGACCCGTCGGGTTCATAGTGGAGCGCTGCCCGAGGTCGAGCTGGTCGATCTGGCCGAGTACCGCACGGAAACCGCCCTCGCTGCACCACTGATCGAAGCGATTCAGCAGGCCCTGGAGCGGCAGGAACAGGTTCTGCTGCTGCTCAATCGCCGAGGCTTTGCCCCGTTTTTGCTCTGTACCGATTGCGGCACCAGTTTTCGTTGTCCGAACTGTGAAATCACCCTGACTTTTCACCGGGGCGAGGGGAGCCTGCGCTGTCACTATTGCGATTATAGCGAACCGCCGGCGACGGTCTGCCCGAAGTGTGACGGTTCGAATATCGAGCCGCAGGGGGCCGGGACCGAAAGGCTGGAGCAGGAGCTGGAGGAACTGTTTCCCGGCGCCCAGATCGCGCGGATGGACCGGGACACCACCACGCGCAAGGGCGCACACCAGCGGCTGGTCCAGCAGATGATGCAGCGCAAGATCGACATCCTGGTCGGTACCCAGATGATCGCCAAGGGGCACGACTTTCCCGGGGTGGCTCT
>PKUD01000179.1 GCA_002869695.1 Desulfuromonas sp. | reverse complement strand
GATGCTTTTCCGCCCCGGCCGGTGCGTGGGAAAGTAACGGCAGGCTGACCAGCCCGGCACCGATGGCTGTGATCGTCTTGGCCCCGCGGTAAAGCTCAATCAGCCTCTCGGCATCCTCCATATGACGCAGGACACAGGCACGGGGAGTGCGGAGAGTCAGAGTACGCGCCTCAGCCCCGATTGCCAGCAGGAGTTTGCCGAACCCGAGGGTACGCCCGTCTGCAAGCATCACCAGATGACGCTCCGGATCGAACTCGACCACGGCCTGGCCGAACAGGGTAACAACACCCAACTCCTCATAAAAAGAGTGCTCAACGATATCCAGCCGCTCACGCGGAATATGCCCGCCGACGTAATAGGGGGTCAGAACCCGCGAATAGGCCGGACGATCTTCCCGGTCGAGTATGGCAACAGAGGACTCCCGATCGTGTTTGCGCAAGGTCCTGAGCGCTTGCAGCCCCGCGGCACTGTTGCCGATAATGACGAAATCATAGCGTTCAATCATGGTTACTCCTCTGCCAACCGCCTACGCTCAACGCAACGCGGGGAGCTGCAGCCTCAGACCGTCCGGCGAAACGCAGCTCCCCGCTGAACACGACCCAGGGGCTGATTCAGGCCAGTCCGAGAGCCTGCAGCTTATCGTCCGTGGGGATGCCGCCTTCGCTCCAGCCCCGTTCCTGGTAATAGGCGGGCAACATCTGATCCAGATGTGCCAGTTCCCCCTTGAGCGGACCATCGCTAATCGGCTCCTGCAGCAGTCGCTTCGGCAACGTATCCTGTGAGGGGTCGATACCCGCATTTAGGTTGAAGACCCGTTCCAGATTATAGACACGATCCCCCAACTCCATCAGCGCTGTTTCGTTGAAATCCATTCCGGTTGCGGTGCTGCAGAACTTGGCGAACTGCGGCGCGCCGAGGGCGAAAGTGGTGAACAGACAGACCCCGGAGGAGTCAACCACTGCGGTGAAATCCTGAAATATCTTCGCCCAGGCCGCCTTGCCGTCAGTCACCTGGGGATCGAGTTTCTCCGGCAGTCCGAGGACTTCGGGAGAGATCAGGTATCCCCGCACATGGCAGGCGCCGCGGTTGCTGGTCGCGTAATTCAGTGCCATCCCTTGCACTCCGCGAGCGTCATAGGCCGGGAATTCCTGCTTCTTGACCGTCATCGACAGCTCAGGCACCCCGTAGCTTTCCGCCAGGCGATAGGAGCCGAGGGCGAGCTTGTCGCCGAACCCTTCCCGCTTGCCGGTCATTTCGGTCAGACGGACCATCGCATCGGCGTCGCCGAACTGCAACGGCATACCGACCTCTTCCTGGCTTATAAGCCCCTTTTCCGCCAATTCCATGGCGCAGGCAATGGTCGCCCCGAGACTGATCGGGTCCATGCCGTCAGCGTTGCAGATATAGTTGGCCTTGGTGATGGCGGCCAGGTCATCGACGCCGCAGGCCGCCCCCAGTGCCCAGATTGATTCGTATTCCGGACCTTCACCCTCCCCCTGAAACCGCGCACCCTTGAGACCGGTTACCCGCCCGCAGCCTATAATACAGCCCATGCAGGCCTTATTGCGCTTGAGGTAGGTGGCGGCCAAAGACTCGCCGGAGATGGCCTCGGCCCCGGCAAAGGTATCCTGCTGGAAATTTCGTGTCGGCAAGGCCCCGAGCTGGTTGATAACGTTGACCAGCACCGGCGTCCCGAGTGCGGGAAGCCCTTCAGCAGAGACCGGATTCTGCTTCAGCAGGCCGTAGGCTTCCATTGAAGCGTCGCGGAAGGCCTTTGGTGTCGCGACGCTGACCCCGCCGGTGCCGCGCACGGCCACCGCCTTGAGGTTTTTGCTCCCCATCACCGCGCCGACTCCACTGCGGCCGGCGGCTCGATGCTTGTCATTGATAATTCCAGCGAACTTGACCAGGTTTTCTCCGGCGTGGCCGATACAGGCAACCTTTGCATCGCCGTGGAATTCTGCAAGAATCTGGTCTTCCGTCTCGCTGGTCGATTTCCCCCAGAGATGCATAGCGCCGACAAGCTGCACCTTGTCATCCTTGATCTGCAGGTAAGAAGGATATTCCGCTTTCCCTTCAAAAATAATCATGTCGTACCCTGCATAGCGCAGCTCACTGGGAAAATATCCCCCCGAATTGGAGCAGGCGATGGTGCCGGTCAGCGGTGACTTGGTCACGACCATGTAGCGACCATTGGCTGCACCGTAGGTTCCGGTCAGAGGCCCTGCAGCCATGATCAGCTTGTTTTCTGGCGCGAACGGATCGACATCCGCCGCGACCTCCTCGACAAAATACTTGGTCGCCAGGCCACGCCCGCCCAGAAACTTTTCCGCCCAGTCGATATTGAGTTCTTCACTGGCGCAGGTTCCGGCGCTCAGGTCAACGCGTAACACCTTCCCTTGCCAACCCTTGATCTCTCTGCCATGTCTCTTTTTCATCTCACACCTCCTGATGGCCGTCTTTCATCGTGTTGACAAAGCGCAGCACTTTCTGCCTGAGCGGCTTGTCCTCTTCGTCCAGTGTCAGACACTGGGTCGGACAGAAAGCAACGCACTCCGGGGTATCCCCGGCGCAGAGATCGCATTTCTCGACCTTGCCGGTTGCGGCAACATATTTGATCATACCGAACGGGCAGGCACTGACACAGGTACGACAGCCGACACAGCGGTTCTCGTCGACATAGACCACCCCCGATGGCATCTCCTTGGTGATCGCTGCTTTCGGACAGGCCTTTTCGCACCAGGGATCGTCGCACTGCATACAGGTAACGGTGATGAACTTGGCTTCATCGAGGAAAACCTCGTTGTGGATTCGTGTACGGCTGGGCATGAACTCACCGACGTTCTTGAAGGAACAGGCGAGCTCACAGGTTTTGCAGCCGATGCACTTCGAGGGCTCGATACGGATCAACTTCTGCATAATCGACCTCCTTGTCGAGACAGGGGACAACAACCAGAGAACTGAGGCTTACAACAAACGTAACCCTTATTAAAGGTGGAAACCGGGGTGATTCCCACCAGACAATACATCGATGTATTATAGCAGACATTTTCCGGCTTTCAGTTCCTCCCGCAGATTTCATCCCCGGGGCAAATTTTCCGCAGACTGCCGGCGAAAACAGAAATGGCCGGTCCGAAACATCGAACCGGCCATTTCTGTAACCGTTTTACAATTGCCAGGAACACTCGCCTTGGCAAGCGCTCGCAGAAAACTAACTTGTCGTCACCTCAAAGATCGGCGGATCGACCACCACCTTCTTGACGGCACATTCCTCGGTGGCCCGGATGATCGCTTTTTTGTACTTATCCGGGAAGCCTTCCGGCAGTTGGATATCCATAACGATCTTGTCCAGACGCCTGGTCTCTGGGTTCCGTTCCAGGTCGAGTGTCAACCCCAGTCCTTCGCTAGAGATGTCTCGCTGCTGGCAGAAGCGCAGGGCAAAAAAACCGGCGCAGGTCCCCAGCGATGCCAGGAACAGGTCATACGGGGATGGGGCGAGATCGGTGCCGCCATTTCTTTCCGGCTGGTCGCTCAGGATGTTGAACTTGCCCAGCTCGGCGGCGACCTGAACACCGCCTGGAAAACTGATTTTCATCGCCATGATATTCTCTCCTTTCAATTCAAAAGTAATTATAGATCCGATTCTGATTTCCGTACAACAAACCTGCGAACCTCAATCGGCAGGCAGTGAAACTAGTCATCATCCCCAAACAGCTGACTTATTCCGGCAAAAAAGCTGCTCGCCTTGACGTCCTGCTCTTCTTCCGTAGCGAAGGAGATCACATCCCGGTCGACCCGGTTCAAAATATTCTCCGGGATTTCCATCAGAAAGCGGCTCGGATCGCGCTGCTCGAGTTTACCGAACTTGCGCCGGCGACTGGCCCCGAGCAGAGACAGGTGCTGCTGGGCACGGGTGATCCCAACATAGCAGAGCCGCCGCTCCTCATCGATATCGAAGGTTTCGTGGATCGACTTCTTGTGCGGCAGGAAGCCCTCCTCCATGCCGACCAGGAACACCTCCGGGAACTCCAGCCCCTTGCTGGCATGCAGACTCATCAGGATGACCGCATCTTCGGCCAGTTTTTTTTCCTTGTCGTTGCCGCCCGGCTTCTCCTCGTCGAGCAGCGATACCTTGTCAATAAACCCGGACAGGCTCGGCCGCTCTTCCCGCTCCAGGTAGTTGGCCAGCGCGTTGCCGACCTCTTCCATATTCTCCAGCCGTCGCCGGGCCCGGCCCAGGTCTCCTTCCTGGCGGTAGATTTCGTCATCCAGCTTCAACTCCTTGAGCAGTTCGCGCAATGTTTCAGGCATCTGCAAAGGGTTGCGGAAACGGAGCCGATAGCGTTCCAGCATCTGCACGAAACCGCTGATCGCGTCATGGGTTTTCTGGTTGAGCTCCTCGATTACCTCCGACTGCTGCAGCACCTGCCAGAGCGGCTGGTTCTGCTCGGCGGAATAACGGATCAGCCGGTCGGCGCTGGTCGTGCCAATTCCGCGTCGCGGGTAGTTAAGAATCCGCAGCAGGTTGACCTCGTCAAAAGGATTCACCAGCACCTTGAGGTAGGCGATGACGTCCTTGACTTCCTTGCGCTCAAAAAACTGCTGCCCGCCGATCAACACGTAGGGAATGTTTTCGTAACGGAACTGCTCTTCGAACGCGCGCGACTGACTGTTGGTGCGGTAGAGCACGGCGAAATCCCGGTAAGCCAGCTGCTTGTCGTAGCGCACGGCATGAATCCTCTCCATCACCTGGCGCGCTTCGTCCTCGTCATCCTCACAGAGCCGATAGTCGATGGCCGATCCGGCGCCATCCGCCGTCCAGAGCGCCTTCTCCTTGCGCTTGGGGTTGTGCTTGATCACCGCGTTGGCGGCGGCGAGGATATTGCCGGTGGACCGGTAATTCTGCTCCAGCTTGATCAACCGGGTGCCGGCATAGTCTTTCTCAAAGTTGAGAATGATATTGACATCGGCGCCCCGAAATCCGTAGATCGACTGGTCATCGTCACCGACCACGCAGAGATTGCCGTGCCCTCCCGCGAGCAGTTTGAGCAGGCGATACTGGACCGGGTTGGTGTCCTGGTATTCATCGACCATCTGATAACGGAAGCGATGACGGTAATGCTCCAGAAGGTCATCATGCTCCTCCAGCAACCGCACCGCCAGCATCAGCAGATCGTCAAAATCGACCGCATTGAAGGCTTTGAGCTCACGCTGATAGCGGGGATAGACCCTGGCGACCCAGTGACTGACCGGGTTGCTGCCGCTGGCCCGATAATCCGCNCTGATCCGCGTCCTTGCCGGTGGCCTCGGAATATTGCTCTTTGAGCAGACGCCGCACCAGCTGCTGTTGATCCGAGGCGGGGTAAATGGAAAAATTCTTTTTGTAGCCGAGCCGCTCGATGTGCGCCTTGAGAATCCGTACACAGAGCGAGTGAAAGGTGGAGATGGTCATCCCCCTGGCCGCTTCGACTCCGACCATCTGTTCTACCCGCTCCTGCATCTCCCGCGCCGCCTTGTTGGTAAAGGTCATCGCCAGAATCTGAGCGGCAGACACCCCCTGCTGTAAAAGATGAGCGATGCGGCAGGTAATGACCCGGGTCTTGCCGGATCCGGCGCCGGCCAGCAGGAGCAGAGGGCCTTCGGTATGCCGAACGGCATCGCGCTGCTGAGGATTGAGACTGTTGATATCAAACATAGATACTGGAGTGAACCTATTTAACGTAGGGACAATGGAAGACACTTATGGGCGTGAAGCCGGCAAAAAATATCATGAACAAGGTGTGCCGGCAAGGGAAGAAAAAATCGACATTAAGCTGATTTCACGGTTGCTTCCGCAAAAACTCTCTGTTAGATTACGCGCCATGTTGAAAGCACTTATTGTTGTTATAGGTCTGGTCTGGGCTTCGTTGCTGTTGATCTCCTGGGGAGGGGCGACCGAGCCTCAAACACAGAACCAACAGATCGCCAGCACTGCCACCAGGTCCTGACCTACTCATTCCTGATCCAATTCACTGAAGGCGACTTTCAAAGTCGCTTTGTACGCAGTTCTTGTCCCTACTCTTCCAAGCGGTTGTCACGATTCGTGATGTTTTTGCCCCTGAATTGACCCGCGCAGTTCCAGTTCCGCGTCGATGGCATTGAGCACTTCCCACTTGTTCATCGACCAGAGCGGCGCCAGCAGGATATGCCGTGGGCCATCCCCGGTCAGGCGCTGAATCAGGGTCTGCGGC
>PKUD01000187.1 GCA_002869695.1 Desulfuromonas sp. | reverse complement strand
AAGATCAGGATAAAGCCCCCCGACCACACGCGGCTGAAAGGATTCGGGACGGCACCCGATTAGATGGTGAGGCGATCACTTCGGGTTCTAAAATTCTCAGCTGTGTTCCCTTGATTTAAGGAACTCCACACCCGGCCACTCTTCCATCGTATGCCCCAGCCGCCACTCGCTGGCAGCCAGATAGGTCAGATGACCCTCGGCATCGAGAGCCAGGTGCGCCTGATTCTTTTTCTGAAACTCGTCGAGCAGTTTCCTGTCACTGCATTCGATCCAACGGGCGGTGGTGTAATTCACCCCTTCATAAACCGCATTTACTCCATACTCGGCCTTGAGTCGTTCCATGGTGACATCGAACTGAAGGACCCCCACCGCACCAAGGATGAATTCGGCNGGGTCCTTCAGACGCACCCGGCGGAAATACTCCGGGGCGAAGTTGGGGATACCGGTAAACTTGAGCGGTTCCTTGGGCGTGAAGGTGTCACCGATCTTGATCGTACCGTGGTTGTGCAGACCGATAATGTCGCCGGGGTAGGCCTCCTCGACATGAGCCCGGTCCTGAGCCATAAAGATCGTTGCCTTGGAAAGATTGACCTCCTTGCCGATGCGATGATGTCTGACCTTCATCCCCCTGCTGAATTTGCCGCTGCAGATGCGCAGAAAGGCGATCCGGTCACGATGGGCCGGGTCCATGTTCGCCTGAATTTTGAATACGAACCCGGAGAAATCCTCCTCGTCCGGCTCGACGATCCGCTCGACGGTCTCGCGCGGTCCCGGTGCCGGGGCCAGTTCGACGAAGGCGTCGAGCATCTCCTGCACGCCGAAGTTATTGATGGCACTGCCGAAAAAAACCGGGGTCTGACTGGCCTTGAGGTAGTCCTCTAGGCTGAACGGATTGGCCGCCCCTTCGAGCAGTTCAATATCCCCCCGCAGTTCGTCGGCCTGGCTGCCGAGCAGTTCATCCAGTTTGGGATCTTCTAGACTGGAGATCTTTACCGTCCGGGTGCTGCGAACATCGTCGCCGGGAGTGAACAGGTTCAGCTCTTTGCGATAGAGATTGTAAACTCCCTTGAAACGCTTTCCCATGCCGATGGGCCAGGACAGCGGGGTGCATTCGATCTGCAGCTTGTCCTCGATATCGCCAAGAAGATCAAGGGGATCAAGTCCCTCCCGGTCAAGCTTATTGATGAAGGTCAGTACCGGGGTGTTGCGCATCCGGCAAACCTCCATCAATTTTTCGGTCTGCGGTTCAACACCTTTGGCACTATCGATAACCATCAAGGCACTGTCAACAGCAGTCAGTACGCGATAGGTATCCTCGGAGAAGTCCTGGTGGCCCGGGGTGTCGAGCAGGTTGACCTCAAAATTACGGTAGTCAAACTTCATCACCGATGAAGAAACCGAGATCCCCCGTTCTTTTTCAATACTCATCCAGTCACTAGTGGCATGCCGGGTTGACTTGCGCGCCTTGACCGTGCCGGCCATCTGGATCGCCCCGCCGAACAGCAGTAACTTCTCGGTCAGGGTTGTCTTCCCTGCATCCGGGTGACTGATGATACCGAAGGTCCGACGTTTGGCTATTTCACGTTGCAATTCTTTGCTCATCTGCGTTTTCAATCCTACTGCTGTCATTCAGCGTTGTATGTATTTAGCGAAGCGAGAAAAAAGAAGAAAAGGGTGAGAGACCAACCACGGCTCAACCTTGTTTTTCACCGGCGGAAACTGCCTGAGGAACGCGCCAGCGCTTGTGCATCCAGAACCATTGACTGACATCCTTGCGGATGGCCGCCTCAATCCGGTCAGTGAGCAGCTGGGTGTTCTTTTCTATCAGCTGCGGGTCGTCACCATTCTCCAGCAGCATCATCGGTTCTGCCGAGATACGGTAGCGATAACCGGGCAGCCGATAGATAAATATCGGCACCACCGTCACCTGGTACTTCATCGCCATGTTGGTGATGGCGGTGGTGGTGAAAGCCTTGCGGCCGAAGAAATCAACCGGAACCGAGCCGGGTGGCCGGATATGCTGGTCCAGAAGAATCGCCACGCCGCGGCCCTGCTGCAGTGATTTCAGAATTCTCCGGGCGCCTTTTTTACTGTCGAGAACCCGCGCTCCGTATGTTTCCCGCAGCCGGGTAATATAGCGGTCAGTCAGTGGGTTCTTCATCGGTTTGGCGACCACGTCAAACGGCAATCCCTGCTCCGGGATAGCGTAGTTCCCACCTTCCCAGAAACCAACATGGCCGGTCAGGAAAAGCACACCACGTCCGAGAGCATAAGCTTCGCGCAGATGGTCCATCCCGTCCAGGTCAAAATAGCGCTGCAGGTCGCCAGTTCCCGAGCGAAACCTGTCGAGGCGCAGCATCTCCACGCCGCAGATACCGAAATGCTCGAACATCCGACGGAGTGCCCGGCGGCGCTCCGGAACGGACATTTCCGGCAGGGCCTGACGCATATTCTCATCGGCTAACCGTCGTCTCTCCGGCATCAGCCAGTAGCCAAGGCAGCCGAGCCTGCCCCCCAGCTTCAGGCTCAGCCGACGCGGCAGAGCCTTTATCAGCAGAGCCAGAAGCAGAGTCGCAACATATTCGCTGCGAAATTGAAACCGGCGCAGCAGGCTCTTCTTGTTTTTTGGGTTTGCTGTCAATTGATTTTCCCTTTTTAAATCAGCCGATCAGTATAACTCAACACAGGCAAAAGAGAAAAGACAGTTTCTGAAGCCCCCCTTTTTTCTGCCTGACTTTTTACCGGAAACCCGGGCACCTGGGAGCCAAACAGAATTCTGGGTGATTTTCTTGACCGGCATGCTTAGCTGGCTTATTCTGCCAAGTTGAATTTGTCCGAAACCTTATTACAGGAGACCAGAATGGCGGTATTCGAAGTCAACCACCCGTTGGTGAAACATAAACTTGGCCTGATGCGCCACGCCGATATCAGCACCAAAGATTTCCGTGAGCTGGCTTCGGAAGTGGCAAGACTGCTCACCTACGAAGCAACAAAGGACCTGGAGACCGAAAAGGAAATTATTGAAAGCTGGGCCGGTCCGGTTGAGGTTGACCGCATCAAAGGGAAAAAGATCACCGTGGTCCCGATACTCAGGGCCGGACTGGGGATGATGGACGGTGTTCTTGACCTGCTCCCCAGCGCCCGGGTCAGTGTCGTCGGACTCTACCGGAACGAAGAAACCCTTGAGCCGGTCACCTATTACGAGAAAATGACCAGCAACATGGATGACCGCACCGCGTTGATCCTCGATCCGATGCTGGCCACCGGCGGCTCGCTGATCGCCTGCATCGACATGCTCAAGAAGTCCGGCTGCACCAGCATCCGCGGCCTTTTCCTGGTCGCGGTTCCCGAAGGAATCAACAAGGTCGCAGAGAAACACCCGGACGTCGATATCTTTGTGGCATCAATCGATGACCGGCTCAACGAAAACGGTTATATCCTCCCCGGCCTCGGTGATGCCGGCGATAAAATTTTCGGAACCAAGTAAATATCATCAACCTCAGCCATGAAAGAGGGACCACATGAACCAGAACTCCCCCACGGACTACAACTTTCGTTTTAAAGACGGCCTGATCGGTGCGCAAATGCTGTTTGTTGCCTTCGGTGCGCTGGTCCTTGTCCCGCTACTGACCGGACTGAATGCCAATGTCGCCCTGTTTACTGCCGGGGCGGGCACCCTGCTGTTCCAGATTATCACCCGCGGCAAGGTCCCGGTTTTTCTGGCCTCAAGTTTTGCCTTTATTGCACCGATCATTTACGGAGTCCAGCAGTGGGGCATCCCTGGCACCATGTGCGGTCTGGCCGCAGCCGGTGTGCTCTACGTCATCCTGAGCCTGATCATCCGCACCTTCGGTTCCGACATCCTGCACAAGGTCCTGCCGCCGGTGGTTACCGGCCCGGTAATCATGGTCATCGGCCTGGTTCTGGCGCCGGTCGCCGTCCATATGGCCTCCGGCCGCACCGGCGACGGCTCCGCCTGGCTGGTCCCGGAGACCACCGCGTTCATTATTGCCGGAGTTTCGCTCGCTGTTACCATCCTGGTCTCCCTGCTCGGCAGGGGACTGTTCAAGCTGATCCCGATTCTCTGTGGTATTGCCGCCGGATATTTGACCTCGATTGTTCTCGACATGGCCGGGATCTCCGCAGCTGTCCAGGGGGCCTTCAACCCCGGTGATCTTCAGAACTGGACCGCTCCGACACTGGTCTCCATGCAGTCGGTGGCAACCGCGCCCTGGTTCGCCATGCCCGACTTCACCTTTCCGACCTGGAACCTGGAAGCGATTCTGTTTATCGTGCCGGTGGCCATCGCCCCGGCCATCGAGCACTTCGGCGATGTGCTGGCCATCGGAAATATCACCGGCAAGGATTATGTTGACGAACCGGGAATACAGAACACCATGCTCGGTGACGGCGTCGCCACCAGCCTGGCCGCATTTCTCGGCGGACCGCCCAATACCACTTACTCGGAAGTGTCGGGTGCTGTCGCCCTGACCCGCTCCTTCAATCCGGCGATCATGACGTGGGCCGCTATTGCAGCAATCCTGTTGGCCTTTATCGGCAAGCTCGGTGGATTCCTCAACACCATCCCGGTCCCGGTCATGGGTGGCATCATGGTCCTGCTGTTCGGGGCAATCACAGTGATCGGCATCAATACCCTGGTCAGGGCAGGTGCCGATCTGATGGAACCGCGCAATCTGGCGATCGTCGCCATCATTCTGGTCTTCGGTATCGGCGGCATGAACTTCGACCTGGCCGTGGTCAAGCTTGGCGGAATCGGCCTGGCGGGAATCGTCGGTGTCGTGCTCAACCTGATTCTGCCAAAAGGGAACGGAGCCAGCTGAAAAAGGGGAGAGAACCATTTTGCACTCCAAAAGCCGAAGCGGTACCGCTTCGGCTTTTTACTTTCTATTTTTCCCACCTGCCAGCCAAGCAGAACCACCCGGCCGCCAGCAACTGCAGGACCACCATAATGCCGAATGCGGTACGGTAGCCGGCAGGGTCGTAGCCACCCGCGGCCGTCTCCGGCCACAAGCCGATAATAGCCCCGATGCCCCATTGGGCAGCAAATGCCATGACAAAAACCTGGAGATTGAGAGCCGTGTTGGCCCTCCCGGACAAACGGCTGGGAAAGTGCTGCGAGAGAATTGCATATGGGAGAATTCCGGTCGTGCCGAAAAAACTGAACATCAACCAGCCAGGAATGGTCAAGACTTGCCAGCCGGCAAGTAACAGGCACTGAACTGACAGGAAACAGGTCATGCCGGTCACCATCACCTTGATCGGCTGAACCCCTTTAAGGCTAAGCTTCTCGGTCAGACGGCCGAAAAAGAAAAATCCGCAGATCATCGCCACGGATGTCAGCAGCAGAGTCGTCGCAACCTCGTCACGTTCGTATCCGGCGATATCCCTGAGCCAGGGTCCTGCCCATAAACTGAGAATCGAAAGATAGGCCGCTTGGGAGAGAATCGCCCAGGGAGCCAGACGCCAGAAGAATCGGCTGGTGTAGATATCCGCAATCCCACGTACCTGTTGTCTCAAGCTCTCGCTGCTCCGCGCCCCTGCCTTCTCCGGGACAATGAAGAAGACCGCAGCAGCGGCCAGCAGGGTCAACAGTCCGAGGCCGACGAAGACCATCCGCCAGTCGGTCACCTGCAGGGCCATCTCCACCGGGACCGTGGCCGAGAGTGCGCCGAGCCCGCCGGATACCATCTGGATCCCGTTGGCCAGTGGCAAGCGTTCTGCCGGAAACCAGATAACAAAAGCCTTGAACGCTGCCATCAGGCAGGCTGACACGCCCAAACCGATCAGCGCCCGGCCCAGCAAAAGGCCACCCAGAGAATCGGCCATCCCGAACAGGACCGCACCAAATGCGGCAAACAGCAACAGGGTTGCTTCGACCCGGCGCGGCCCGAAACGGTCGAGGAGAAGGCCTAGCGGAAGCTGGAACGCGGCAAAGCTGAGGAAATAGGCCGAAGTCAGCAGCCCGAGATTGGCCGGATCGAGACCCAGATCGCGGACCAGGTCCGGTGCGATCACTGCATTGACGGTGCGGTAGAGGTAGGACAGGAAGTAGCCGAGGGCAAACGGAAGGAAGACGCGCAGCAGTTTCGCGAGGGACCATTGCATAGTGGATCCGGAGGTTTGAGGTTAAATCTGACCCCTGTCTGTCAAATTGAAAGCCCGGTCAGTTCCACCAGCTGCCGCCGGGTCCCGGCGACGTCCTGATGGTGGATGCCGTGCCAGCCACAGTCGATGGCTCCATCGACGTTGACCTTCATATCGTCGACAAAGACCGTCTGCTCGGGGGTTAAATTGAAACGGTCACAGGCAATGGCAAATATTTCCGGAGCAGGCTTCATCACCCCGACCTGATAAGAGGCGAGATGGTCATGGCAGACATCCGCCAGTCGATAGGTCTGCAGCAGGTGCTGCCAGTGCATGTTGCTGGTGTTGGAGATCAGATAGACGCCGCAGTGCGACTTGAGCCTGGCCGCCAGGTCCAACATCTCATCGATTGGCGTGAACAGGTCTTTCCAGGCATCGGACAGAGCCTGCTCTGACAACGGGTCTATCAGCAGAGCGTTGAGATTTTGCAGGAACTGCCGGTCGGAAATCTCTCCGTGTTCGTAGGGGACCAGGTCGACCTGCGAGGTGAACTCATCGACTGTCGATACCGTTGCGCCCTGTCGGCTGAGAACCTTGATCAGGGTTTCATAACTGAAGTCGATCAACACCCGCCCGACATCAAAAACCACGCCATTAATCTGAGACATGTAGACTCCTTGAAAAGCTCATATGACAGAGGCACAGAGCACACGAAGGAACAAAGGCTCTCCCTGTGTTCTCTGTGCCTCTAGCGAGCATAGCGAACGGGTGGTGACAAGGGTTTATCTCTTATTTGATGTTCCGACACTCCAGATAGAAACGCTTTTCGTCAGCTTCGCCCATGGAGAAGGTCTTGCGTGGCAGAGCACCATCAAAAATGATCGTCCGGAACAGGTCGTGTTTGGAGATCGCCGGGAGATAGAAGCCCGCGTTATGAGCCTTGGAACCCAGATCGGACACGCTCTGCGCACCATGAATGTAGTCGATGCGGGCTTCCGGCTGTTCCTCCAGATACTGGTCAAGGAAACCCTGCAGGGTGGCGACAACCAGGGTGTATTCCGGGCTGGCGACCTTGCAAACGCCGAATCGGCCGGCCAATACACAAGGAAAGGCATGACAGCCGATCTCCCTGGCGGCCTTCTGTTCGGCTTCGGCGAGGCTTGCGCAGGGGATAAAACCAAAGGGGGTCTTACGCTCAGCAAAAAAGCTTTCCATCCGCTCCAACAGATGTCCGGTATTGAGGTTGAACAGCACCCGGTGGATCGCCTCGAATTCGAGACCCGGATCATGCACGTTAACCAGTTCGACCAGGGCGTAGCGGGCCGGATGGTCCATGATTGTTGCCGGGTCCCCGGCATCCGCCTTGAGCTGTTCCCAGATCGCTTTTGCCGTAGCAAAACTGTGATTGCCATCACCCATCGCGTAAAGCATCACCGCATCCTCGGTGAGGTACTTCTGCCGGTACGTGACCGGGTCAGCCAGCTTCTCCAGAGAGCGGGCAACCTGCTTGATCAGTCTTTCGTCAGACACCCGGTAGCCTTTCAGGTGGCCACCATTCTGCAGCAACTCAAAGTCGTAAACGGTTTCCAGATCTTCGTTGAACAGGGGCTCGATCACCGTCTTCTGCGGATCGTCGATCAGCACCATGATATGCGGTAGCTCGATAGGGGCATTTTTACGCACCTTAATCCGCGGTGGCAGGCGGTCGAGAATGGTCCCTTCGGTAGCACGGATCAAACTCTGTGCGCCTTTATTGTAATCATACTGCTCCAGGTCGAGAGCCAGCACCAGTCCTTTACGGGACTCCACTTCCGAAGTCTTGCGATCAACCAGGACAAAACCCGGCTCCTGCTCAACCAGACTGCCATCGGCCAGATACTGCTCCATGGTCGCGTTGATCCGACCAATCCGCTCCTCGGCATCCTCATCCTCCAGATATACTTCCGGGAAGATCAGATTCAAGGTCGAAATGGACCCGGACGTCTGCTGCTCCAGCCGCTCCCAGTAGTCCCGGTCAGAGGTGTACTGGTCACAGGCGATGACCGCCCAGCGCTGCATGTCGGTCCCTGGTTTGGGGAACAGAATCTTCGGCACCTGCAGGCCGATCTTTGCAAAATTCATGAGCCTCTCCCTTGATCAAGAAACAGAATAGAAATAGGTTTGAAACCGAAGTATTTTTATCATATTGGCAACGTTTTGAGAACCGGCATCGACAGGCATTCCGGTTTTGCCGTTCGGCCGTGGCGAAGAAGAGTAAAAACCAGACGCTATCACCCCCAGCAAAAAAAAGTCAGCGGCCTCTCATCTCATGGTAACCGCTTGCAATCCTTCGCTTCCTTTGCCATAATTTCTTTCATTAAAGGGCAGCCTGCATTACCGGTCAAGTCATAGGCAAGCGCATTCGCGCGTTTTTTCGTTCTACGAAAACAGGCTGACTATGCTGCGGAGGGGATCATGAAAGTTAAATCTACACTCTCACCGGGACAAAAAGGGACCAAACAGCTGACTGAGCAATATGGTGATCGGCTGATCTGCGTTCGCTATCGCTACGATTCCAGCACACAGATGCGATACAAAACCATCGAACTGATAATCGACGAACAGAAATGGACGCCCGACGACAGTTTTTCTCACTTGCGCTGAAACTGAGCCCGGATCAGCGCTTTAAATCGTTGAGCGCCCAGTCATAATCGAGAAACTCGATCCGGACCTGTCCGGCAGCGATACGCTGACGGGCATTTTCATCATCGGCCAGCAATTCGGCATAATTCCCCAGAAACGCTGCCAGAGAATCCTGTCCGCGAAACCCTGAAGAAAAATCTTCGGCATACCAGTCGAAGATTTTCGAGATTTCCAATCGGTCATTTTGGGCGTTGTAACGGTTGCGACTGCGGTCCGAGAGGAAACGGCGGAAACTGTCCTCCAGTTGCTGGTCCACCCGCTCGGCGACAAAGGCCTCGTCACGGATACCGGGACAACCGATCGAGGCACAGACCACTGCAGCATGAATGCGCGGGTCATCGAAGGCTCCGGGGGCACGGATCATCTGGTGCTCAATTTCATCGAGGCTGCGTGGCTTGCCGAGGAGCGTGAAAAAGCTCTTGCCCCAGGGTGAGGAGAAGAAAGAACCGAGATCCTTGATCGATTGCAAATCAGGATAGTCGCTGAGAATCAGTTTGACGGTGTATGCGTTGTAGGCATTGATCAGAAATGCCAGCTGTTGCGGCTTTTCCCAGCGGGAAAAATCGGACCAGTAAGCAGCTGACAACTCGTCCAGATATGCCTGCAACTGTTTTTCATCCCGCTGCATCCCGGCATAATCAACTTGTGATGCCACACCCTGGTTGATCCAGTGCACATGTTTCTGCAGTAATTCATTCCAGTTCGAGTGGTTGTGATCGAAGGCAAACACCGACGGGCATAGCAAAAACACGAGCACTAATCCGATTGCCATCTTCTTCAACATATTGCTCAGTCCTCTCTTGTTCATTTCAACCCCGCCGCCAGGCATGATACTTTTCGATCCAGCGCAACAGGCCTTCCGGCGCATGCGACCGCTTCCACTCCCCGGCCACCATCTTATTCGATTCGGCCAGAGTTGGATAGGTGTGAATGGTGCCGAGAATCTTGTTGAGGCCGAGGTTGTATTTCATTGCCAGCACGTATTCGGCCAGCAGATCCCCGGCATGATTGCCGACGATGGTGGCACCGAGAATTTTGTCGCTGCCTCGACGGGTGAGCACCTTGATCCAGCCGTGGTCTTCACTGTCGGCGATCGCCCGGTCCAGATCATCGATGTTGAACCGGGAAACTTCATAAGGGATACCCTGCTCTGTCGCTTCGGTCTCATTCAGACCAACCCGGGCGATCTCGGCATCGGTAAAGGTACACCAGGGGATCACCCGGTAGTCAACTTTAAACGTCTTCAGCTGGCCGAACAGTGCATTTACCGCAGCAAACCAGGCCTGGTGAGCCGCAGTGTGAGTAAACTGGTAAGGCCCGGCAACATCCCCGGCACAAAAGATATTGGGGAAATTGGTGCGCAGCAGCGGATCAACTGCGACGGTCCCGCGCTGACTGATTTGCACCCCTAACTCTTCCAATCCAAAACCGGTGACATTGGCCTTGCGTCCGACAGCCACCAGTAACCGGTCAAATTCGATCTTGAGCTGCTGCCCCCGGTGTTCGCAGACCAGCCACTGCCGACCAGATTCAATCCGCACCTCTTGAGCCGTATGTCGGGTTAATACCTGAATCCCTTCCTGTTCGAAGGTCTTTTGCAGATAATCGCTGACTTCTGAATCCTCGCGCGGCACGATCCGCTCACCCATTTCGACCTGGATGACCCGGCTGCCGAGTCGAGCGAAGGCCTGGGTCATTTCGCAGCCGATCGGCCCGCCGCCGAGCACCACCAGTCTCTCAGGCAGCTCGCGCAATTGCCACAGGTTGTCCGAGGTCAGGTAGTCGATGGTTTCAATCCCCTTGATCGGCGGAACCAGAGGAGCTGCTCCTGTGGCGATAATGATACTGCGGGTCGTGAGGGTCTTGTCCCCAACCACGACTGTCCAGGGACCGGTAATCCGCGCTTCGCCTTCGATCACCTCAACACCGAGACCGTTGTAACGTTCCACTGAATCGTGCGGCTCGACTTTGGCAATCACCTGCTGCACCCGCTCCATCACCTCGGTAAAATCGAATTTAACCTCGTTGCTCTGCAGGCCAAATTCTTTCGCCCGCCGAGCATATGAGATCATCTTGGCTGAACGGAGCAGAGCTTTGCTCGGCACACAGCCTGTGTTCAGACAATCGCCACCCATCTTGTGCTTTTCGATGAGGGCGACCTTTGCTTTGACCGCCGCCGCGATATAGGAGCTGACCAGTCCGGCGCTCCCGGCACCGAGTACGACAAGATTGTAATCGAAGGTATCTGGCCTCTGGTAACCTGCATAGACTTTGCGCGACTGGATGACTCCGAGGACCTTCTTGGCAATGAGCGGGAAAACGCCAAGCAGAGCAAAGGAGAACAACAGCCCGGGAGAAAGAATTCCTCCCAGTCCTTCAATCTGACCAAGCTGGGTCCCCGCATTGACATAGACGAATGTTCCCGGCAGCATGCCGACCTGACTGACCAGGTAAAACAGCGACGCCTTGAGCGGCGTCAGGCCCATCACCAGGTTGATGATGAAAAACGGAAAGATTGGTACAAGTCGTAGCGAAAAAAGATAGAAGGCCCCCTCACGCTCTACCCCGGCGTTGATCGCGGTAAGTTTTTCGCCAAACTTGCCCTGCACCCAGTCGCGCAGCAGAAACCGAGAAACCAGAAACGCCAGGGTCGCACCGATGCTGCTGGCGAAGCTGACCACCACAAGGGCCGCCCAGAGGCCGAAAAGGGCACCGCCAGCCAGAGTCATCACCGCGGCACCGGGCAACGAAAGAGCCGTCACCAGGACATAGATTGCAGCGTAAATCAGCAGGGTGGTCAGCCGGTTCTGCTGATAATAGGCATTGAATGCCTGCTGTTTACTTTTCAGGTAATCCAGGGTCAGATATTGACCCAGGTCGAAGATGAAAAACGCAGTGACCAGGCCGACAATCGCCAGCAGCAGCAGTATTTTTGAAGTTCGTCCAGTCATGTTGTGCCCCCTGTCGGCAAGTGGTCACAGAAAATGAGCCGAATGAATTCTGACAAAAAACATGCCTCTAATTCTCGCAATTAACTGGGAAACCTGGGAATCTAATTATTACTAAAAAAGTAGATTATTTCAATATATATTTTCCTGAATATTGTTTTCACTTCTATTCTCACTTCTTCCGTGAACAGAAAGAGAGCCTTGAAAAAAAGAGATCAGTCGAATGGCCACGCATTTTAGTGATCCCCGCGGTGAAGTGTCCGATTGGGGAATTGCGGCCGACTCATTTTCCTAAAAAAATTAGATCCGAGTCTTTTTTTATTTGACATTTATAATTAATTATTGTTTAATTTAGACATTCAACGCTTTGTTGGGTAGACAGATCGTTGAAGCAGATGACATAGTTTTCTGAATACCTCCTCTGAGCGAGACCCCACAGCCTGACCAACTGTGGGGTTTTGTCCATTCAAAAGACAGCCACATTCGGAGCGAGAGCCAAATTAGTGGCTGTCTGCCGAAACGACTGAGTCCCAGGCGCTCTTTTGGGGAGCAGAACTGACATCATGGCGTGTGATCCGCCCAGGGTGTTTTTTCGCAAAAACTGTCGAGAAGAAAATTAATTGCGCAGCTGACCCGCCGGGGGATATTTCGGCCACTGGGACAGACAATCCAGACCGGAGTTTTTTCTCGCGTCCAATCCGCCAGGACCTCGACAACTGCCCCGCTCGCCAGCGCCTCTTGAGCATAAAAATTGGCAGTCCTGACGATACCCAGCCCTTCCTTAGCGGCAGAAATAAGCACCTGTCCGCTCTTGCTGTGCCAACTGCCGATCGGACGGATCTCGATCGTTTTTCCACCCAGAGTAAACACCCAGCGGGCCGTTGCTCCGGTCAGGCAGTTATGCCTGCGCAACTGCTCGGGGGAGGAAACAATTCCTTCCCTCTCCAGATAATCGGGCGAAGCATAGAGACCAAAACGGAAAGATGTCAGTCTGCGCGCAAGCAGGCTTGAATCGGACAGGGTCCCGACCCTGATGGCGAAATCAAAACCCTCCCCGACCAGATCAACCAGACGACTTGACAGATCGAGATCAAGAATCACTCCGGGGTTCTGTGCGGCAAAAGAGGCCAGCACCGGAGCCAGGTACCATTCCCCCAGGCCGCCGTCTACCATACTTACCCGGATGCGCCCCCTGGGGCTCAACTGAAAATCCCGAACCCGCTCTTCACCCTCAGACAGCTGCCTGGAAATCTCCTGGGCATAACGATAATAGATTTCACCGGCCTCAGTCAGGGACAGCTTACGGGTCGTACGCTGTAACAGCCGAACCCCAAGTCGACCCTCCAGTTTGCTGACACTCTGGCTGACATAGGCTTTCGACATTCCCAATAGCTGTGCCGCAGCAGAGAAACTTCCCTGCTCAACCACCCTGACGAATTCAAGGACCCCTTGGGCATCCTTCATTGTTCACTCCTGCAAACAGTTATTCCACAAAAACGCTCTTATCATACGAAATAATTGCTATTATACTCTTAACAATAACAATAGCCAAAGGACATTATCATGAAAGAGCCACTCAAATTTATCCAATTCGGCATGGGACCAATCGGTGTTAAAATTGCGGACTACCTGCTGGAGCGCGATAATGTGCAACTCGATGCAGCCATCGACATAGACCCAGCAAAGGCAGGGGTTGATGCCGGTACCCTGATGGGCAGAGAAAAACCGCTCGGGGTCTCTATCTCGGCCAATGCGGAAGAAACCCTCGCCAGCAGTGATGCTGACGTGGTGGTGCTTTCAACCCTCTCTTCGTTCGCCAAACTTGAAGAACAGATCCGTCTCTGCATCAAACACAGGAAAAATGTCATCTCCTCCTGCGAAGAGATGGCTTATCCCTGGGATGAGAATTCCGACCTTGCCCAGAGCATCGATGATGCAGCCAAGTCTGCAGGAGTGACCATTCTCAGTAACGGAGTGAATCCCGGCTTTGCCATGGATGCCCTGCCTGTTTTTCTGACCAGCGTCAGTCGCAGGGTCGACTCAATCCATATTGCACGTCATCAGAACGCCGCACTCCGTCGACTGCCCTTCCAACAGAAAATAGGGGCAGGGCTCCCTCTTGATGATTTCCGCGAGAAGGTCAAGGCAAAGAGCATCCGACACGTCGGCTTTACTGAATCGATCCAGATGATCGCCAAGGCGATGGGCTGGAAACTGGATCGGGTGGAAGACATTGTAGAACCGGCAATTGCCGAAAGTGACCTGGAAAGCCAATTCATCAAAGTGGTCAAGGGCGATGCTGCCGGCGTATTGCAGACCGCCACGGGTTACATGAACGGAAAACCGGTCATCAATATCGAGTTACAGGCCTACCTGGGTCACCCGGAGCCGAAGGATTCGGTACAGATCGAGGGGGAACCGCAAATCTATTCCGAGGTAAAGGGCGGTTTTCATGGAGATATCGCTACCTGTGCCATGGTCGCAAACAGTGTCCCGGCTGTGAGGAGGGCCGAACCAGGCCTTAAAACGATGATCGACATCGGCCTGACCTCGTGGTTCAAGGGACACGGCTAAACGAAGCAGAATTGACCTGCCCCTATCTTCTGAGTGCAGATGACAGAGGCAGGTTGAATAAATGAGGGACGCTTCCCTTTTTGGAATAATGACCAAGCTGAACCTGGTTCACACCTCTGCCCGGCCGAGGCGAATCATCACTTCAGCAACTTTTCAATAAGTTCCTGGTACTTCTTTTCGATAACGTGACGTTTCTTTTTCAAGGTATTGGTGAGTTCCTCGCCCGCCTTGAATTCGCGGTCGAGGAATTTGATATTGCGTAATTTTTCGTAGGGTTTGAAGCCTTGCTTGGGGTGCAGCAGGCGGTTGATCTCGGCGCGCACCCGTCCCATCACCTGCTTGTCGTTGAGATAGTCTTCGGTCTCACTGATCAGATGACTCAACTTATCGGCAACATACTCCTTAAGTTTCTCCCGGTCCGGAACAATGAGTGCCCCCAACCCTTTCTGGTCTTGACCGACCAGTATGGCATCAGTAACAAAAGGCAGCATGGTGATGGTTGCCTCGATGCGGGTGGGATCAATATTTTCGCCACTGGCCAGGACAATGATCTCCTTGGAACGACCGGTCAGCAGCAGCTCACCGCTCCGGGTCAGCTTGCCAAGGTCACCGGTCCGCAGGAATCCGTCGCTGGTAAAAGTCTTTTCATTCTCTTCCGGATTATTGTAATAACCCGGCATCACCTGTGGCCCCCGCACCTGAATCTCGCCTTCTTGCCCGGCCGGCAGCTCCTGGCCGGCCTCATCGACTATTCTCAGCTCGGTGTGGGCAACCGGCCTGCCGAGAGAGCCGAAAACATCGCAATCGAGACCGCGCCCGGCAATTCCTGGCGAACACTCGGTCATGCCATAGGCATTGACAATGCGGATCCCCACGGCGTCGATCCATTCATCGAGGTAAGGGGGCAACGCACCACCACCGCTGACCGCAATCCGCAGACGTCCACCAAATTTCTGCTGGACCAGTCCCAGTTTGCGTTGGGCAAACCCATAAAACGGGAGCAGCAGGCACAGCTTCGCACCGGCGTTCAGCTTGGAACCCAAGCGGTTAAGTAGGGACTGCGGTTCAAACTGCGGTAACTGGCCCTTCAACACCCTGCGATTGCGCCGGTATGCGGCAGAAATCTGGATCAGTCTGCGGAAAATTCTTGCCCTTCGTTTGCTCTGTTTTTCCAGCGCAGTATTGACCTTGGCATAAAGCGATTCCCAGACCCGCGGAACCGTTGCGACCAGGGTGGGACTATAGGTTTCCAGGTCCTCGGCAAAAGTCTTGATCCCGGAATAGACCAGGCAACTGCCAGCGGCAATGGCAATATACTCTGCGGTCCGCTCAAAGATGTGCCAGCTCGGCAGAATCGACAACCAGCAGTCCTCTTCGTTCAGGTTTATCAGTGGCGGAAGGGCTTCAATCTGGTGGAGCAGGTTGGCATGGTTCAGCAGCACCCCCTTGGGGGTCCCTGTGGTTCCCGAGGTATAGATCAGGGTCAGGCTGTCTTTCGGACGCAGCAGGGATCCCTGCGCGATAAATTCCTCCAGTTCGGCTGGCGTGATCGTACGGTTCTTCAGCAGATCCTGATAGGCATAAACCGGCCGCAGTAACTTATGCGCACTCTCGGCCTGGATAATAAATGTCACCTTGAGGGCCGTCAGGCGATCAATCATCTCCCGATGCTCAACAAGCAATGCCTCTGTCTCGACCACTAGAAACTCACAACCCGAGTGGGCCATGATGAATTCCAGCTCCTGGGTCGGGGTATCACTGCCGCGTGGAACACTGATGGCCCCAAGGCTCATCAGCGCCATGTCGGTGACAATCCACGCATAGCGATTGTCCGACAGCAATGCCACCTTGGACCCTTTGCCGATATGCTTATCCCGGAAGGCACGCGCCAGCAGCAGCACATCGTCAAAGAATTTCTCGTAGCTGACCCGGAATTCTTCCCCCGCGGCCCGGTAGATAAAAGCGGTCCGCTGCGGGAAATTCCGGTAGCTGTGCAGCAGGACACCGAACATGGTCGATGGAGCGTGAATAGCTGGAGGCATATCAATCCTTCTGGTTACGACAATTGAATCTGGTACTATTACGTCAGCCGAGTGATTTTCTCAAGGATGAAAAACACGAGGTCCCCGGATGACACCCTTCCGACAACTGTTCTCTTCAGTATATAATGGATTGCCGCTGAATGGACATGGCCCCTTTCCCCGCCCGAGGTAGAATAGATGTTTAAACCCGCCGATGAGACTGGCTACAATTCTCCGCTGGAGAAGGTCAGAATGAAAACACTCGCCTACGGCGATAAAACCCTGATGGTTAAATTCCGCCTTGAGGCAACAGCCAAGCTCCCCCGGCACAGTCACCCTCACGAGCAGACCGGGTATCTGGTCTCCGGCCGGATGGAACTGACCGTCGATGAACGGGTTTACCAGGTCAACCCCGGTGACAGCTGGTCAATTTCTGGCGGAGAGGAGCACAGTGCCGTCGCCCTTGAGGACGCGGTGGCGATCGAGGTCTTTTCACCGGTTCGCGAAGACTACCTGCCCTGACTGCGTAAATTTCTAGGCAAAACCCTCAAAAAAAGGTAAATTAGAATTTCTTATCATTTCTGAGGGGCGCATGAGTCAGGAAACACTTCTTATCGTCAAGCAGCAGTCCCAACCGGAGGGCCTAGATGCGCTGCTCTCCAGGCTGGCTGAAGAGCATGGTATGGACGCCTACGCGTGTCGACAGCGACTGATGGGGCAGGGGTTTGCCCTATTAGGCAGAGGAGCAAGGGATACCCTGGAACGGGTTTCGTCGCTGCTGAAAGAGGCACAGTTTCACCATTGGCTGACCACACCAACCAGACCACAGTTCGCTCCGGCGCAGATTCGCAGCCTGGAGCAAACAGTTGACGGAATCGTTTTCACCTGCCAGAAGAAACGGGTCACGTTCGAAAAAGGGACCGCCGTGCTGGCCGTCCTTGCCGATCTTTCAGGTCGGCTTGCCGACAGGAGCGCCAAACAGCTCATCAGCAGCTACACCTACCAGGGAAGGGATCATATTACCCATCTCAGTGAAGAAAAAATCTACAGAACGATCATGGAAAACAAACCGGTCCTTGACCTCTACTTTCTCGATGATAGAAAAACCATTGTGGAGGCGGTCCGGGTTGTGCCGGGCAAATTTGACCACAAGGGACTGGGAGAGCGTGCCACCCTCAGCAGCCGCCGCAACCTCCACGAAATGATCGGCCTGTGCCGTGAATACGCCGGGGACTTCCAGCTCGAAACAGGCTTGGGCCTCTCCACGTTACCCGGCTGCGCCCTGGATAAGCTTGTTGATGACAATAGCGACATCCTCCGAAAAAACTTAAAGGCTTTGACCCGTTATGGCTGGCTTATGGTCGAGCTGAAACAGCAGGGAGGGATTTCCCTGCAGCAGGAAGTGACCAGCCTGACCGGCTCGCTAACAGCTGCACTCCTCGCTCAGAATCCTGCCTTGGCTGGCAGTGAGGATCTCGCTGAAGCGATGCCAGTCGTCGGAGAGCTTGCTGCGGAGATAAATCGCGCAACGCAAGCTGCGGCCTCCGAAACAGCAACTTCGACCAGGCCCCCAACCCGCTCTTTGCCTGCCCCACCGGAGCCGGTCAGGGTGCGTCGGAACTGGCTCTCACCGAAGGTCTGGCTCGGCTCGGTAGGTGGTCTGTTAACCGCAGTGGTCCTGATTCTTCTGGGGACAACGGATTCGATCCTGCCCGCCATGATGCACTACGGTTTCGAGGTGGGAGCCTTCCCGGCGCTATTGGCAGCATTGATGTTCTGCGGAGGGTTTCATTATCTGCATCTAAAACGACAGGTGGAGAACACTCCAACCAGCAAAGTCCGCTCGGTTGCCATGGGCATGGTTGAAGTCAAGGGCAAGGCCATCCGTCAATATGCATTGATCTCCCCCAAAACCAATATTGCCTGTGCCTGGTACCGCCTGACCAATTACCGCCGCGAAGGAAATAAGAACTGGGTCATCAGCAGCGTGAAAAGTAGCGAAACAGTCCCTTTTCTTCTCGAGGACGAAACCGGCAGAATCGTTGTTGATCCCGCCGGGGCCACGGTCCGGGCCGGAAACAAGAAGGAGGGCTTTTCCAGCAGAAACAGCATATCCCTTGCTGCAGATTACAGTGATCGGAACGGATCGGAAAAGTGGGTCGAAGAGATCATCTATGAAGGAACCAATCTGTATGTCCTCGGTTTCGCTTCGGTAAAAAAGGAACAGGGACAAAGCCTGAATGAAAAAAAACGGGAGGCACTGCGCGACCTGAAACGTGATTCGGCGGCAATGAAAAGGTTTGATACTGACGAGGATGGACAGATCAGCGAAAGTGAGTGGGAGGAGGCCCGGGCCAGCGTGGAGGATCAGGTCCTGAAACAGTCTCTTGGCAAAAATGATCGGCGACGACGCCAGGAAGAACAAATCGTCATCGTCAATCCGACCGGAAGGAGACCGTTCATCATAGCGGAAACCCACTGCGAAACTCACCTGACCAGGAGTTTTGGCTATTATGCCGTTCCGCTTTTTGTCGGGGCAACGGTCTGCACCGCCTGGGCGATTTCACTGCTGTTCGGCTAATGATCTAACTTGACAGAGAAATTTGGGAAACTGACAACTTCACAGGAGGCGACTTTATGACCGGATGGATAGTACTTGGAGTTTTACTGCTTATTTTACTGGGACTGATACTCTACGTCATCCTGATCTATAACGGCTTTGTCCAGTTGAAGAACAATATCAACCGCGACTGGAGCAATATCGACGTCCTGCTCAAGCAACGCTACGATGAACTGCCGAAGCTGATCAAGGTCTGCGAGGGCTACATGCAGCATGAGCAAAAGACTCTCGAGGCAGTCATCAAGGCCCGCTCGATGGCTGGCGCGGCGCGGGCCGATCAGGATCGGATGCAGGCCCAGAATGCCCTGAGCGAGACCTTGAAATCTCTGTTCATGGTCGTGGAGCGCTATCCCGACCTGAAGGCGGACGCCGGATTCCGGCAGCTGAGCAACCGGATCTCGGAACTGGAGGATCAGATCGCCGACCGCCGGGAGCTCTACAATGCCGCGGTGACCATCTACAACACCCGAATCGATCAGTTTCCGGATGTCCTCATTGCCAGACCGTTTAACTTCACCAGCCGCACCCTCTGGGAAATCGATCCGACCCACCGGCAAGACGTGGACGTCAGCTTTCAGCACAGTTGAGCCAAAAAGAACGGGCCATCCCGCCCTGGGATGGCCCGTCATCTGTCTGTTTTGACTGTTACACTTATTTGCTCCGTCCCAGCCTGCAGCCCCATAACAGCCTACGCCGTGTGCGCTGATCAAAATAAAGGGGGCAGGAAACATCCCCTGAATCCTGATCATGCTGGAAAACACGCTTCCACATTCTTTTCAACATCGTCCGACCTCGCGAATCAAGGTAAATATAACCATCTAACTCATTGAAAAATAGTCAATCCACCTCTCTGAAGCAAGCTTTTTTTCTATAAAATACTGTTATCAATAGAGAAAACCTGATCGTCTCACTGCCGAGCTGGCGGCATCCAAAAAAAATATTTTGCCGATAATTTTTATCAGGAAAACTCGAACCCTGTTCTACCCGAAAAACAGACCGCATTGCTCTTGCATAGTTAAACAGGGGGGATTATTCTGGAAAAGAGCTGGACCGCGAGAAGGAGGAGGCAATGACTCAGCAAAACCAAAAGCCCTCTGCAGGGGATGATGATCTTTCCCAACTGCACATGTGCGAACTGAAAGCCCGAGGATTGATTGAAGAGATCGATCGCCGCTCAACCGAGCCGACGGTGGTCTGCGGCAAGTGCAACGCCAGAGCAAACAAACCGGAGCATCTCCACAACCCACGCCCGCTGAAAAAGAAAACTATCGACAGTCTCTGGGGTTGATTTCTAAAGAATTATCGGCTGAGCCCCGACAGAGCGAGAAAGTATCCTGATGCAGAAGATCAAAGAACACTTCGACCGCAACGACCGTTTCGCCCGCCATTGCGGAGTTGAACTGGTGGAGATTGATAAGGGACGAGCGCGAGCACGGATGCAGGTCAAGGACCTCCATTTTAACGGTGCCAGGACCGTTCATGGCGGGGCAATTTTCACCCTGGCTGACTTTGCCTTTGCGGCCGCCTCCAATTCGCATGGCGATCTGGCGATGGGGATCAGTACCTGTACCTCCTTTGTCAGGGCCGCCACCGAAGGGGTCCTTTACGCCACCGCCGAAGAGGTCTCCCTGAGCCGGAAACTGGCCACCTACCAGGTCCGGGTCACCGACCAGGAGGACGAGCTGATCGCCCTGTTCCAGGGGACCGTTTATCGCAAATCGGTTCCCCTCACCGACTGAAATACTCTTTTTACTGAACACAAACTACAAACCTGTTACGGAGTTCCCAACATGATTAATGCCAGCGATCTCAAGCGCGGGCTGGTGGTCCAGATTGATGCCGCTCCCTGCTCAATCCTCGATGTCAGCTTCCAGTCCCCGAGCGCCCGGGGCGGCAATACCCTGATCAAGACCAAGTACCGCAACCTGCTAACGGCGCAGGTTTTGACCAAAAGTTTCAAGTCCGGTGACAAGATTGACGAAGCCGACTTCAACCGCCGTAAGGGCCAATTCCTCTACACTTCCGGTGAAGATGGGGTGTTCATGGACCTGGAAAGTTACGAACAGTTTGAAATCGGCGGCGAGCTGTTTGAGGGCGTCAAGGGCTATCTGCTCGACGGTACTGAAGTGACCCTGGGAATCTACAATGAACAGGTGGTCAGCCTGGAAGCCCCATCAGTCGTGGAACTGGAGGTCACTGAAACCTCCCCGGTGATCAAAAACGCCACCGCGACGGCCCAGACCAAGGAGGCAATTCTGGAAACCGGAATCGCTATCCAGGTTCCGGGCTACCTGGAAACAGGTGAAAGGATCAAGGTCGACACCCGCGAGTGCCGGTTTGTCTCCAGGGCTTGATTGATCATGCCAGAAACGCCAAACCTGATCAGAATAAAGAAGTCTCTCGCCGCTCATCGGCCGGTATTCAGTCGTGAGCCGGACAAGCAACACGCCTCTGTAGCCCTGATCCTCCGGGATGGAGAACTCGGTCCCGAGGTCCTGTTCATCCGGCGCGCCGAGCATGACGATGACCCCTGGTCGGGTGACGTAGCGTTCCCCGGCGGGCGAATTGAGCAACATGATGAAGATCCGAGGCAGGCCGCTGAGCGGGAAACCCGTGAAGAAATTGACCTCGACCTGGCACAAGCAGACTATCTCGGTCAGATCGACGACATCCAGGGGGCCTACCTGCCGGTCCGCATCTCCTGTTTCGTTTTTCGACTCGCCACAACTCCTCAGCTTAATCATAACTACGAGGTGGTTGATACCTTCTGGGTGCCGTTGAAGGTTCTTCAGGATCCCGCGCGAAACCGGGAAGAACTGTTTACCTACCGAGCAGAAACAAGAAGCCACCCGATCATCGATCTGAGTGGCTATTCGGAACGCGTTTTATGGGGGATCACCTACCGTCTCATCCAGCAGTTTTTTACTCTGGTTCAGGCCGTTTGAAGACTCGGCCTTAGAAACTCAACTTGATGATCTGATGCTCATCAACCACCACGGTGCAAAAATGTTGGGTCAGGGTGTTCACATTGGCATTTCTGGCAAAGCAATCCGCGGTGATCGGTCTCCCCTGCCAGGCTCCGGCAAGCGACTCCTGCAGCCGCCATAACCGGATGCTGCCAGCCAGAACATCCTCACCATTAACCGTGATATAAATTTTATCGGTGACAATGCCGTGGACAGCCCTGGCCCCGACAACCATTTCCTCATCGTCAGCAGAGTCAGAAAGATAGCTGTAAGGAGGGGCCGCGGTCGTAACGCAACCGGACAGAAACAGCAGAACAGCCGATAGGAACAGGAATCGTGGCATGTGAACTCCTCAGCATACTGGTGGCAGAAACAACTGGTCCTGCTGGAGAGTATACATATTCTCCCCCGGAATGGGAAACATTCTGTTTCAGATTTTCCGTCTTTTCACGCAATAAAAAAGCGGGGCGTAAACCCCGCTTCAATCTAACAGTGGACACGCCACTGAATTCAGCCTCAGCCAAAACCACTGTTCGGCGGCGCCACGCAGGCTCCGGCAGAACTGTTTGACCCCGACGAAGCAAAAACCGACACTCTTCTTTGAGCCGTATCGCCACAAGCCGGACAGGGGATATCCGCAGAGGCCTCGCGCTGAATTTTTTCAACGACATTGTCGCAGCTGCGACAATAATATTCATAGATCGGCATACCATTCTCCTTCCTCATCAAAGTATATGGAATTATATATACAATAGAGTCTCGTGCAAGCAAAAACACCCGAAAAAATCCTCAGCTGATCTTGATTTCAGCCAATAAAACGAGACTGCAGATCGGCATAACCCACTGATAAACGGTCGAAATATCACCTCAGGGCCTTGACTTCTTGCGTGCTATTGAGCGATAGTGAAAAAGGTTGCTCGCACCGTATGGACTCTGCGAGCGGACCAGAAACAAGAAGCCGGCACAAGTGGTGGGGGATTTTAATTGCCCGTGAAGCCGGGACTTCCTGGCAGAGGGATGAACAGAAATCCGACACCCCTCACTCGAAATCGTAAATGTCCTTTCGGTTCATAACTGAGAATGAGAAAGCGGAAAGAGAACATCATGTATCTTGCCAGTAAACCCATATCGATACAGGCGCGCGTTGCATTATTGACCGCTTTTTGCATGTTCTGGCTGCTGTACACGTCAATGCTCTACGCCTCCCCAAGGCCCGCGACCCCGCTGAAAGCAACTGATGGAACTGGTTTGCTCGATCAGTTTGGGACTATTGTCTATCAAACTCAACATGCTGCAGCTGCGAGACTCTATATCATCGCCAATGGGCACCGCAGTGCTATCAGCGGTGCAAGTGTCGCTGAAACTCTGCAGGCGCAGGTTGAGACGTTCCGGATCGGGGAATGGTTGATCAACCAGAACCGGATAGATGTGCTGTTGCCCGAAGGCTTTTTTGGCGTGAAGGGAACAGCGAACACAATCAGCAGACATCGGGAGCCGATCGACAATCAGATGTTGCAGGCGGCACTGGCAGACACCTCGGTCTTCGTTAATGCCGAACTGCTGCTGCACCGAAATTACGGTATTGGCCTGAGCCAGATTGAGGACCGCACGCTTTACCGTCAAGTGCGGGACCGGCTGCTCTCTAGTCGTGAGTCAATAAGCCTGCTCTCTCCCGGACTCACTGACGAACTCGCCTATCTGCAGAAACTCAGAACCGCCAGAATTCTCCAGGCGGCCCCGGAAGTTATCGAGTCCGCCTATCAACAGGGCCGGATTACGGCGCCCAATGCCATGCTGACCATTGGCTTATCTCACCTGGAGGATATCATTGCTTTCCTGGAAGCGGGCGAAATCAACATGGCTGCACTAAACACAACTGACAGCAACTACCCGCCCCAATTAACTGGATTGGAGCCGTTCAAGACACGAGTGAACGTCACAGTTATCGTTCCCAACTCCCTCATTGGCTATCGAATTTGAGGTCACGACTCGGCTGATACGGAACAAACAAGGGGACCGAAATCTGCCCTTTCCCCCTCCTCTGGACTCGCCCTCGGCACCCTAGAAAACGACCATAAGTTACTATTTTATAGTCGTTTTGTCCATTGACAAGCCTTTTTGAAGTGCTATAGGTATAGTATAGACAAGGAACTACTTTCCAACATTTAATTGCTTTTTCTGCCTGACAGGAGGAATGACACTCCCAAGCGGTTGCGGGTGGTCTTGTGGACCTTTTCAGCAAAGGAGAATCGCCATGAGACACTTCATAACGTTACTCGCACTGGTGCTAATAGGCGGCCTGCTGGTTCCCAGCCAGATGTTGGCCTCCGAGCGGTCTCACCAGCGCGGCAGGGAAATGAGTCGCCCCCCATACGGGGAACTGTTACACAATCAGGAACAGCTGCAGGTTAATCAAGTTCAGGAGCAGGGGTATTTCCGGGATCGGGTGCAAACCCAGGACCAGGTACATGCCGTGCAGCTCAACAGAATGCAGATCAGAGAGATGCAGCACCTTCTTAATCTTCAAGGGTACACAATCAGCGGCAGCGAGAGTGACAGCATCGGCCGAGAGACAACTGCCGCAATCACCAACTTCCAGAGAGATGAAGGGCTGGCCGTTACCGGGAATCCCACCCAGGAAACCTTGAGAGCGCTTGCCCCGACCACCTCTCAGCAAGAGTTCTTTGGCCTGGCACCAGAATTCTGGGTCCCTTAGTAAGGAAATGACATGTCGGGTGCACCAGAAAAAAACAGGGACAAGACCACCACACAGCCAACCGGGAGTTCCTTTTTTTTTGTGCCTTTCCCCTTAGATAAGAAGACATATCTCGCCCCCCTGGGCAGTTAAACCAACGCTTCGCCAGGGGAATTCTTCTGAAATCATTGACGTTTTTAAACAATCACTCGGCAGAAGCCTCACCCCATCTTTTTCAGTTGCGGCGGCATGAAAAACCACGTCAGCCGACGCGGGCCAAAGCGACATCCATCCGTTCTCCCCAGAGAACGATCTGATCTATAGCATGAAAAGGTTTGATATAATTTCTTCTCAGAGAACCTTTGCGTTGCGGGCCCAGTCAGGCACTTGCGGAGAACTCCATGTCTCAAGTCGATCTTGTCCTGCTTCATCCCCCAAGCGTTTATGATTTTCGCAAGAAATCCATCCTTTATGGACCGATCAGTGATCTGATCCCGTCTTCCCCTGTTTTTGAGATGTACCCTCTCGGGTTTCTGACCATCACGAATTATCTTGAAACACGGGGGATCAAGGTACGGATCGTCAACCTGGCCCTGAGGATGATAAATGACCGCAAATTTGATGTCCCCGCCTACCTTTCAAAGCTCAAGCCGAAAGCATTCGGAATTGATCTACATTGGCTTCCTCATGCCCACGGGTCTATCGAGATCGCCCGGATCCTCAAGGAGTCTCATCCTGACATTCCGATTATCTTTGGCGGCATGTCAGCAACCTACTTTCATCAGGAACTTATCCGCTATCCTCAGGTCGACTTCATCCTGCGGGGTGATTCGGTTGAACCCCCTCTGCATGATCTGCTGGTCCGACTGGGGTCTCAACGACCTTTGACTCAAGTCGCAAACTTGACCTGGAAGTAGCAGGGAGAGGTCAGAGTAAACCCCACGTCATTTGTGCCTGCGGATGCCAGTTATGTTGATCTGGCGCCAGAAAAGGTCATCAAAATGGTGTTCCGTCACCGCGACCTGCAGAGCGTTCTGCCGTTCAACGGATGGTGGAAAAATCCGATTACCGCTGTCTTTACGGTCAAAGGCTGTGTCCACCACTGTATGACCTGCGGCAGCTCATGCGAGGCCTGTGAACAATTGAATGTGCGGATGAAACCGGCATTCAGGAGCCCGGAAAATCTCGTCAAAAACATTGTTGACATCAGCCGCATCTCGCGAGGCCCCATTTTTCTGGTCGGTGACCTTTATCAGGCCGGGGCAGAATATGCCCAACGGACATTGACTCTGCTGCGAAGGGTTGGGATCAAAAATGAGATCGTGTTCGAGGTCTTCGGCATGCCGCAGCCCGGGTACCTGAAGGAAATCGATGAAGCGGTCAATAACTGGAGCCTGGAACTCTCCCCGGAGAGCCACGACGAAGAGATCCGTCGGCTCCAGGACGCCAATGTCTTCTACCATAACACCGAGATAGAAGCGGTTATTACAGAAGCACTGTCATTAAGATGCCATCGGATCGATGTCTTCTTCATGATTGGGCTACCGCAACAGACCCGGTCATCCGTGATGCAGACCATTCGCTACTGTGAGCAGTTATTCAAGAATTCTGACCAGCGTTTGTCCTGTTTCATTTCCCCGATGGGCCCCTTTCTCGACCCGGGCAGCCGTTGCTTTGAACACCCGCAGGCGTGTGGTTACCGGCTGTTTGCACAGACGCTCGAAGAGCACCGGCAGCTTTTGCTGCAGCCGTCCTGGAAACAAATCCTCAACTATGAGACCCGGTGGATGAGCCGTGACGACCTGGTCGCAGTGACCTATGACGCCGCCGAGGCGTTGAATGCGTTAAAACTCCTACATGGCCGGATCGACCCGTCCCGGGGAAAAATGATTGCAAAACGGATCGCCAAGGCAAGGGAACTTGAATCCCGCCTGAGCCTGCATGATTCTGAAACACTGGATTCAGCAACGCGCAAAATGCTCCAGGGAGAGATTCATGAGTTCAGCGTATCGACAGTCTGCGACAAGCAGGAACTGTTCTGGAGACGCCACCTGATGAACTTCAGGTGGATGGGGATATTGAAAATCGCGATGGCGGGCTTCCCCAACCGCCCAAAAAGGCGAGGGCACATGCTCTGAGGAAAAGGAAAACCTCAGCAAATGTCCATGCCGAGTCCCTCGTTTGAACTGTCCAGCCAGCGAACCCTCCCTATCTGGAATTCAGCCGGCGTCGCGATATAATGAATTTATCGATATTGATGACCTTCGGGAGAAACCTTCAAACTCCATGCACTTCCGGACCTTGCTTCCTCAAGGAGGTGAAATAAGCCGTAACGGGCCTCAGACATTTATCAGGCGCGCGACTACGGTGCCGCGCTCTGATCAACAAGGATGAGATTGCTCGAACCGGGAGGAGAACAGACATGGCGAAAGTCCTTTGCTGGCTTCCACTTTTATGGATATTAATCGGTGGCGTGAGCGAAGCCGCTCCTGCCAAAGGCCTTGCCATTGATCCGCAGACCTGTCTGGAATGCCATGACGTTACTATCGATCCTGACGGCTATGCCGCCTCAGAGCATGCGCGGATAGCCTGCACGGGCTGTCACACTGGACTCACCGACCTGCAGGGACACATCGCGGGGAATTTTGACATAGAGCGGGTAACCTGTGTCCCTTGTCACAAGCCCGAATCAGAACAACACTTTGCCAGTGCCCATATGCTTGCCGGTATCGGCTGTGCCGACTGTCACACCGATATCCATCGGGTGCGCCCCTGGGGGGGGGATAAACGGTTGGCAGTCGCAACCTGTCAGGGTTGCCACGATGGCAGGGGATATGAGGGCTCGGTTCACGGTCGCGCTGTGGCCGCGGGAAATAAGGATGCGGCCGCCTGTCACGATTGTCATCATCTGCACCAGGTCAGCTTCATCGCCAAGCTGGACACAAAGCAACGGCGGATCTATCATTCCGCGACCTGCATCACCTGCCATGACGATGAAGAGACAATGGTCCGCAATGATGTTGCTCCGCGGGTGGTCAAAACCTTTCTTGACAGCTACCATGGAAAAAGCTACCGCCTGGGGTCCCCCGAATATGTCGCCGGATGCTTTGATTGTCACGGGGAGCATAACATCCTCCCTTTGGGCAACCCTGAGTCGAGCCTTCATCCCTCCAAAAGGGTGGCCACCTGTGCCGTTTGCCACGCCAAAGCCACTGAACATTTCGCTGAATTTTATTCCCACGGAGATCCCCACGATCGGAAAAACTACCCGATCCTGTGGTGGACCTATATCGGTATGACCGGACTGCTGCTCTGTGTCTTTATCCTGTTCTGGGGACACTCCCTGCTCTGGATGTTCCGCGGATTTGTGGAAAATCGCGAGAAACATGCCGCCCTGGTTCGCGGGCTGCATACTCCGCCGCAGGATGGACATAAACTTTACCGGCGCTTTGACAAAAAAGACATCATTCTGCATCTGGTGGTCATAATCAGCTTCTTTGGCCTCTCATGCACCGGGCTGCCGTTGCTTTTCAGCAACCAGGAATGGGCGAGGGTCATGATGTCCTTTTTCGGCGGGGTTGAGAATGCCGGCTTGATCCATCGCATTTTCGCTCTTGTCACCTTTGCCTATTTTGCTGCGGCCCTGCTGATGAGCTTCGAATTCCTCTTTATCCGCAAGGGGATCCCCGGGAACTGGTGGCAGCGGCTGTGGGGACCAGACTCCCTGATGCCCAACTGGCGGGACTGCAGGGATGTCGTGGCCATGTTCAGGTGGTTCTTGTTCTTAGGCCCGAAACCGAGTTTTGAGCGCTGGACCTACTGGGAGAAGTTCGATTTTCTCGCGGTCTTTTGGGGGATGTTCGCGATCGGTGGTTCCGGGCTGATTCTCTGGTTCCCTGAATGGTTCGGACATTGGCTCCCCGGCTGGATCTTCAACGTTGCCACGATTATCCACTCCGATGAGGCCCTGCTGGCCACTGGCTTTATTTTTACCGTCCACTTCTTCAACACCCACGGCCGTCCTGAAAAATTTCCCATGGATTTTTTTATCTTCAACGGCCAGATTTCCCGAGAGGAGATGCTCGAACATCACGCTGACCTGTGGCGCCGTTACGAAGAGCAGGGGCTCTGTGACCGGTTCGAGGTTCACAAGCCAAGCGGGGTGTTGTTTGACTTTATTCTCAAGGGGTTCGGTTTCCTGTGCCTGTTTGCGGGGATGGCACTGGCGTTTTTAATGCTCTATGCGTTCCTGTGGTGACCTGCAGCGATTCAGTTTAGAGCACAGCCGTTCAGGGAGAGGACCGGGAGAAACCGGACATTGCAGAATGTGCCTTCCCAAGGGCCATTACAGCAGCCCCAGTAAATTCAGCCCGTCATAAAAGAGAACCATTGCGAGAGCACAGAGAACGAGACCAAGCAAACGCATCGTGTAAATGTATGCTATTCCACTCAAAAAGGTTTTGGACTTCCCAACGACAATTGCAAGAATAACCTTTGATCCCACCAGGAAGCCATAAAAAGCGACAATGAAAGCAGCAGGTTCAGTCAACCCCTGATGCATTGCTTTGGTCATCGTAGGAGCGCCAACACTAAACCAGAAAAGGTACGGATGCGGGCTCAGAGCATTCGTCAGGGTGCCCGTGAAAAGCGAATTTGATTTCCCCCCAGCTAAATCCAACTTCAGACCTTTAGCACAAATACTCTCATAGCCCATATAGAGCACGAAGCATCCTCCCAGCATTGTCACTATCCCTAAAATGCCGTGGAAGCTCGATAGTTTAGAGAGGACGAGCAAGGTCAGAATAATGATTGGGAGGTCAGTGAGAATTGGGGCAAGGGCAACCTTGACACCAGCCTTGATGTCGTGCTGAAGAGTTTCGGAAATCACCAGGGTTAGGAGAGGTCCGGGAGCGAATCCAGCTGACAGGCCCAGCACTGTCCCGATAATCAGAAAATCAATCATTGTTTACGCTTTGCCCTATGTGAAATCAATTGATTCGCGAGAGGAGTCTCGCACATGTCGTTCCTCAACTCAAGCTCCTCACCGGGTCCGTCAAGGAAGAAAAGAGGATGGGAGTATTGGGAACTCTAACACCATGAAGGACGCCGGGCACGCATGGGAACAGCCATGATGGGGCCTGATTATGCCGGGTGGCACGGTATCTATGACGTGGCCCACAACTTCTATTTTAAACTCATCCCGGAAGCACGGCATTTCGACAAGCAGATGAAGTAGAAGATTTCTCAGGTGAGCATATTAAGTCCCGCTGCGGCGCTGTCGTGGCGGGACTTTTTTGAGTTGCAGCGATTTTAAGATCTTGGCTCAAGTGGGAGATTTCAGTTGCCGCAATAATAGCTGTCCCGCCGATTCTGCATCTGTAATCGCCGTTTTTTCTTTTTGAATACTTCCCGCCTCAAAGCAATTTAGGGCCTTAACCGAATCGACAACGGTTAAACCGATATCCCCGGCGAAGTCTGTCAGGAGTGTCAGGGTATTCCCCATATGTCCCTCTTCCTTTTGTTCACATACTGCTGCGGTTACACAGAGTTTGCCCGTCCCATCATATTTTCCAATCCATTCACTGCGACTGTCGGGAAATTGAATAAGGCTGTAGCAGCGATCAATAAAACGCTTCATGTCAGAAGTGACCGTATACCAGTAGGTCGGCGACGCAAGGACCACCCCGTTCGCCTCATCCAGCATTTTTATCAACGATTGAAAATCATCCTTGATGACACACTCCCAGGAGTTGCGGCAGCCTTCACAGCCAGTACATGCGCCAATGTCGTAATCACCAAGGAAAATTGACTCTATTTGCGCTTCTGCATGTTGGAGCGGCGTCAATATGGCCTCAATTAAAAACGCCGTATTCCCAGTTTTTCGCCTACTGCCATTGATCGATATTATTTTCAAACCCTTGCCCCCATTTCTTCCGTTCTCCCACTTGATTGCAGAGTATCTTAGGCGGTAAGCGTTCATAGATCAAGCAAGCCCGACCACGCTTTACACCCTGACTGGACGAATATAGGTTAAAAAAAGCGGGGCCATTTCTGGCCCCGCGTCAAGTTAACTGTCGGAATGCTTTACAGTGTTATGATTTCTTGCGCTTCCGTCCGTACCAGGCAAGACCTAAAAGTCCACTGCCGAGCAGCAACATGGTGGACGGTTCCGGCACAGGTGCTGCCCCTGGCAGCAATATCCACTCCTCATAACCACCATTGTCGGAACCAGAGAAACTCGTCCAGACATAAAGAAAGTCATCCAGATCGAAGCCACCAAAGTTTACCGACGGCACTTCTAACAGCATATCAAGGTTCTGCCCTGACCCATTCCACAGATCATAGTGCAATCCAATGCTGTTGTCTTCATCTGGCAGGATATCAAGATTAAATGCCATTGTTCCACCTTCG
>PKUD01000174.1 GCA_002869695.1 Desulfuromonas sp. | reverse complement strand
AAATTCTCCCGGAGCGGGAGGTCTCAGGACCCTGAAAGGGGCAATTTGACAATAAACTCCGTCCCTTCACCGACCACGGAGTTGACCTTGATCTCGCCGCCGTGGGCCTCAACCACCCATTCGGCAATGGACAATCCCAGTCCGGAGCCACCATCTCCCTGATTTTTGAGCTTGTCGACGCGGTAAAACCGTTCAAAAATATGTGCCAGGTGCTCCGCATCGATGCCGATTCCCGTGTCTTTAATGGAAACCAGGGCATCCCCACCCTCACTGACCAGGGTTATATCGACCGCCCCGCCAGCTGGAGTGTATTTGATCGCGTTCGATAACAGATTGAGAAAGAGTTGCCGCAAGCGCAGACTGTCACCCTGAAACATGATCTGCTCCGGCGAGGGATAGTAGCGAACGGCAATATCCTTCTCTTCACCGAGAACCGCCGCCTGGGCGAACAGGTCTGTCAGCAGTTCGTTCAGTTCCAGGGATTCGAGACGCAGGGGAATCTCGCCGATATCACTCTTGGACAGCAGCAGCAGGTCCTCAATTATCCGGCTCATGCGGCTGATCTCTTCAAGGTTGGACACCAGCAGGGACCGCATCTCCTCGTCAAGCGTGGAGTGGCGCAAGGCAATTTCAATTTCACCGCGCAGAACGGTCAGGGGGGTACGCAGTTCATGCGAGGCGACGGCACTGAACTGCATGGTCCGGATCACCGTCTGTTCAAGCCGATCAAGAGTTGCGTTATAACCCTCGACCAGAGGAATTAACTCGACCGGCACGCCGGCAGGCTTCAGCCGCTCGTTGAACGCAACCTGTCCGATCCGCTCAGCCAATTGGTGGACCGGTGCCGCTCCCCTGCCGAGCAAAGCCCACTGCACGGCGGTCAGCGCCAGGAGCAGAATGACCAGCAGAGCGATTCCCGGCAACAGAGCTGAGGGCTGTTCCACCGCTGAGGTCAAAGGATCAGCCAGAGACCTCAGCCAGAAGAGCGCCCCGCCGCCGAAAAGCAGAGCCTCGGCCAAGAAGCTCCAGAGCAGAAAGCGGGTACGCAGGGAGCAATTGTCCAACTAGTTGCTCTCTTTCAGCACATAGCCGATACCGCGGACGGTATGGATGAGCTTTTTATCATAGTTCCGGTCAATCTTCTTGCGCAGGTAGTTGACATACACATCGATGATATTGGTAAAGGAATCGAAAGTGTAATCCCAGACATGCTCGGCAATCATGGTCCGGGTCAGGACCTGATTGGCGTTACGCAGAAAATATTCCAGCAGGGCATACTCTTTTGAGGTCAGATCGATTTCCGTGTTGTCGCGCCACACCCGGTGACTGACCGGATCGAGCCGCAGGTCGGCAAAGTTCAGCTCTGCGCCCCGGTCCTGGGCTCCCCTGCGGATCAGCGCTTTGACCCGGGCCACCAGTTCGGCAAAAGCGAACGGCTTGGTCAGGTAATCGTCGCTGCCGACATCCAGGCCGGTGACAATGTCATCCACAGCATCTTTAGCCGTCAGGCAGAGGATCGGCGTATCGATCTGCTTTTCGCGTAACTCCTGAATTGCGGTCAGGCCGTCCTTTTTAGGCAGCATGACGTCCATCAGGATCAGGTCGTAGGACACACTCCCCGCCATGGTGACCCCTTCCTCACCGTCATGAGCAACATCAACCGTAAATTCTTCTTCTTCCAGACCACGCTGGATAAAGCTGGCGACTTTCTTTTCGTCTTCTACAACCAGAATACGCATGGCTAAGCTCCTTTGGCTCCAGTGAGCGTGGCACCCCACGCCGTTATAACAGTTTCAGTTTCTTTAATATTTCGTTGGCGGTTTCTTCCACCGCTCGCGTCGATACATCCACAATGGCCCAGCGTTGCCGGCGAAAGAGCCGCTTGGCTGAGCGGATTTCCTCTTCGATCTGTTCATAGTCCGCATAATCGGTGCGCGTGTTTTGTCTCAGGTTAAGCAACCGCGCTGCTCGCAGTTCCATCAGCCGTTGCGGCTCGATAATCAATCCGCAGACCTGCGCCGGATCGACATCCAGCAGTTCCTGCGGCGGGTTGATGCCATGGACAATCGGAACATTGGCAACCTTCCAGCCCCGGTGAGCCAAATAAATCGAAACCGGAGTCTTGCTGGTTCGCGACACCCCTGCCAGAACGATATCCGCCTTGTGCAGGTTGCGACACTCCTGGCCGTCATCATGCTTGACGGTAAACTCGACAGCTTCGATGCGCCGGAAGTACTCTTCGTTCATTCCCCTGAGCAGGCCCGGCATCTCCTCAGGGGAGTGGCCGAGATACTCGGAAAGGCGCATCAACAACGGCGACAGCAGATCTATGCAGGGCAACCCGAGAGCGTCACATTCCGTATAGACGAGTCGCGCGAGATCAGCGTTGACCATGGTATAGACAATCAAACCACCGCTGGCCAAGGCCTGATCAAGAGCTTCATAGACCTGGTTCTTGTTTCGCACGTTACTGAAACGACGGACAATCACCGGACGATCCCGGAATTGTTTCAGTGCCGCTGACACCATATGTTCCGCTGTTTCGCCGGTCGCATCCGATATTAAAAATACCGCCTGAGTTGCGACCATAATATATTCCTCATGAGAATAGTTATAACATCCTAACAAAGAGATAATTGCAATGCAAGCTTTTAAAAGAATATTTTAATAAAAAAATATTCTCCGTTGCAAATGTCTGTTTTATCATGTAAAAAGTCCAGAAAGCAGCCATCACAACTTTCTTTTATTGCAATAGAACCACCTCTCTGTTAATTAAACTGCATGAATACAGAATGGTTTTCCATAGAGATCAGCGCCCCTGCCGCAGCCATAGACATGGTCTGTGCACAACTGGATGAGCTCGGTTGTGGGGGGACCATCATTGAAGACAAGCAGCTGGACACCTTTGTCCCGCCGTCAACTGAACTGGATCCGGATGCCGTCTACCAGATCAAAGCCTACTTTGCAGAAACGGCAGCGCGGACCGAGCTGACTCGCCAGATCACAAGCGCGCTGAGCGAACTCTGCAGCCTCAACCCGGCTTGGGAGATCGCCATCGGAAAGGTCGCTTCGGTTCATCAGGAGGACTGGGCAGAGAACTGGAAACAGAACTTTTCGGTGCTCCGCATCGGCCAGCATCTGGTAATAAAGCCAACCTGGGAACACTTCCAGGCAGAGGAGGATGACCGGGTTATCGAAATCGATCCCGGCATGGCATTCGGCACCGGCACCCATGGCACAACCCTGCTCTGCCTTGAAACCATTGCCGAACTCATGGCTACAGAGGATCCGCCTCACAGCCTGCTCGACGTGGGCACCGGTTCCGGCATCCTTGCCCTGGCTGCGGCAGCTCTGGGCTGTCAGCGGGTGCTTGCCTGCGACATCGATGAGCAGGCCTGTCAGGTCGCTCGCGAGAACATTGCCCACAATAACTACGATGCACAGATAGAGACCACAACAACCCCGCTGGATCAGCTGTCCGGACAGTTCGACCTGGTTATTGCCAACATCCTCGCTGAAGAGAACGTCCGGCTGAAACAGGCCCTGACCGAGCGCCTGGCGCCCGGCGGCTACCTTATCCTCTCCGGAATCCTGACCGAGAAGGAATCTTTCGTTCGCCAGCACTTTACCGATCCGGCCCTGCAGGACTTCCCGACCCGCTACCAGGACGACTGGATCTGCCTGACCTACCGGAAAAGACCAGTCTAGGATGAGACGCTTTTTTCTCACCGCTGCCCAGTTTCAAGCAGGCCAAACCGTTGACCTCTCCCCAGAGGTTATCAAACACGCCCTCAACGTCCTGCGCCTCGCCCCCGGGGCGGAGATAGAACTGCTCGACGGCCGTGGCACCATCGCCCGTTGCCGCCTAAGGCAGTTGCAGGCCAAAACCGGAAAGGCGGAAGTCCTGGCTCTCCGGAATGTTCCTCCACCACCACTGCGGGTTGAACTGATCCAGGGAACGGCCAAGGGAGACAAACTGGACCTGGTGCTACAGAAAGGGACCGAACTGGGGGTCAACCATTTTATTATCTGCCCAACCGAGAGGAGTATCGGCCGTTTCAAGCAGGATCGGCTGCCGGCCAAGTCAGAGCGCTGGCAACGGATTGTTCAGGAGGCGGCCCGCCAGTGTGGACAGAGCTACCTGCCGACCCTCACGATAACGAAGAGCCTGAGTGATGCGCTCTCCGTCTGCAGCGGAGACCAGCGACTGGTTTTGTGGGAAGAAGCGGAAGTTCCTCTGCCGAATCTTCTGGCGGAACAGAAACCCGCGGCCATCAGCCTGCTGGTCGGCCCTGAAGGAGGTTTGACCAAGGACGAAGTAACGCTGGCTCACTCCTCAGGCTTTAATAATGTGCGGCTCGGGCCTCGGATTCTTCGCACCGAAACGGCCGGGCTTGCGATCGTCAGCATTTTACAATATCTTTATGGAGACTTGGCCTCTGCAGACAGAGGTGTTTAAATCCTCTTCTGAGGGAAAGGACGCGCTATGAGATGTCCAAAATGTGGCTTCAACAGTTTTGACCATCTGCAGAGCTGCAAAAAATGCGGGAAGGATCTCGCCGAACACAAAAGCCGCTTCGGCATCCACGGGGTGCTGCTTGCCAGCCTCTTTGCAGAGCCTGCTGAAGTGATCGAGGTCGCAGAACCGGAGACCACTACTGAGAGCCTGGCAGAGGAAAACGTCACGCGGGAGTCGGCTGCCGAAGAGCCTTCGGCGCAACCTGAAGAGGAGGGTCTCGGCTTCGAATTTACCATCGACAGTGACGAAGAAGAAGACTTGGCTTTCGACGAACTGTTCGAGGACGTCCCTCAGGAAGAAGAACCGGAAGAAAGTCTCCCCGCCCCGGAAAAACCTCGAGCAGCTGGCCAGGCTGACGATCCTGCCTCCTTCGACCTCGACGAAACGCTCGAAGATGGCTCCTTTGAGACAACCGCAAACGCCCTTTAGCTTGATACTCCAGACCTAGGTCTCGACGAAGCGAGGGAACCGGAAGAGACCGAATCGAAGACAACCGAACTCGGCCTGGATGATACAGATTTTGCGGCCCTGGAGGATGATGATTTACCCGGGAAACAGGAGGGCCCTGACCACCCTTTTGGCGGTAAGAAGGATCTTCCCGCTGAAGATTCTTCGACAATCGAATTTNATCGAATTTGCCGACGCCCCGGACCGGGATGAACCGATCGACTTCCTGACCGACGTGCCATCTGAGCCGATGGCGACAGAGCTGGTAACCGAAGAAGAGGACACAGCGCAGGAGGAACTTTTTTCGCCGATCAACGAGCTTCCTCCTCTGACGAAAACCAAACGTGCCGAACCATCGCTGGAGTCTTTGGAAACGACCTACGGCGGAAAGTCACTTGATGACTTTACCGTAGGCGCATCGGACGACTTTACCCTCGGGGCGCTACCGACCACCGCACCCGGCATCGAACCTGACGCCGCCAGGAGCGACCTCAAACAATCTCAGCAGCCAGAGGATTCTCCGCCAGACGTTGCGGAACCTCCAGTTACGTACGGGGAGGTAAACCAGAAGCAGCAGACCCCTCCGTCTTTCGGCCGGCGCGTCTCGGCTTTTCTTGCTGATGCTGCCCTGATTGGACTGGTCGGCCTCTGCTTCGTTGTCGTCGCCGAGACAGCGCTCTCGGAAAGCACCGCAGGAAGTCTGCCGAGCATGGAAACCCTGATCGATCTGTCCATCCCCTATTTCCTGGTGATGTTCTGCCTGACCTTCGGCTATTTCACCCTGTTCCATTTCCTCACCGGACAGACCCCGGGGAAGATGCTCACCGAAATGCGGGTGGAAACCACCACGGGTGAAGCCATTGCCTTCTCCCAGGCGTTCATGCGCAGCGTCGGCGGGCTGATCCAACTGCTGCCAGCCGGGCTCGGCTACCTGACCGTCCTCAACAGGGAGGGACGTGGCTGGAATGATCGACTCGCCGGCACCCGCCTGGTCGACCTCAAGACGTTGCCGGAAGAAGAGGCTGTAGCGGAGATATCGCCCGATTCACCACCGGAAGAAGCTTGATCAGGACATGCAATCGTCAACAAACTCAAAAGCCCTCCAATAACTGACTGGAGGGCTTTTTCTTTTCACATGTCCGATGACAATGCAGCGTCGCTCGCCCCCCGGAAATTCAAATTCAGGCGCGCACGGCGAAATACTCGCCCACCTGCCGAGATGCGGCAATCAGCCAGACCATAAACGGCAACACCCATTGGCCGGTCATCTTCCAGACCAGACTATACAGGTAATGCGCGTCAGAAACGTTGACATTGGGCAGTGGCGGCGTCACCCAGAGGAAAAAGCTGCACAGATCAAGAGCCCAATAGGCGAAAACAGCCACAAGCAGCATCACCAGGCGCCTCTTCCACGACAGTTGCGGGCTCGCCAGCACCAACGCCAGGGTGGGGATCAACCAGAGAGAGCTGTCATAATACATGCCGGCGGGCATCAGAGCGCTGGCCGGAAACTGAAAGATGATGCCCAGCAGCACAAACTCATAAGCCATCATCAAGGGCTTATGCATGGCATACAGCAGCAGGGAGAACCCCAGCAGCTTAGCCAGAAACAGCAGAACGTTTTTCACGCTTAACCACCAACTCAATCCACGCCAGCCACATCAGCACCAGCAGCAACAGGAAAAAAATCTGCCAGACATAATCGTGCACCAGCGGGGCATACTCAGGGCTCCATCTGGTCGCCCAGGCCAACACGAACAGCCGCAGAATATTAACGCCAAAAAGAACCGGCAAACCCACCAGAACCCCCAACGCC
>PKUD01000049.1 GCA_002869695.1 Desulfuromonas sp. | reverse complement strand
TCAAGGTATTTCCCTGGCTGGTGCATCCACAAGTGAAAGTAAGTGACAATTGGTTTGCCACATGCAGCTGTGCTATCCTGAATTTTCGTGGGTATTTCCTTGCCCGTTTAGCCAGTCGAGGAGAGTCACGTTTCTTTGTCGAAAGCTGTTTATGAGTCGATTTGATCTGTCACATATCCGGGCGGTATTGTTCGATCTGGATGGAACCCTGCTTCAGGTTCGCATGGAGGAGTTCATTCCCCGCTATGTAGGTGGCCTGGCCGAACGGTTCAGGGATCTGGTGTCACCGAAGACGTTTTCCCGGACGTTTCTCAACGGGATTCGGGAGCTGATTCAGGGGCCTGCCGACGGCACCACCAACGAGGCGCGGCTACTCACCAGCCTTGAGCGGAAACTGTCCATTTCCGCCACCGATTTTCGCCTGCGCCTGAATGATTACCGGGATCAGGGCGTAGACGAACTGGCCCGCCTGGTGACAGAAATCCCTCACGCGGTCGAAGCTGTTGACCATTGCCGGAGGCAGGGGCAGACCCTGGTTCTGGCGACTAACCCGGTTTTCCCTCTTTTTATGATTGATGCGCGACGACGCTGGTCTGGTCTGGACGAGATCAGTTTCGACCATGTCTCCAGCTATGAAAACAGCCGTTTTTGCAAGCCTAGTATCTCCTATTTTGAAGAGATTGCCGAAAAGATCGGGGTACCGGCAGCAGAGTGCCTGATGATCGGCAATGACAGCAGTCATGACCTGGCCGCAACCGGGGCCGGGATGACCACTTATTTGGTGGACACTTACCTGGTGGAGCGGCCTGGACGGCGCTGGCCGAGTGATTATCGTGGTAACCATTCTGAATTATTAAGTTTCCTACAGCAGAATTTACCTCGGCAGCAGACTGAGTTTTAAATCGCAGTGGTCGCTCTTGCGGGCAAAAAAATCAGCAAAAATAAATATTTCCTTGCCGATTTCGCTCTGAACCCATAATATTGCTGTGTTTTAACCTGTATAAATTATTACGGACATCTGGAGGCTGATTTTATGGCAAGACTGGTTGAAAACCCGGCTTTGGCCTATCGACTGGCGCGAGCTATCGTTTCTGACGTTGCCCTCTACAATCAGGAAAAAGTGGCCGAGGGGATCAAGAATGATAATATCTTTGACCTGATGGATGAAGAACTGAATGAAGGCCGGGAACATTTCTTTTCCCGGGTATCGCCGGATCTTCCTCATCGGGAGAACATGTATGATCGTGCGGTCGTAGATGTGATGATTAAGCAGGCAGGAAAGATTGAGAGTTCGATCTGGTAGATGGACCATTCCCACCGTCTGGTTTTTCCCGAAGACCGGCCTGCTGAACGCCTGGACCGGTATCTGGCCGAGTGTCTCCCGAAACTGAGCCGTTCCCAGTTGAAAAAACTGATCGACGAGGGCCAGATTCTGCTCGATCAGGAGCCTGCCAAGGCCTCCAGCAAGTTAAGGGGTGGAGAACTCCTTGAGGTGACTCTCCCCGAACCGACACCGTTGGAGGCTCGCCCGGAGAATATTCCGCTTAAAATCCTGTTTGAAGATGATCAGTTGATCGTGATTGACAAACCCGCCGGAATGGTGGTACATCCCGCCGCCGGTCACAGCGCCGGAACCCTGGTCAACGCTCTGCTCTATCATTGTGACGACCTGGCCGGGATTGGTGGCGAGTTGCGTCCGGGAATCGTGCACCGGATCGACAAGGATACCTCGGGTCTTCTGGTTGCAACCAAGAACGACATCAGCCATCAGCATCTGGCGGCGCAGTTCAAGGCGCATACGGTCAACCGCCGCTATCTGGCTTTGGTCCATGGATTGCTGCCGCAGGACAGTGGTCGCGTTGATAGTTCGATCGGTCGCCATCCGACCCATCGGCGTAAAATGAGCAGCGATTCGCGTCACGGCAAACGGGCTGTGACCCACTGGCAGGTGCTCAGTCGCTATCCGGCCGACAACCTGACCCTGGTAGAACTCAGGCTGGAGACCGGGCGGACTCATCAGATCCGGGTACATTTTTCAGAAATGAACTTCCCGCTGGTCGGTGATCCGATGTACGGTGGCCGGGGACGACTGCAGTCGCTGGCGGATCAGGAGTTGCGCCGGTTGATAGAAAGGTTACCTGGCCAGGCATTACATGCTCGTTTGCTCGGTTTTATTCATCCGTTGAGCGGTGCATACCGTGAATGGGTCAGTGAGCCACCGGCCGCCTTCCGGGCGATCCTGGTCTATCTTGATAAAAAAATGCTGTAAACAACTGATACGCAGGCAAACAACGGAGTCTCGCATGAAGCTTTCCCGCCAGGAAAAGATCACCTATCTCCAGCCCAGTCGCACAGGACAAGGTTTGGTTGCAGGGTTTACAACTCGCAACGGAGGGGTCAGCCGGGCACCCTATAACTCGCTGAATCTCGGTTTTAACACGGCTGACCAGCAGGTCCATGTCGACGGCAATCGCTCCACCTTCTGCCGCGCTTTTGCTCTGCCGCAGAACCAGTTGCTGACGGTTCGCCAGGTCCATGGTGACGATCTGCTGCTGATTGATGAGCCGAATGCCGATTTGAGCCATTTTCTCAAGGTCGAGGCAGATGGTGTGGTGACCAATCAGCCCGGTATTATGCTCGGAATCCTGGTAGCGGACTGTTTTCCAGTCCTGTTTTGGGATGCCGACAAGAGGGTGATTGCCGCAGTGCATGTCGGATGGCGCGGCGCCGCAGCGGGCATTCTCAAAAAAACAGTGACTGCCATGACCCGGCATTTCGGTTGTGCCGCAGGAAACATTCAGGCTGCAGTCGGACCGGGGATCGGTGCCCATCGATTTGAAGTTGACCGGCCGGTGCGCGATGCCTTCCGCCAGGGAAGCGGTTTCTGGAGAGAAATTTCCAGCGAAGTCAGCTTGGGACACTGGCAGGTCGACCTTGGACTGAGCTGTCGGCTGCAACTGGAAGGGGCCGGCCTGGACCCGGGGCGTATCGAGGCGGCCAGCGAGTGTACCTGCTGTCACCAGGAGCTCTTTTTTTCCCATCGCAGGGACCAGGGGGTGACCGGCCGTCAACTCGGATTTGTCCTGTTGAAGTAAAACCACTGGTTCAGATTTTAAGGCAAAAAGGGAGCCGCATATCGGTTCCCTTTTTTTATTTTTATCAAAAATGTTACATTTGTATCATTCAGGCCGACAATCTGGAAAATTAAAGCAGCAACAGACGTAATTTTTCTGCTCTCCAGCTTGATGTTTGGGAAAAATCTCAGCTTCTTACCGTATACTGTACACACGAAAAAGAGATCACGCCCTTTAGGGGGACCAGGAGGGGGGAGGCCCCCATCTTCCAGCTGGAAGATGGGGGCCTTCTGGTTTTTCAGCAGCAGATAACGGGAAGGTCGGTTATTTGCGCCAGAACGACGGGAAGAACAGAACCAGCACGGTAAAAAGTTCAAGCCGGCCCATCAGCATGCAGAAGACCAGGATCCCCTTGCCGAGAACCGGGACATGTGCGTAGTTATCGGTGGGTCCGACGCTCCCCAATCCCGGACCGATATTGGCCAGGCAAGCGACGACGGCCGCCCCGCCGGAAACCAGATCCATGCCGCAGGCCGCCATCAACAGGGATGCAGTGACAAACACCCCGACGAAAAGAGCAAAGAAGCCGAGGATCGCCTGCAGGACTTCACGATCGACCGGTCGATTGCCGAGTTTGACCAGGCGGACCGCACGGGGATGAATGAGGCGGAACAGCTGGACCTGAGAATGTTTGAACAGCAGCAAAATTCGCGCGACCTTGATGCCACCTCCGGTGGATCCCGCACAACCACCGATGAACATCAGTAGAACCAGGATGTACTGGGTAATGACCGGCCAGAGTTCATAGTCCGCCGTACCGAACCCGGTGGTGGTCAGGATCGAGGTAACCTGGAACAGGCTGTAGCGCAGATTTTCACCAAACTGCTGGTAGATTCCGCCGTTCCAGTTGAACAGCAGCAGGCACAAGGTTGCGAACAGGGTGATGCCGAGGTAGCAGCGGAATTCCTCGTTGCGGTAAAAGAATTTCAGATTTTTACCGCGCAGAGCCTGAAAATGCAGAGTGAAATTGACTCCGGCCAGGAACATGAACAGGGTGATGACCCCATCGATATAAGCACTGTTGAACGCGGCAACCGAAGCATCTCGGGTCGAGAAGCCACCGGTCGCCAGCGTGGCGAACGCATGACAGATGGCATCAAAAAAATTCATTCCACCGAGCATCAAGAGGAATGTCTCCACGACGGTCAGCAGCAGGTAGACGCCCCACAACAAAGTCGCTGTGTCCTGGATGCGCGGTTTCAGGCGGTCCGCCGTTGGGCCAGGTACTTCTGCCTTGAACAACTGCATGCCGCCGACGCCGAGCATCGGCAGAATTGCCAGCGACAGGACAATGATTCCCATTCCCCCCAGCCAGTGGGTCAAGGCTCGCCAGAACAGAAGGCTCTGAGGCATTTCTTCAATATGGGTCAGGATCGTCGAGCCGGTGGTGGTGAAACCGCTCATGGTCTCAAAGATGGCATCAACGGGCGACGTAATAGCTCCGGAAAGCAGGTAGGGGAGGGCTCCGAACAGGGCGAAAAAACCCCAGCCAAAGGTGACGATGGCGAAGCCCTCGCGGACTGACATGTCCTTGCGACTCTTGCAGAAATAGAAGAGCAGGCTGCCAACCAGCAGGCAGATCAGCGCCGAAGAAAGAAACGCCGGCCAGGCCCCGTCCTGGTAGAAGAAAGAGAACGGCAGCGGCAAGAGCAGGGCACCGGCCAGGCAGATCAGCAGGGCACCGAGAATCCGCAGGGTCAGGGTGAGGTTCATGTTATTCAAAAAACCTTTCGACCTTGTTCAGCGAGCCGGGCAGGGCAAAGATGACGACCCGGTCACCGACCTGCAGACTGCTGTCTCCGGTAGGGATTTCATAGTCTTCACCGCGGACAATCGCGCCGATAATGGCTCCGCGCGGAAAATGCAGTTCGCTCAACGGGGTATTGAGAATGCCGCTCTGATGCTTGATCTCCAGTTCCAGAACTTCAGAGTTGCTCCCTTCGATCGTCGCCAGGGAGATGATTTCCCCGCGGCGGACGAATTTCAGGATTGCCGAAGCGGCAGCCAGGCGCGGAGCGATGCAGGCATCGATTCCCAGGTTCGAGGCCAGCTCCAGCAGCTCCGGCTGGCTGACCAGGGCCAGG
>PKUD01000131.1:41447-58431 GCA_002869695.1 Desulfuromonas sp. | reverse complement strand
CACTGCTGCTGCAGAGCATCCGCGCTGCGAAAATCGAGTTCAAGAATTTCCGGGAAGAGCAGTTGCTGGCGTTCCACGGAACCGGCAAGATATGCTTTTCTCAGCTTTTCAAACCCGATCCGTTCATGGGCGGCATGTTGATCGATCAACAGCAGATCATCACCATCCTGACAGAGTAAATAGCTTTGATGATACTGGCCGAGTAGTTGCAGTCGGGCAAAGAAACCAGCTGAATCTGTGGACGACTGTTCCAGGCTCAATTGCTCAGACAACGGTTCTGGAACCGCCGGCGGCTGCGGTGAAAAAGCCTGTTGACCGGAAATAACTGCCGGGTGATCTGACGTGGCAGATTGATGATACGCCGAAGGCGCCTCCCGGACCATCGCTACCGAACTGCTGCCCTCCGCAAGAGGTTGCGGAAGCTGTGCAGTCTCTGCACGACCCTGCCCATCGGCAAGCTCGAGCCATTGCGAACCACGCAAACGATCACGTATGGATGCTACGATAAAATCATGCACCAGCCTCTGGTCGCGAAAGCGAACTTCATGTTTAGTCGGATGAACATTGACGTCGACCTGGGCCGGATCAAGCTCAAGAAACAGCACCATGACCGGGTAACGACCCTTCATCAACAGCTGGCGATAACTCTCCATTACCGCATGCTGAACGACCCGGTCTCTAATATACCGGCCATTGACAAAGGTATAAATATGGGCCGCAGCAGATCGGTTCAACACCGGTTGTGAAATCAGACCATGCAATCGCAAATCACCACCATCCTGATCCAACGGCAGCATGTCTCGCAGCATTGATTTCCCCAGCAGAGCTGCAACCCTTTCAGGCAGGCCACTCTCACGACGCAATTCGAGCAGAATCCGTCCATTATGCTGCAGTCGAAATGATATTTCCGGATGGGCGAGTGCCTGCTTGGTGACGACGTCAGCAGCATGGCTCAGCTCTGTCTGCTCCTTACGCAGAAACTTACGACGGGCCGGAAGGTTGAAAAAAAGGTTACGAACTTCAACGCTGGTCCCGCGGGGCAGACCGACTTCAGTCGTCTTCTTTATATTGCCCCCCTCGGCATAGATTTCATAACCAAGACCATCTGCGCTGGCACTTGTGCATAAGCGAAAACGAGACACCGAGGCGATCGATGCCAGGGCCTCACCACGAAACCCGAGGGTATGAAGGGCAAACAGATCTTCATCGCTGCTGATCTTGCTGGTTGCGTGCCGCTCCAGCGACAGAAATGCATCCTGCCGGTTCATGCCGCTGCCGTTATCGCTGACCCTTATCAACTTGCGGCCGCCAGCTTCCAGTTCGACAAGAATATCCCCCGCTCCGGCATCGATGGCATTCTCAACCAACTCTTTGACCACCGAAGACGGACGTTCAACCACCTCCCCTGCGGCGATCTTATTGCACAGTGACTCCGGCAGGATGTGAATTCTCGATTTCATCGACGTCCTGTTCATAATGCGTGAAAAAAACTAAGCAACTCTGCGTGCCCAAGATGAGGGGAGTGTTTCAAAGTGATGACTCCCCCCCCGCCCGAAAAACAAAACGGCCGGGGCTCCGGCCGTTCAGGCTTTTCAGTCGTACCCTGCTTGCACTCTCGCGATCCTATTCAAGTTCGTCAAGCAACAGCTCAATCTCATCAAGCTCGATCTCTTCTTCGCTCTTTTCAACCACAGTCTGATCTTCACTGGATTTGGCAACATATTGAGCCAGGCCAAGATCTTCGGCCACATTTTGCACGATCGACATGGAGACCTGCTCATCCCTGCGCAGAAATGTTTCCAGAAGCGCATTGTCACAGATCGTGTTGATCAAACGAGGAACTCCTCCTGAATACTTGTGGACAGCGGTCAGTGCATCGGGTGCAAAAGGCGTGTTTACCCCTCCGGCCACCTGAATACGATGGTGAATATAGGAGATCGAAGCTTCAGAAGATAGCGGCTTGAGGGTATATTTTACGGCAATCCGCTGGGCCAGGGGTTCGTCCTGTTTCATGCTCTCTTCGAGTTCAGGAAGACCGAAAAAGACAATATTCAACAATTTCTTACCCGGAATCTCCAGGTTAAGCAGCCCGCGGAATTCCTCCATCAACTCACGCGACTGCAGCATCTGCGCTTCATCAATCAACACCACCGCCTTGCGGCCTTCATCGTCAATCTGCAACAGCCGCTCATACAGCTGTTTGAGCAACCGGAGAGGGTTCCCGTCTGGATTCTTGACCCCAAGCTGCATAGAAATACGGGTGAGGATCCACTCCGGTGTAATCGCTGAATGAATCATGACCAGCAGGGATGATTCGTAGCGTTCCACCGGCAAGTTATCCAGCATCCGCCTTGCCAGGGTCGTCTTGCCGGTACCAACACCCCCGACCAGGACAGCCAGCCCCTTGTCGGAATCAACAGAATACATCAACCTGAGCAAGGCCCGATTATGCTGTTCACTGTTGAAATAAAAACTGTCATTGGGAGCATTGGAAAACGGCTCCCGTTCAAGATTAAAATACGCCGCGTATCCCATCTGGCACTCTCCATTAAGTTGGCTGACAGCAACCAGCCGGGTGGTCCCTTTATCTAGCTAGTAACCGAGATCCGACCCTGACGACTTGATTCTTGCGGATAGGTGACAGGCCTTTATCAAAGGCAAGCTGGTATTTACAGGAAGGAGATCCGATCCTTGCCCCCGGGCCGTGAAGCGGTACCCTGCGCGTCGTTCAGCGATGCCACCTTCTCGGCAATATCCCGGAAATGGGGGTCCGCCTCAAAAACCAACCGGTAACTTGCCAGAGCCTGCTCCGTATGCTGGAAGTTTTCGTACAGCATACCCAGTTCGTAATGAAGGCTCAGGCGCTGCCCATCGTCAAGCGATGCAGAGGAAAGAGCTGTCCGGTATGCTGCTTCACTCTTGTCAAATTCACCCTTGTCCGAATAGCAGAGCGCCTTCAGCGTCTGACAATCGACAAACCTCGAGGGGTCGGCCTGAGCCTTGTCGAACTCGCCGATGGCATCATCAAACAGGCCCATCTCACGATAGGCAATCCCCAAGTTATAGTGGGATTCCATGTCATCAGCGGCAATCTGATCGTCGACATCGGTACGGAATACCGGACTTTCCTTTCCAATCGCCAGCAGATCATCAAACTCGCTTGTATCGTCATCACCAAGGAGGCTGTCGAGGCTCTCAAGAGCCAGGTCGGAGAAACCGTCTTCCAGCACTTCGTTTGCCAGATCGTGCAGTTCGTTCGAGGCGTCACTTTCTGCAGCCATGCTGTCACGACGCTGCAGGATATCGTCCAGTTTCAACTGACAGGCTTCGTCCCCAGGATTCGCCTCCAGCAGCTCGCGACAAACCCGTTCAGCTTCATCAAAGAGACCCTGCTGCAGATAGAACTCAGCTTCTTCGAGTTCAGCCTGCAGATCACGTGAAACCGGGAGATCATCCTCCTCTCCAAGGTCAAAATTAAGATCAAGAGAGTCCTCTTCGATGGCTTCAACCTGCAGCTGGTCGGAGATTTCCAGCTCTATGATTTCTTCATCATCCTCAGCAGTCTCTTCTGCTGCCGAGTCAAGCTCGACAAAATCATCAAAAGGACTCTCTATATCGGCAATGTCAAGAACCTGATCGTCATCGACATCCTCAGATGTGGTATCGAGCAGAGTATCGGATACACTTTCTTCTCCAACGGAATCGTCCGCTCCTTCGGAGTCAGAACCAAGGGCATCAAAGAGCTTTTCGGTGTCACCGGTCAGCTCATAAATGGAGTTCAGGGTCTGCAATACAGCCCTATTCTCCGGCAGGTGATGTTTGAGCTGTTCGTAACTGGCCTTGAGAAAGGGCAGCTGGCCGCCCGACTGGAATCCTTCCTTCCAGTCTTCAAGTTCCGCAAGCGCCTGCTCATATTCCTCCCCTTCCAGGCAACAATCAATCAGAGCTGCACGGTGCTCCAGGTTGGAGGAATCAAGCTTGAGCAGGTGCTGATAGGTCAGACGGCAATTGTTCAGATCGGCCCGTTCACGATAAGCGCCCGCCAACAGCTTGAGCACTTCAGCATCGTCAGGTTTGTCCCGCAGCAGGTTCTGAAGCAGTTCCAGGCCCTTTTCCTGTTCCCCCCCTTCCAGCAGGGCTGCTGCCAACCCCTTGCGCAGGTTGCTATCGTTCGGAAACAGCGGTAAAAACTTTTTATAGACCTTCAGGATCCTGGCATAATCTTGCTTTTCCTGCAGATCCTTCAATACCCTGTCAAGGGATTCACGGCCCTCTGCAAGCTGACCGTTTCCAGCAAGAATCTCAGCGAGCTTGATGCTGATATTGAGGTTATCCGCATCAATCTCCTGCATCCGCTCAAGCGTCCTGATAACCTCTTCGGTCATCTCGTTCTGCTCGTAATACTCAACCAGAAATCGATATTCGGAGAGGGCATTGCCAATAAGACCCTGCTTCTCATTCAGTTCACCGAGACGGGCGTGTATACTGATCTGAGTCGGATCCAACTTCTGCATCTGACGATAGATTGCGATCGCCTTCAGGTAAAAGCCGTTACTGGAAAAATATTTTGCTACGGTCTCATACTGCTCGAACGCACCACCGGAATTTCCGGTCCGTGAATAGAGTTCCGCCAGCTTCTGACGGGAACGCATGTCATTCGGGTCGACCTCAATGACTTTGACAAAATCCTTGATAGCCTTGGGCAACGCTTTCTTCTTCAAATGTTTCTGCGCAGAAGCGAGCAGTTTTTCCTTATTAGCCAAAAGACTCTCCTGAAAAAAATTCTGTATAGATTTATCGATATAATCGTTTAAAGATATGCGAACACAACCGGAGAAGTCAAGCCAATGAGTGACTTTCTCCAAGAAAAACAATGCCTTCCGCTGGCAAAAAAAGTCTGATAATGACTAAATCTTTGCCAAAGATCAGCAATACACGCTATCAGAATTCAGCCATTCTTCAAGCGGTCAACTTCAGAATCATTCAAGATACGGAATTCTCCCGGTTTCAGCTTAGTGAGGGATAAAAAGTCGATCCGCACCCTTTGCAGACGCTTTACCCTGTGGCCAATAGCGTCACACATCCTTCTGATCTGACGGTTCCTCCCCTCCTGCAGGACAATTTCGAACCTGCTCCCCTGTTTCCCAGAGGGAAGAGACCTAACCCTGGCCGGCGCTGTCCTGCCGTCTTCCAGCTCAATCCCCTGCTCCAGTCTCAGCAGTTCGTCACGACTGAGCCTGCCTTGCACCTCCACCTGATAACATTTTTCAACGTGGTGGCGGGGATGCATAAGGCGGTGAGCCAAGTCCCCGTCATTGGTCATCAACAGCAGACCCTCGCTGTCAAAATCGAGCCGACCGACCGGATACAATCGTTGCGGAATCGACTCAACCAGACGGGTCACCAGGGGCCGCCCCTGGGGGTCATCTAGCGAACAGAGGTAACCGCGCGGCTTATTGAGCAGGACCACTATCCCATCCGCAGGCAGCTGTAGAGGTCGTCCGTCAACCGTCACACTGTCACAGGCAAGGTCGGCTCGATCCCCTAGTCCGGCCGTGTTCCCGTTGACAGCGACACGACCCTGGAGGATCCACTCTTCAGCCTTTCTTCGCGAAGCAAGACCGGAACGGGAAATTAGCTTTTGCAGCCTTTCCTTCACAACTACTCCGTGAGTTCATTGCTCTGTTCCGGTGCCGCCGGGAGCAAATCAGTTGCTTCTGTCCAGTTTTCCATCTCCAGACCCGGCTCGAGAGCGGTAAATTCCTTAAGCGTCGGCAGATCATTCAGGTCGCGCAATCCGAAAAATTCTAGAAATTTACGGCTGGTTCCATACATGAGCGGTCGACCCGGCACATCCTTTTTACCAAGGATACGGATCAGACCTTTTTCCAGCAGGGTCTTCATCACCCCGCCGGAATCCACCCCTCGCAGATACTCAACCTCGGAACGGGTGACCGGCTGACGGTAGGCCACCATCGACAGCGTTTCGAGCGCGGCAGCGGAAAAACGGAATGGCCTCTCCTTGCTTAGCTTGCGAACCCAGGGCGCATACTCCTGGCGGGTCCTGAACTGGTAACCACCAGCCACTTCGGCGAGATAGAAACCGTAACCGGCCTGATCAAATGTCTCGATCAACTCCATAACAACCGGCCTCAAATCCGCCTTGGGCCGCTCGACCAGCACGCTTAACCGATCAAGCGAGAGAGGTGCTTCAGCCGCAAAAAAAAGTGCTTCCAGGATTCGTTTCAACTCATCCGTAGCCAAATGAGTCCTCCTCTAAAGCGGGGACTCCACTCTGGTCTGCCGGCACCGCCAGCGACAACCAGATCATCCCGTAACTTTCCGCCTGAACCAGATGAATCATCCTCATTTTGACCAACTCGAGAAGAGCCAGAAAAGTCACAACCAGTTCAGCACGGGCAGGGCGCTGGGGGAAAAAGTCGCGAAACGCCAGGCGTGGGTTTTCAGTGAGGCGCTCCAGCACCAGTTGAATATGATCGGCAACCGAAAGAGGCTCGCGCACAACCTCGTGATAAACCTCTCGAGAGGCCTCCTTCAACAGCTGATGGAAGGCTGCCGTCAGCTGGTATATGCCGACCGTACTCCCCTCTTCGTCTGTTTCGCCAACATATTCCGGCAGGCTGAAATGGCGGGCGAAAACATCCCGGTCGAGTTGCGTCGAGTCTTCGAGAACCCGGGCAACTTCCTTGTAGCGCTGGTACTCCAGCAGTCGACGTACGAGTTCAGCGCGGGGATCCGCCTCTTCATCTTCCTCATCGTGATCTTCAGCAACAGGCAGCAGCAGCCGTGATTTTATGTGGATCAGAGTTGCAGCCATCAATAGGAACTCGCCGGCAATGTCGAGGTTCAGCTGTTTCATCTTATCGATCACCGCCAGGTACTGCTCGGTGATCTCAACCATCGGGATGTCGTAGATATCCATCTCATTGGTTTTAATCAGGTGAAGCAGCAGATCGAGGGGACCCTCGAACTTTTCCAGACGAATTTCGATGGTCATTAAGTCAGTTCCCGAACAGATACTGCATTGAGTGCTGTACCAGGGGCCACTCTGCACCGGCAAGAAGCTGGATCAGGGCGGAAATGACCGGCGAAAGAACCAGTTTCCAGAGATCGGTAAAGAAGATCAGAAACAGGATCAGAACAAACCCAAACGGCTCCAATTTGCTGAGCAGCGCTGCCTGCCGCGACGGCAAAATTCCAGTCAGCACCCGGCCGCCGTCCAAAGGCGGGATCGGCAGCAGATTAAAGGTGCCGAGCAGGACATTAATATACAGACTGAACGCCGCCATCATGCGTAACGGTCTGATAACGACATCAGAGTCGGCAGCAAGCATCGGCTCGATCAAGGTAATGAGCTTGAGCAACAGAGCCGAAAGCACCGCCAGCGATAGATTGGTGACGGGACCCGCCAACGAAACCCAGATCATGTCCCGCTTCGGGTGGCGCAGATTGCCGGCGTTGACCGGCACCGGCCGGGCCCAACCGAAACCAAAAATGAAGACGGCGACGGTCCCGATCGGATCGAGATGTCGCAAAGGATTCAGATTGAGTCGTCCCAACAGGCGGGCTGTTGGGTCCCCGAAACGCTCTGCGACGTACCCGTGTGACACCTCATGCAGGATGATCGCCAGCAGTGCAGGGACCAGCATGATCGAAATTTTTATGACAATGTTTTCCATTTAACCCTTGTTTAAACTCACCAAAGTTCTGACCCAGGATGTTTGGAGCCTTGCAGACCAGAGCCCAACCGCTGCTCAGAAATCAAGACCGGTATCAGCGATAACATACGGGCAGCAAACCCACCACGCAATCGAACCTTCCATTCTGCCCCAGATCACTCAGGGAGCCTGTCAAGTGCTGTTGCCGAGCGTTGAGTTGCACCGCAAACCATGTCCATTATATTGTCAATGGACAGTGTTCAGTCAACGTCTGAAAAGCGATGTGGCGGTTATTTATCCACAGCGTCGACCAACCCTCTGGCCAGAGCTATTTCCTCCTCCCGGCTATTGATCTGCCCATTGAGACGGGCATCCAGGACCTGCCTGAAAATGTCCTGATACCCCGGGCCGGGCGCAAATCCAAGTTGCTGCAGATCGTTACCATCGATCTCGATCCTGACCTGGCGCAGGTGGGTGACATAATGGGACAAACAGCGGCGGGCTGAATCATCCCCTGACCTTGCCATCAGGTAGAGTAGCATTTCGAGAGAGAGCCCAGAAAACCAGTGATAGATCTGACTCGCTGATGGTTCCCGGCCCTTCATCAAACTCTTTTCGGCTGTCATCAGGGCCTTGCGGCCCTGAGCCAGTTCTTCGGAAAAGAGCTGGCGGTATTTCGGTTTCAGTGCCAGTTGCCGGCAGGCGCGCGCCACACCCCTGAGGCTGAGGGCGTCGAACAGGCAGAGCAGATTAACCAGCCAACGCCGGTACTCTTCTCCAGTGTAAAGAAGGTCAAACCAGTTGCAGGTACGTCCGGCCGCCTTGAACAGCTCTCCCGATCGTTCATCAAAGTGAAGCTCCGGATGAACAAACGCCAGCAACTCAAATTGCTGCATGCGATGCAGCGCCGAAATAACCTGGTTTTCACTGAGGATATGCAACAATTCATTGAAAATCCGCACCCCACCGACCTTCTTTACCAGCCCCATGCGAACGGCGCTACGCAATAACCGCTCGGTCTGCCGGCCGATCCGAAAACCGATCCGCTGCTCAAAGCGGATCGCCCGGAAAACCCGGGTCGGGTCTTCGATAAAACTCAGATTATGCAGCACCCTGATTGACTTTTCCTTAATGTCACGCTGGCCGTTGAAAAAATCGAGCAACTGGCCGAACTCGGCCTGGTTGAGTGCAATCGTCAGGGTGTTGATGGAGAAATCACGGCGATACAGATCATGACGCAGCGACGCATATTCTACCCGTGGCAATGCCGCCGGCCGGTCGTAAAATTCTATCCGCGCCGAGGCGACATCGACCTTGAAGTCATCCGGGAAAATCAAGACCGCCGTGCCGAACTTCTGATGAGAACGCACCCGGCATTCACAAGTCCGGGCAAAGGTCTCGGCAAAGGCGATCCCGTCACCCTCGACGACCAGGTCGATATCGAGGTTTTCCTGGCGCATCAACAGATCGCGGACAAAACCACCTACCAGGTAAACCCGTACCCCCAGGCTATCGCCAATTTCACCGAAGCGATGCAGCATTGCACGTATCGATTTCGGCAACTGCGCTTCCAGCAGCCGAGACAGGTTACGACGCTTCAGTCGCGCGGACCCCTGTCCCACTTCAGCAGCCAGACGATGCTCCCCAGCCGTCTGGGTGTCTCCAATCATATGATGGAGCAGGTCGGTCCGGGTCACGACGCCGACAAGCTCAGCGTTCTCCAGCACGGGAACGATCCGCTGGCCGTGCGCCACCATTGCATTCTGCAGTTCTTCCAGCGATGTCGACGGTGCAGCAACGGTAAAATCTGAATTCATCACGTCGCCCAGGTCCAGATGCAACAGATGATGATGTGCCGCTCTTTCCACAACCTGCCGGGTAATCAGACCAACCACCGCCTGTCCATCGACAACCGGGACGGCATTGAAATTGTAGCGTGTCAGCAGATCACGTGCCTGCTGTACGGTGGCATGACGCGGCAGGGTTTTGACCGGTGCCGACATCAGATGACGGGCCTCACAACGGAACCGCACGTGCTGTCCGAGCCTTTGCTCAAGTTGATCAAGCAACTGCACCAGGGTCAGATCGCGAACTGTTGCAGACGCGGCATAGGCATGCCCGCCACCCCCGAATTCCTGCAGCAGATCACCGACGTTGACCTCCGGCAAACGGGAACGGGCCACCAGAAAGATCCGGTCCTCCATCCGCACCGCGATCACCAGGGCATTCAGATTTTCGATGTCCATCAGCTTGTGGGCCAAGCTGGCGACTTCGATCACATAATGATCGATGGAGGCATGGGCAATCGCGATCTCGACACCATTGATGGTTATCCGGCGGCATGACTTAATCAATTCGTTGAGCAGTATCACCTGTTCCGAGGTCATCTCCCGAATCAGAAAGTCGGCAACGGTATGCAGGTTGGCTCCATGTTGAAGCAGAAAAGCCGCCGCCTCGTAATCATTCGTGGTTGTACTGCTGAACAGCAGGTTGCCGGTATCCTCGTATAGCCCGAGCATCATCATGGTCGCTTCATCCGCAGTCGGCTCGATTCCGCGTTCCATGAACAGCTGGGCCATCACCGTGGTGGTGGCCCCCACCTCCTCCACATGTTCAATGCTCCCCCGCAGAGAATTGTCATCGACCGGATGATGGTCATAGATATGCAGCTCAACGTCGTCCCGACTTAGCAGTTCAGCGAAAGCGCCGATACGTCGCGCATGGCGCACATCGACGAGAATCAGGCGGGTTACGGAATCGAGATCGATATCCTTGACCCGTTTGATGTCATAAGCATAAAGCGTACTCTGAAGCAAGAAATCGCGCAGACCCCGCTCCTGCCCCCCGGGGAAGACAAGCGCAGCATCCGGATAAAACCGCCGGGCTGCGATCATCGCCCCGAGACAGTCGAAATCCGCATTGAGGTGGGTAGTGATGACGTCCATATGACCCTAAGTTAGCGATTCGAAGTGCGAAATACGACGATCATCAGGACACATCGAAAAGCACACTTCGAACTAAAGTTGCAGAGTGCCGATCAGGTCGTTGATATCCTCGATCCCCTCATCGATACAGAAATTCTCCAGGTCCGTAATGATCTGACTCATCGCATTGGGATCAACAAAGTTTGCGGTCCCGACCTGAACCGCCCTGGCCCCGACAATCAGGAACTCCAACGCATCCATCGCCCGGAAAATACCGCCAATACCGATCACCGGTAATTTGACCGTCTGTACGACCTGATGGGTCAGGCGCACAGCGATCGGGCGGATGCCCGGCCCGGACAGGCCTCCAATCTGGTTGGCCAGACGCGGCCGTCTGGTTTTGACATCGACCGCCATCCCGGTCAGGGTATTAATCAGGCTGATCGCGTCGGCACCGGCATCCTCGACGGCCTTGGCGGTGACCCGAATATCGGTTACGTTCGGTGTCAGCTTGACGATCAGAGGTTTGTCCAGGCGTTCACGGACCAGAGACACCACATCATAAGCGGCCTGTGGTTCGGTGCCGAACACGATGCCGCCATGCTTGACGTTCGGGCAGGAAATATTCATTTCCAGCGCCGCCACGTTCGGCACATCGTTCAAACGCGCAGCGACTTCGGCATACTCTTCCGCCGTGTTACCGAAGAAATTGACGATCACCGGGGTGTGATACTGCTCCAGGAATGGCATCTTCTGGCTAATGAAGGCGTCCACCCCGACATTCTGCAATCCGATCGCATTGAGCATGCCACCAGTGGTCTCGGCTATCCGCGGAGTGGGATTACCAGCTTTGGGTCTCAACGACAGCCCCTTGGTGACAACCGCCCCCAGTTGGTTGAGGTCGATGAAGGAGGAATATTCTTCACCATAACCGAAGGTACCGGAAGCCGGCATCACCGGGTTGCGCAGCCGCAATCCGGCAAACTCGACCTCCATCCTCGGCCGTTGAACACTCGTTGTCCGTTGCCCTTGCATCTCAGTCATCAGCGACACCCTCCACAGTCCTGCTGGGGCTCATCCAGCTGCCTCCAATCGAGTTCCTCTGCATTGAAGACCGGGCCCTGTTTGCAGGTACAGAGATAGCGAGGTGTCTCCTCACTGTGCCCGGCACCTTTGACGACACAACCGAGGCAGGCCCCGACGCCGCAGGCCATCAGAGCTTCCAGTGACACCTGCAGGGGGGCCTTGTGATTCGCACAGATCCGCTGTACGGCATCCAGCATCGGCATCGGCCCACAGGCATAAACCGTGGCTTGCGGGTATTTCTGCAGCTTGCGCTCCAGCACCTGGGTTACTAGGCCCTCTTCACCGAGACTGCCGTCCTCGGTCGAGACATAGGTCTCGACTCCAAGGCGCTCGAATTCTGTCACGGTGATAATATCATCTCGCGTACGCCCCCCCATCAGCAGCCGGGACCGCGCCTTGTTATCCAGTTTTTCCGCCAGCATGTAGAGCGGGACCAGTCCTATCCCGCCACCGACGAGAATCTTGTCCTCATCTGGGGCACCCAGATCAAAGCCCCGGCCGAGGGGGCCGAGCAGTTCAATCTGATCTCCCTGATGCAGGTCCTGCATGATTTCAGTCCCCAGGCCGACCACCTTGTAAACGATCTCGATAAATTCCTTGGGCGGCATTCCATCGCAATCCGGTGCGAGAAACCCGGTCCGAAAGATTCCGAACGGACGTCTCAACAAGGGGGGCAACGAACGCTGCACCCGGAACATAACAAATTGACCCGCGCGGGCCTGTGCATCGTAGCCCGGCGCAAGAATCTGCATCCGGTAGTAACCGGGCGAGATCTCCTGGTTGGAGAGGACGATGGTTTTATAGTTTTTCATGCAATGATCTCCCGTAAAGATTATCCATCCATCGCTGGAAACAGAGTCGATACATGCCCATGGCGCGAGCAGTCTAAAACATGGTCTACGCTTCCATCTTTTTCACCATCAGTAGCGCATCTTCGCCGTCAGCGTAGTAGCGCTTGCGCAACCCGTCATCTATAAAACCGAAGCTGCGATAGAGGGAGATGGCCGGCAGGTTAGCGGTGCGAACTTCAAGGTAGGCCCGCTGCAACCCCTTTACCGAGCAGCAATCGAGGGCATGACGGAGCAACATCCGCGCGACCCCACGCCGTTGAAAACCTGGAGCCGTGGCCAGATTCAACACCTGCATTTCACCAACAACCAGCCAGTAGCAATGATACCCGGCCAGCTGTCCATCCGCCCAGCACAAATCGATATAGGCATAGGGCAAATCCAGTTCCTGGCGAAATTGAGCCAGACTCCAGGGATCAGGGTAACAGGCCCGCTCAACGGTGACCACCTGGTCGAGATCGATCTCGCGCAACGGCCGGATTTTAAAGTTCATGGCAAATGCCCGGATCAGGATGCCCTGCTCTGGAAAGCGTGTTAAAATCTATCAGATTGACCCGGAAATTCTTCTCCGGCATAGATTCGTTTAAAAGTCCACTATCATAAGTTTTCAACGCGCAACTGTAAAGATTATTGCGCGAGGCCGTTCCCCGCAGCGGGCCAACATCGTCCGGTTGACAAAGAGCGGACCTGATGCTCTAATAGCCCGCTATTTTTGACCCATAAGGAGCTATCCATTGAACGAAAAAAAATCGATGACCTACAAGGATGCCGGAGTCGATATCGATGCCGGAAACCGTTTTGTGGATATGATCAAACCGCTGGTCAAAGCCACCTCGCGGCCCGAGGTCATGACAGACATCGGTGGTTTCGGCGGACTTTTCTCGCTGAATAATGACAAATACAGAAATCCTGCCCTGGTGGCCTCCACCGACGGCGTCGGAACCAAACTGAAACTCGCTTTCATGCTCGACAAGCATGACACAGTGGGGATCGACCTGGTCGCCATGTGCGTCAATGACATCATCGTCCAGGGAGCAGAACCGCTCTTCTTTCTCGATTACCTCGCCACCGGCAAACTCTCCCCGGAAAAATCGGTTGAAATTCTCAAGGGAATTTCCGCGGGCTGCCAGCAGGCAGGCTGCGCCCTGCTTGGCGGCGAAACGGCTGAGATGCCGGGGATGTACACCGATGACGAGTATGACCTTGCTGGCTTCACGGTCGGGGTGGTCGATAAGGATAAAATTATTGACGGTTCGTCCATCACCAAGGGGGACAAGGTCATCGGCATCGCCTCCAGCGGGCTGCATTCCAACGGCTACTCGCTGGCACGCAAGATTCTGCTTGAGAACATGCAGCTGTCACTGGACGCAATCCCGGCAGGCCTTGAACGCCCGCTCGGTGAAGAGTTGCTCACACCGACCAGAATCTATGTCAAGAGCATCCTCAACCTGATGCGCGATTTTCTCATCAAGGGGGTCGCCCACATTACCGGCGGCGGCCTGCTGGAAAATCTACCCCGCACCCTGCCGAAACACTGTAAAGCGATCTTAGCCAAGGACAGCTGGGAAAAGCCGGCGATTTTCGAGCTCCTGCGCGAAGGCGGTCTAATTGAAGAGAACGAAATGTACCGGACCTTCAACTACGGGATTGGCATGGTCATCGTGGTCCCGGCTGCCGAAGCTGAAGACATCCTGTCCCGACTTTCGGGGCTGGAAGAGAATGCTTTCCTGATTGGCGAAATCGCCCAGCGCGACTCCGATGAAAACCAAGTCATTTTGGCCTGAGCGGAATGGGGGCCAATGTGAAAAAGCTGCGTCTCGGAATTCTCGCTTCCGGTGGTGGGACCAACCTGCAGTCAATCATCGATCGCTGCCAGGACGGCTCTCTTGCTGCTGACATAGCCATCATCATCTGCAACAACCCTGGCGCCGGGGCTCTGGACCGAGCAAAAAAATCGGGGATTCCCCATCGTTGCATTAACCACCGCGATTTCTCAGAGCGGCAGGACTTTGATCGCAGCGTCGTTAGCGCCCTTCAGGACGCGGATGTCGAACTGGTTGTTCTGGCTGGCTTCATGCGGATTATTTCCGACGTCTTCCTCGACGCCTTCCCGCAACGCATCATCAATATCCATCCGGCCCTGCTGCCGGCTTTTCCCGGGTTGCACGTACAGCGGAAAGCGCTGGAGCACGGAGCCCGCTTTTCCGGGTGTACGGTTCACTTTGTCGATTCAGGGGTTGACACCGGCCGGATCATTCTTCAGGCCGTCGTCCCGGTTCTTGACGATGACACCGAAGCGACCCTTTCCGCACGAATTCTCGAGCAGGAACACAAAATCTATCCCCGCGCCATTCAATTGATTGCGGAAGGTCGCCTCCGCATCGATGGTCGAAGGGTTCTGGTCGAACCTGCCACTGCCCCGGAATGTCAGGCGATCATCAACCCTCCCCTCGATTAAACGGTGAACTGATGTCCGAGCCCGTCCTGGTCAGCGCCTGCCTGCTGGGATTACCGACCCGTTACGACGGCAGCGCCAACCGCTGTGACGCAATTCTCAACCACCTGCTTCGCCATAACCTGACGGCTATTCCGATCTGCCCCGAACAGCTCGCAGGACTCCCGACCCCGCGCGACAAAACCTTTTTTGTCCGGGGCGACGGTGAAAGCATGTTAGATGGCTCCGGTAGTATGCGCGACGAAAAAGACAATGAGATGGGGGCGATTTTTCTACGGGGCGCAGATCTGGCCCTGCAGATCGCCCAGCTCAACAACTGCAAACTGGCCATCCTCAAACAGCGCAGCCCCTCCTGTGGCTGTGGCACAGTCTACTGCGGTCGACAAAAAGTCGCCGGTATGGGAGTGACTGCAGCGCTGCTCGCGCGCCATAACATCAGAATTCTCACGGAGGAGGATTTTGACTGATCCCCGGCAAGAACTCCTGTGACGAGAAGTTATCACTGAGACGAAAGCGTGCCGCAGTAGCCATGCAAAAGATACCGGCAGCACTCAGTGATCACAGCACTTTCCAGCCTCTCACCAGTGGCACTTCGCACAGGATTGACCATGCGGACCATGAATTGCGAAACTTTCACTCAGGGAAGCAAAAATATTTGCACCCGCGTAAAAAGTATGTTAGTAATGCGCGTTCTAAATATTCAGGAGGAGTACGAAAAATGGCAAGAGAATGTGAAATCTGCGGCAAGAAGCCTGTGACCGGAAACAATGTCAGTCACGCCCATAACAAGACCCGTACCGTTTGGAAGCCAAACCTGCAGAACGTACGTGCGGTCCAGAACGGCAGTGTCCGTTCGATGAAAGTCTGCACCCGCTGCATCCGCTCAGGCAAGGTCCAAAAAGCGGTCTGAAAACCGAGTTACATTCTACATATCAAAAGGGATGGTCCCAGCGGGCCATCCCTTTTTCTGCTTCTGTAAACCGTCAGGTCCTTTATCGATCTCAGATTATAATGAATCAATTCTCCAACACGAAACGGCTAAAGGCGTTAGGCTTCCAACGTTCACTTAAGCAGTCAGTACACCAAAGTTCAATTGCGTCGTGAGTTCAGTGCGAAGATTCTTGTGAGTCCAGCTGCGGGACACATAACTCTACAGTGCTCGATTCAAGAATGACCTGCTCACGCCCTGCAAGCCACCGCATCAATCTCGATCAATGCACCCTTCGGCAGGGCAGCAACCTGAACCGTTGCCCGAGCCGGGGCAGTCGCGGTGAAGTATTTAGCGTAGATTTCATTGACCAGGACAAAGTTGGCAAGGTCTTCAAGATAGATGGTTGTCTTGACCACCATATCGAGCGAAAACCCTGCCGCTGCGAGAACCTGCTGAAGGTTCGTTAGAACCTGAACCGTCTGTTCAGCCACTCCGCCAGCAACCATCTCGCCGGTCTCTGCGACCAGTGGTATCTGACCGGAGCAATAGAGGGTATCCCCGGCCAGAATTGCCTGGGAATAAGGACCGATTGCCGCGGGAGCCTTGTCGGTTATGATCTGCGTGACAGTCATGAAATCCTCCTCGGTTTGACAGGGATGGCGGTGCCGACTGCGGATAAAACCATCCGGGACACTCTGACATCTCTTGCTTATCACTCAGTTGAACGGGGCAGAGAAGTCCGTCATCTCTCAGCTGCGCAACCGCTCGACGCGGTAAACGCCCTTGATCCGGTTGACTTCGCGCACCACCCGGTTCAGATGTTCCAGATTCTCCACCTCGACCTCGAAAAGGTTGACACCCTTACCATCCTCGGTGGAATTAACACTGGCACTGACAATATTGCCATCGGCCTCGGTGATTGCTCCAGAAATGCTGACCAGCATCCCCTTCTTGTTGTGACAGAAAATTCTGATTTTGACCGGCCGGGTGGTCTTACGCTGCATGTCCCATTCGACTTCGATCCTCCGATCCGGATCATCCGACAGCACCTGGCTGCAGTC
>PKUD01000131.1:0-41437 GCA_002869695.1 Desulfuromonas sp. | reverse complement strand
CCGATCACCGGTTCGCCCTGCACCGGGTTGCAGCAGTTGGCGAAACGAACCATAATGTCGTCGATTCCATCTATCAAAATCGCGCTGGATGGTTTGCGCCGTCCCAGCTTGCCCAGGACCTTGCCCAGCGGTCCCGGGGGACGGGCACCGGTAACCTTGAGCTCCTCCTTCGGCAGCAGGTGCGAAACCGCCTGCCCCGCCGACAGCTTGCCGTAACCGACCGATGCCAACAAGCCTTCGAGCGACTTGAAACCGAGATTGGTAATCCCCTGGGCGAATGTCTCCAACCCCTGGGCCCGCTTGAAACTGTACTGGTGCTTGCGCAATTCCTTTTCCAACAGCTCCCGGCCAAGCTCGATACTCTTTTCCTGCTGCTCAGACTTAATCCACTGACGTATCTTGTTGCGGGCCTTGGAGGTCTTGACGAAGGTCAACCAATCCTTACTCGGTTTGTGGTTCGCCGAGGTAATGACCTCAACGATATCGCCATTTTTCAGTTCTGTCTTGAGCGGGCAGAGTTTACCGTTGATGCGCGCGCCAACGCACTGACTGCCGACATCGGTATGGATAGCATAGGCAAAATCGATCGGGCTGGCACCGGCCGGAAGGGCCTTGACATCACCGTTCGGGGTAAAGGCATAGACCTCGTCAGAGAACAAATCTCCCGCCCCGGCGACCGGATAGTTATTGGATGAGCTGACATCCTGCTGCCATTCCAGCAGCTGGCGCAACCAGCCAAAACGCTGGTCGTCCCGCCCGCTCGCCGACATGACGCCACCCTCCTTGTACTTCCAGTGCGCGGCAACCCCCTCCTCGGCAATCCGGTGCATGTCGTGAGTACGGATCTGAATTTCAATCCGGCCACCGTAGGGACCGATCACCGTCGAATGCAGGGACTGATACAGATTCGTCTTAGGCATGGCGATGTAGTCTTTAAAACGCCCGGGTATCGGCTTCCAGGCAGCATGAATAATTCCCAGCACCCCGTAGCATTCGCGTACCGAGCCGACCAGCACCCGGAAAGCCGCAAGATCGTAAATCTGGTCCAACTCGACCCCGGTCCGCTCCATTTTCTTGTAAATAGAGTAGAAATGTTTAAACCGACCGGTGATATCACCGGTGATGCCCTCATCCAGAAGCATTTTGGTGATACGCTCACGAATATCTGCGATGTAGCGCTTCTGCTCTTCCTTATGACGACTGATTTTACGTTCCAGTTCCCGGTATTTTTCCGGCTCCAGAAACGAAAGAGACAAATCCTCAAGTTCACTTTTCAGCCAGCTGATTCCAAGCCGGTTGCCCAGCGGTGCATAAATCTCCAAGGTCTCACGGGAATAATCGATCTGTTCACGATCGGAGCGATAGGTCAGCTGTCTCATTTCACAGAGCCGGTCAGCCAGACAGACCAGGATGACCCGCAGGTCACGAGCCATCGAGACAAACATCTTACGGAAACTTTCGACCTGCTGTTGGCTGCTCTTGCGATAGGGGATCCGGCTGATCCGACTGCCGACCTGGACCAGCGTAAGGATCTCTTCGCCGAACTCGTCGCGCAATTCCCGGTCTGGCACTCCGGCCTTTTCAAGCGTTTCGTGCAGCAGGCCAACCGCCAGTGTCGTTTCATCGACCTTGAGCCGGGTAAGAATTGAAGCCAATTCCAGCAACTGATGGATATATGGCTGTCCGGAAAGACTTTTTTGCCCTTCGTGAGTACGCAGACAGAAATCGTAAGCACGACGGATGAGAGCAACGTCGGCGGAGGGATGGTAGGAACGAATCTGTTCCAGGATATCGTCCAGTTGCACCATAGACACAGACTATTTGATGCCCGCTGCAATACCGCAATACGGCAACGGAGGTGAGGGAAACGCAATACGGCGGTCGTTCCCGCAAGGAGACGACCGCCGTAAAAAACCCTTTACTTTATCGTTTGACAGCAGGCAGGGTAAATTCGATCTCGCCTGCGGCAATCTCACGGAGGGCGAGAACGACCTTCTTGTTCCCCGCTTTGTTTTCGATCAGGGGTTCCGCACCACGATACAACTGCTTCGCCCGTTTCGCGGCAACCATCGCCAACTGAAAACGGTTCGGAATCACTTCCAGGCAATCTTCAACGGTTACACGAGCCATGCAAATATCTCCTACAGATTCAGGTTATTTCGGTCATGACTGCCGATGAACAGTCCGACAGCGTTCAGCTTTTATAATAGCGCACAATTCATCGAGCGCGACATCAAAATCATCATTGACAACCAGGTAATCATACCAACCTGATTCGGCCATTTCCTTACGGGCATTCTGCAATCTCCGCTCGATTACCCCTTCGCTGTCGGTTTGCCGGCCGCGCAACCGTCGCTCCAGTTCTTCCAGACTCGGGGGCAGAATAAAAATGAAAATCCCGTGCGGGAAATTCCGCTTCAACTGCGCCGCACCCTGATAGTCGATATCGAGCAGCAGATCGACACCCTCAGCAGCCGCACTACTGAGCGTGTCCAGTGCAGTGCCGTAATGGTTGCCGTGGACCTCTGCCCATTCCGCCATCTGCTGATCATCAACCATGGTGGAAAAGGTCGCCTGGTCGACATAATGATAATCGACCCCCGCGATCTCCCCCACCCGCTTCTTCCGGGTGGTGAACGACACAGAATGCCTCAGATTGCCGAACCTGTCAATAAGTTCCCGGCAGAGTGAGGTTTTCCCGGCCCCGGACGGTGCAGAGACCACGAACAGAAGTCCCGACCTTACAGCCGTGGAGTGCGATGGGTGATGTGCAGAGTTCGGTGATGGCAATTTATGACCTTTTATTCACGACCATTTTGAAACATATTCTCATACCCCAAAAACGGTTACTCCTAGCAGGGATTGACAGCATAAACATGATGGCACGTATTGTTAAGAATAAAATTCTTTTTTTATCAGTTCATAAAAGTTTGCTTGGTCCTTACATTCCTCCGGGGGTAGGTTTCAAAAAGAGCGCAGGGAACACGACACGGAAACCGGTCGAATAATGTTTCTCTTCCATACTGCCTCTGCCACGCGTTGCAGAACGGACAAAATTATCATTTACCCCCCATGAACCACCGCGCTTCATAAGGTGTCGACCTGATTTTGCTCCGATAGGATTATGCTTCGGACCGGTCTCGTAGTAGTCCCGGGCAAATATATCTGAACAAAACTCCCAAACGTTGCCGCTCATATCGAACAGCCCCAGGCCATTCGCTTGCTTCTGCGCAACAGGGTGAGGAATATCGTCACTGTTCTTTTCATACCAGGCGAAGTCTTGCGGGGAGTCGCCGCCACAGAATTCCTGGTCCCTGCCACCGCTACGGCAGGCATATTCCCATTCGGCTTCGGTCGGCAGACGAAATCCTTTGGCATTTTTCTGATTCATCTGGTGCAAAAACGTGTAGATCTCAGGGCGGGAGATACTCTCAACAGGATAGTTATCCCCCAGCTTGAAATATGAAGGATTGCTGCCCATGATTTTTTCCCATTGCCCTTGAGTCACTTCTGTCTTGCCGATATAGAAATCCCCCAGGCAGACTTCATGGACTGGATACTCGGTATAACTGCCACCACCCCACTTGTTGCCCATTTCATAGCAGCCACCCGGGACATGAATAAATTCCATTCCGGTGGTTGGATCTGTATGGGTTTTGGCGAAGAGTTCTGCGTGAAGCGAGCCACTGAGAAGTGACACAAGGAGAAAAGAAAGAATAGAAAAGATGGTTTTGCAGGACAACATTTTCTTTTTCATGATGCGACCTCTCACCGCAAGGTTAAGGAACCTGATCAACTGCAGAGAGAGCACAGGCAGTGCGCTTAAAATGACTGGCGCTGGTGTCGTGATCCCACAGTTTTTCGGTTCGTTTGTGGATGACGGCTGTATTTTAAAAATATTTTTTTAAGCGTCAATGTGTTTTTGCACAGTCTTCTTGCCCATACTCCTTTCACGAAAGCCTTGCTGTACGGCACCAGAACAAAAAAACAGCCAAAGGATATCTTCCCCTGGCTGTTTATTACGTAAACGTGTCTTCAGGTTATCAGTTGTTCGAATGTTTCAACAGATCCGTCAGCTCCGACATGAACTCATTGATATCCTTGAACTGCCGATAGACCGAGGCAAAGCGGACATAGGCCACCTCGTCCGCCTCGTGCAGTTTTTCCATCACCGCTTTGCCGATCAGACTGGCGTCGATCTCCTTTTCCCCCTGTTCCTGAAAAGAGCGCTCCAGCTGATCGACCATCGCCTCGATCTGTTCAACGGAAACAGGCCGTTTCTCGCAGGCACGCTGCATCCCGGAAATGATCTTGGCACGATCGAAGGCTTCCCGGCGACCATCCTTCTTGATGACCCAGGGCAGAATCTCCTCGACCCTCTCGTAGGTGGTGAAACGTCTTTCACAGGCTGGACATTCCCGGCGGCGACGGACATTGTTCCCCTCTTTACCCAGACGGGAATCGACCACTCGGGTATCATCGTGGCCGCAAAACGGACAATTCATTCGACCTCACCTTCGAATTGGACCGATACAATACCGGCCTCTTCAAGCATTTCCAGCGAAAGCTGATCGGGATAACCGCGCAGGTAGGTCACCCGCCGCACCCCGGCGTTGATCAGCATTTTCGAACAGATGATGCAGGGCGAATCGGTACAGTAGAGGGTGGCATCATCGATGTTAATTCCATGCTTGGCAGCCTGGATGATAGCGTTCTGTTCAGCATGCAGACCCCGGCAGAGCTCATGCCGCTCACCCGAAGGAACCTTCAACTGCTCACGCAAACAGCCGGTCACCTCGCAGTGGGTAATTCCGCTCGGCACGCCGTTGTAACCAGTGGCCAGGATATTCTTATCCTTGACCAGCACCGCACCGACCTGTCGCCTGGTACAGGTCGACCGCCTGGAGACCAGTTTGGCAATCTGCATGAAATATTCATCCCAAGATGGCCGCACGTCTTTCTCCTACTTCAAGCGGTGGGCGTAGAGCGGGAACTGCGTGCAAAGCTCCTTGACCTCAGCCTTGATCTTGGCCAGTTCATCGTCATTGTCGATATTCTGCAGAGCTCGGTCTATCCACTCGGCAACCTTGACCATTTCCGGCTCTTTCAAGCCGCGGGTGGTGGTAGCGGGAGTTCCAATACGAACGCCACTGGTGACGAACGGAGAACGGGTATCGAAAGGCACGGCGTTCTTGTTAACGGTGATCCCGGCCTTTTCCAGAGTCGCTTCAGCGACCTTGCCGGTAATCTCAGTGCCGGTAAAGTCGACCAACATCAGATGATTATCGGTACCGCCGGAAACAAGATTGAAGCCGCGCTTAACCAGTGCGTCGGCCAGGGCCTTGGCATTCTTGACCACCTGTGATGCATACTCTTTGAAATCAGGTGCCAGGGCTTCTTTGAAGGCCACCGCCTTGGCCGCGATAACATGCATCAACGGCCCCCCCTGAATCCCGGGGAATATATTGCTGTTGAGCTTCTTGCTCCAGTCCTCGGTGCAGAGGATCATGCCGCCACGTGGTCCACGCAGGGTCTTGTGGGTGGTAGTGGTGACGAACTCGGCATAGGGGACCGGGTTAGGATGTTCTCCGGCCGCAACCAGCCCGGCGATGTGCGCCATGTCGACCATGACCACCGCGCCGACCTCGTCTGCAATGCGGCGGAACTCGGGAAAATCGATGGTGCGGGTGTAAGCGCTGGCGCCGACTACGATCAGTTTCGGCTTATGCTCTTTAGCAAGTCGCTCTACCTCCTCGTAATCAATCATCCCGGTCTCTTCTTTGACACCGTACGCAACAATATTGTAGAGCTTGCCGGAGAAATTGACCGGCGATCCGTGGGTCAGGTGACCGCCGTGGGCCAGGTTCATACCGAGTACCGTATCACCGGGCTCGCAAACGGCCATATAAACCGCCATGTTCGCCTGGGAGCCGGAGTGGGGCTGGACATTGGCATGCTCGGCACCGAACAGTTCTTTGGCACGATCGATAGCCAGCTGCTCCGCCTCGTCGACCACTTCACAACCACCATAATACCGCTTACCGGGATACCCTTCGGCATACTTGTTGGTCATGATTGAGCCCTGGGCCTCCAGAACCGCCTCACTGACGAAGTTTTCCGAAGCGATAAACTCCAGGTTATATTCCTGTCGCTCCGTTTCACGAACCAGGGTTGCGGCGATGGCGGGATCAAAAGTTGAAAGATTATTCTGCGTCGACATGCTGTCCTCCGGTCTCTATCTACGTAAATATGAAAAGGACGGGGCAGGCCGAAGAGCCTGCCCCGTATTTATCAAAATTTTAACAACTTCAGGAAATCTGCTCCTGCTCATACTGGTGAATCTTGTCAAGACGCTTTTGGTGTCGCCCTCCCGCGTACTCGGTGTCGAGCCAGATTTTGACCAGCTCAACACCCTGTTCGACAGAAAGAATGCGACCGCCGAGGACCAGGACATTGGCGTTGTTGTGCTCTTTTGCCATCTGCGCGGTAAAACTGTCGTGTACCAGTGCCGCCCGTACCTGCTGGAACTTGTTGGCGACGATCGACATGCCGATCCCGGTGCCGCAGATCAGGATGCCCGCGTCCGCTTCTCCGCTGGAGACCGCTCCGGCCACCTTGGCGCCAAAATCAGGATAATCGACCGAATCAAGGTTGATCGGTCCCATATCCAAGTGCTCTAGACCACGCTCTTTGAGCAGGGCAACAATTGCTTCCTTCAGTTCGAAACCACCATGATCGCTAGCGACAACGTACATCAGAACCTCAAACTTTACGGAAAGCCAGGGTCGCGTTGGTGCCACCGAAGCCGAACGAATTGGACAGAGCAACCGCGACCTCAGCCTGACGTGCCTCGTTCGGCACGTAATCAAGGTCACATTCAGGGTCGGGCTCGACATAGTTAATAGTCGGCGGAACCGACCCGCGATCCATCGCCAGTGCGCAGTAAACTGCCTCGATTCCGCCGGCGGCTCCAAGACCATGACCGGTCATGCTCTTGGTCGAACTGATCATGATTTGCTTTGCATGGTCACCGAGCACGCTCTTGACCGCCATCGTTTCGTAGAGATCGTTGAAGTGGGTCGAGGTCCCGTGAGCGTTGATATAATCAACGTCTTCCGGATTAAGGCCGGCACCTTTCATCGCCATCTTTATGCAGCGGGCCGCCCCTTCTCCACCCGGAGCGGGCTGAGTAAGATGAAAAGCATCCGCACTGGCTCCATAACCGACCACTTCACAGTAGATCTTGGCGCCACGCTTTTTGGCCTGTTCGTATTCCTCGAGGACCATGATACCCGCACCCTCAGCCATGACAAAGCCGTCACGATTTTTCTCGAAGGGACGGCTGGCCCCCTGAGGTTCATCATTGCGGGTGGAGAGCGCCTTCATCACGTTGAAACCACCGATCCCCAGTGGTGTAATCGTTGATTCGGTTCCGCCGGCAAACATGGCATCAGCATCTCCTCGAGCAATCGTGTGATAAGCATCACCGATCGAGTGAGTTCCTGAAGCACAGGCAGAAACCGGTGAGATGTTCGGCCCCTTGGCACCGAAACGCATGGAAATATGTCCCGGTGCAAGGTTTATGATCAGCATCGGAATGAAGAAGGGAGTGATCTTCTTATAGCCCCGCTCCAGCATAGCCGAATGATATTTTTCGATTGTCGGGAGACCGCCGAGACCGGAGCCAACCAGAACACCGACCCGTTCGGCGTTTTCTTCAGTGATTTCCAGTCCAGAATCATTGAGTGCCATTTCACTGGCAGCCAGACCATACTGGATAAAGAGATCCATCTTCTTGATTTCTTTTTTATCGATATAATCTTCGGCGTTGAAATCTTTAACTTCGCCTGCAATTTGCGTCGGCAGGTCGGAGGGATCAAACTTGGAAATCCGATCAATGCCGGATTGTCCTGCCATCAAAGCATCCCAGTTTTTGTCGACACCGGTTCCAAGCGAGGAGACCACGCCAACACCGGTAACCACAACTCTGCGCATAGGAATTATTCCTTTGAGTGGATTAAAAACAAGACTGCGATCATGCAGTCGGTTTGTCTCTAAGAATTTGGCGGCGCCATTCCTGGCGCCGCCAAAGAAAAATCATGCAGATTTGCTGATGTAATCTACAGCATCCTGAACCTTCTGGATTTTCTCGGCATCTTCGTCGGAGATTTCGATATCAAATTCCTCTTCAAGAGCCATTACCAGTTCAACCGTATCGAGGGAGTCGGCACCCAGGTCGTCCATAAAAGCCGCCTCGGCAGTTACCTGCTCTTCGTCTACACCCAGTTGCTCAGCAACAATCTGCTTTACCCGTTCTTCAATAGAAGCCATTATTTTTCCTCCTGTGTTAGTTGTGGCTGTAAATAAGCCATCCTTGTTTACATGTACATTCCGCCATTGACGCCGAGAACCTGGCCAGTAATGTAGGCCGCATTATCAGACGCCAAAAAGACGACTGCGTGTGCTATATCTTCCGCAGAACCAAGTCGCTCCAGAGGGATCTGGGCCGCAAGTTCCTGTCTTTTTGCTTCGGGAAGAGCTTCGGTCATTGCTGTTGCGATAAAACCGGGAGCAACAGCATTCACCGTCACATTGCGCTTGGCCAATTCCCGGGCATTGGAGCGAGTCAGACCCATCAACCCGGCCTTACTGGCACAGTAGTTCGCCTGACCTGCGTTGCCCATCTGACCAACAACCGAAGCGATGTTGACGATCCGGCCGTAGCGTTGTTTTGACATGATTTTCGCCGCGGCACGGCTGCAGAGGAAAGCTCCCTTCAGGTTGACGCTGAGGACGGCATCCCAATCTTCGTCTTTCATCCTCAGCAGCAGCGCGTCACGGGTAATCCCGGCGTTGTTAACCAGAATATCGATGCGACCAAAAGTATCGACGGCTACTTTCATCATTTCTGCGACATCGTCGGCAATCGTCACATTCCCCTGGACAGCAACAGCCTCTGTTCCTTGCTCCTTGAGTTCAGCAACAAATTCTTCCGTTGCCTGCAGATCAACGTCAACAGCAACAATTTTTGCTCCCTGTCCTGCCAGAGCCAGCGAGATACTGCGTCCGATACCGCGCGAAGCGCCGGTCACGAGTGCAACTTTATCCTGAACCATGTTATTCCTCTCCTTCTATCAACATCGTTGAGTTCAAAAATTTAATATATCAGCAAATCGGCCGGGATGGAAATCCGGCAGAGAGAATCAGCCGGACAATTTTTCCAGATCTGCAACCGCTCCTATATTCTGCGCTGTTGCTCCCTTGGCGATCCGCTTTACCAGTCCTGAAAGAACTTTTCCGGGACCGATTTCAACAAACCGCTCAACCCCGAGGTCCGCCATCTTGACAACCGACTCATCCCACCTGACCGGTGCACAAACCTGATCCACCAACAAAGCTTTGACAGCTTCCGGATCCTGATAGGGTTCGGCCTTTACGTTGCCGACCACCGGGCAGTTCATCGGAGAAATTGCAACACCTGTTAATACATCGGCAAGGCGCTTTGCCGCTGGTTCCATCAGGGAAGAATGGAACGGAGCGCTGACCGGCAGAGGTAAGGCCCGTTTGGCACCATTTTCTTTGCAAAGAACCATCGCGCGGTTGACGGCCGAAGCATGGCCGGCGATAACAATCTGTCCGGGGCTATTAAAATTGGCGGGGCTGACAACCTCCCCCTGAGCGGCGTCCTTGCAGATCTGTTCCAGTTCGTTCCGTTCAAGACCCATAATCGCCGCCATGGCGCCGACCCCGACGGGGACAGCTTCCTGCATAAAGGTTCCACGCTGGCGGACCGTCCGAACCGCATCGGCGAGCGAGAGTGCTCCGGCACAGACCAGAGCCGAATATTCACCGAGAGAATGCCCTGCGGCATAATCCGGCTGCAAGTCGATTTCCTGTTCAAGGACCCGTAGCGCAGCAACACTGGTAGTCAAAATTGCCGGTTGCGTGTTGGCCGTCAGTTTCAGGTCATCTTCGGAGCCGGCGAAGCAAAGAGCAGCTATATCGAATCCGAGAGCATCGTTGGCCTCTTCGAAAACCAGGCGTGCTGCAGGAAAATTGTCGGCCAGGTCCTGCCCCATTCCGGAGAACTGCGAGCCTTGACCGGGAAAAAGAAATGCAATCATCTCAACTCCTCTCTCTCGGTTACCAGCGCAGCAGAACCGAGCCCCAGGTAAAGCCGCCACCAAAGGCCGCCATCAGGACCAGACTGCCCTCTTTCAACAGGCCCTGCCGATAGGCTTCATCCATGGCAATAGGAATAGTTGCACCCGAGGTATTCCCGTACTTGTTGACATTTATGAAACACTGCTCGTCGGTCAGTTTCAATCGTTTGGCGGTCGCCTCGAGAATGCGCCGATTCGCCTGATGGGGGATGAACAGGTCAACATCCTTATGGCTGAGCTTATTGGCAGCCAGTGCTTCTTTAGAGACTTCGGTCAAGGATCTTACCGCGACCTTGAACACTTCGTTGCCCTGCATCTTCAGTGTGTAATTTTGCGGGTCAGCGATCGCTTCAGGAGTCGGCAGATTTCGAGTGCTGAACCCTGGCTGATAGAGCAGTTCAAGATAACTTCCATCAGAATGCATATGAGTCGAGAGGACTCCCGCCTCACCCTCTTGAAGGTCAAGCACAACAGCTCCCGCACCATCGCCAAACAGAACGCAGGTATTGCGATCCGACCAGTCGATAACCCGGGAAAGGATTTCACTACCGATGACCAGTGCCTTTTGACCGCGACCCGCCTCCAGAAAATCAGTCGCATTCGACAAGGCGTAGACAAAACCACTGCACGCTGCGGAGACATCATAAGCATAAGCGTTCTTTGCGCCGAGATTATTCTGCACAATGCACGCGGTGGCAGGCCAGGGATAATCCCCGGTAATCGTTCCCACCACAATCAGGTCGATCTCTTCGGCACCGATGCCGGCCATCTCCAGAGCACGCTCAGCTGCCTTGGTTGCCAGATCAGAAGTGTTTTCGCTATCTGCCGCGATACGTCTTTGCTCGATACCTGTCCGGGCGATAATCCATTCGTTATTGGTATCAACCATCTTTTCCAGGTCGAAATTGGTCAGGATTTTTTCCGGAAGATAAGAACCAGTCCCTATTACACGTGCTCTTTTCACGGAGTAACTCCTTCAGCCGGGCAAAGCCGACAATCATAGCTAAGGCAAGGGATCAAAGAAATTGTGCCAGCTTTTCTTCTATTCTGATGCGCGCAAACTCTTCAGCCTGGCGAATTGCAACACTGATAGCCACCGGGGTAGAACTGCCATGGCAGATTACACCGGTGCCATCCAGTCCCAGCAGGGGGGCACCGCCATATTCTGCCGGATCGACTCTTTTCTTGAAAGCCTTAAACGCCGGCTGAGCCAAAAGATAGCCGAGCTTGGCCAGGAAGCGACCCTCGATCTCCTGCTTCAGCATATTGGCAATCGCAACAGCCAGCCCCTCTGACACCTTGAGGAGAACATTGCCGACGAACCCGTCACAGACAATGACATCAGCAGAGCCATTATAGACATCGGCTCCCTCAACATAACCGACGTAGTTCAGATCAGTCTCTTTGAGCAGACGATGGGTTTCCCGGGTCAGGTCTGTCCCTTTTTTTTCCTCTTCACCATTGGACAGCAGGCCGACTCGCGGAGCCGACTTGCCTAGCACATGTTCAGCATAGAGGCTACCCATGATCGCGAATTGCTGCAGGTTCTGCGGCTTGCAGTCGACGTTGGCCCCCATGTCAAGGACGACAGTTTCCGACTTCTGGTTCGGCATAACCGTCGCAATGGCCGGTCGATCAACGCCCTTCACACGCTTCAGCACAAACATGCCGGCCGCCATCGTCGCGCCGGAATTTCCGGTACTGACCACAGCTCCTGCCGCGCCACTTTTAACCAGGTCGAAAGCAACCCGGATCGAAGAGTCCTTTTTCTTGCGGACCGCGTCCGAGGGAGAATCATCCATGCCGACCACTTCGCTGGCATGGCGAATATCCAGCTTGAGGCCGGCGGTCTGGTGAGCAGCAAGTTCGCTCTCGATCAGAGCTGAATCACCGACCAGGATGACATCACTCCCCCACTGCCTGCAGGCCAGAACCGCCCCTGCGATCTCTGCAGCCGGTGCATGATCCCCTCCCATGACATCAACAGCTATTCTAATCGACATGATTCAGAGACAAGTCGAATTAAAATTCGTCGTTACTGATGACTTCCTTGCCTTTGTAAGTGCCACAGTTGGCACAGGCGCGGTGAGGCAGTTTGGGCTCCTGACACTGTGGACAGGTTGAAGTGCTCGGTGCACTGATGGCATCGTGGGCACGGCGCATGTTCTTTTTCGATTTGGATGTTTTTTTCTTCGGGACAGCCATATTAACTCCTTGATAGCCGAAACAGGGTTCCGGGTCTTCTAATTTTCTGACTCACTACGGCACATTGCCGTTGCCAGGCTACGAATTAAGAATCTATTTTCAGCTTTTTCAACGCCGCAAACTTGTTATTAAAAACTTTTTTTTCACAAGCGCAGCTGGTTTCATTCAAATTAGCACCGCACTCAGCGCACAGACCTAGGCAGTCTTCTTTGCAGAGCGGACTGATCGGCAGGCCGATGATCACCTGTTCCTGCAGTGACTCTGACAAGTCAATCCAGTCACCCTCGTAAGGAATCAGGCCAAGTTCTTCTGCCTGCAGCTCAACCTCTTCCTCCTCACCATACTCCTCTTCTTTCCTGGCAGTAAACGTCAGTGAAAAGGTCGACGTGATGCGGGTTTCAAGCTCAGCTAGACAACGGCCACAAATCTCCTGAATCGTGACTGACAGGATCCCGTCAAGTTCGACCATCGCTCCGGGACGTTGAAGCCTGAGAGAAAAATCCACCGGGGTGACAAACGTCATTTGCCCGGAATCAGCCAGATGCTTCAGTTCCGGGAAGTCTTCAGCGGGAATCGAATATTCCCTGACGATCCCTCCGGGACTGATTTCATCCAATTCTAGACGCAGCAAAACATCTCCCGAGGCAAAACTGCACAGTATAAAGACAGCCCGAAACTTGTCAAGGGAAAAGAGGGATTTCCAGGAACCTTGAACGGCGCATCTACTTAGCCCATAATGCCTGATATTGCAAGCGTTTTCTGCCGCACAATAAGGTCTGGTAGGACTTACCATTTAGTGCTTTCTGTGGGAAGCACTAAAGCGGGCTTCGGACTCAACTAGAAGGTCCGACTGTATCAAAAGTTGAAGCAGAGGAATTAAAATGAACCAAAACATCGAAAACCAAGCCATTGTTGCCCTTGAAGAACTGCTGCAAACCATGCGAACGCTGCGCAGTCCTGATGGCTGCGAGTGGGACCGCCAGCAGGATCCAGACAGCCTGAAAAAATATATTCTCGAAGAGGCCTACGAACTAGTTCATGCCATCGACACCGCAGATCCAGAGGAGATCTGTGAGGAGTTGGGAGATCTGCTCCTGCAGATCGTTTTTCAGGCCCAGATCTTTGAGGAAATGAAGCTGTTTGGCATCGCCGAGGTTGCCAATTCTATTGACAGCAAACTGAAACGGCGCCACCCCCACATTTTCGCAGATGCAGACCCTTCAAGCAGAGAAGAGGATTGGAACAGAATCAAACGTGAAGAGCGTACCGAGAAAGGGAAATCCTTGACGCTGGCCAGTTGCATTCCACAAGCACTGCCCGCTTTAAAACGAGCCGAAAAACTGGCCGGGTGTCTAGCCCGTGACACCAAGACATCGGCACATCCGTTATCAGCCATGCGGAGAATTACCGGCTACCTGGCCGAACTCGGGCAGACGACAGAGCCCTCACAGTCGACCGAACGGCAGATCGGTAATATCCTCTACCAGATGACCGTACTCGCCAGGTGTCTCGACATTGACGCCGAAGAAGCATTGCGTACAACCGTCGAGCAGCGTATAAAATACCATGATAAGAGTTGTCCCGGTCAAACTGATGTCTCGTGATCAGCAGCTGAAACTGGATAAGTATCGAAATTTCAGCAGATTCGGCTCTTTTCCACACTTTCTGTGGAAATCTTGTGGGCAAGCCTGTTAACCAACACGAACCGCTGGCAACAACAGTGCCTCAGAGCCCCTTGCCTATTTTTTAACCACTATTTTTTTATCTTATATTTCAGTAACTTAGAAGTTACGAACAGAATCTTTCAATAAATACCAGATGCCGCATTGACTTCCATTCATGAAACAACGTAAAACAGGCGAGACATGTTTATAAGACTACTGATTTTGTTTACTTTAGTGCCGATTGTGGAACTCTACGTCCTGATCGAAATCGGCTCGATGATCGGAACCCTACCGACCATCATCTTGATATTTCTTACTGGGATTGCCGGTGCTTACCTGGCGCGCATGCAGGGTTTTTCGCTGCTTAACAGGATCCAGAACGAGATGAACCAGGGACGTATGCCCAGAAGTGAGCTGGTTGATGGGGCGATGATCCTGGTCGGTGGTGTCCTGCTCCTGACACCGGGCTTTTGTACTGATCTGCTTGGTTTTTCGCTGCTGATTCCGGTGACGAGAAATATCTATAAGGGCTGGCTGGTTCAATGGTTGGAAAAAAAACTCGCAAGCGGTCAGATCCACATCCATCGCCACTAGGCGCAGGGTCCCTTTCATGACCCTGGTCTTTTGCGCCTTCTGATCAGAGCCCATCCCTGGCGGATCTGTTCCACTCTCATCACCAGACAGACCACCAGGTAACTGAGCAACCCCAGAGTGACCGCGGCAGTCAGGACAATCGCTTTCTGAAGCATCATTCCACCCTGCTGCCAATCGACCTCCCCCAGCACAAAATAGACAAGTGCTGCCATAATCAGGCTGGCCGGCAGAGATCTCAGCAGAGGTGAGAAAAGTGCTCCCCGGAAAAACGGACCGACCCTGCGCCGCAACAGCCAAAGCAACAACAACGCATTAAACGCAGACGCAAAGGTCAGGGCGATTGCCAGACCGTAATGCTGCAGGGGAAACATCAGCAGCAAACCACACCCGGCATTCACCAAGAGCGTCCAGAAAGAGATCCAGACCGGGGTTCTGGTATCTTTCATGGCGTAAAACGTCTGCGCTGCGATGCGACTCATGCCAACAAAAAGCAGTCCCGGTGCGAAGCAGACCAGGGTTAAAGCTGTATTATGCAATGCTATCTGATCAAATTCACCACCCATGAAAAACAGGCTGTAGACTGGTTTAGCACAGAGAATCAAGCCGATGATCGCCGGCAGGGTAAAAATAGCAATCAGCGACAGGGCAAAGCGTAACGACTCCTGCAGACCAGCCCAGTCCTCGTCGGCGACCTGTCGACTCATCGCCGGCAGTGCCGCTTGAGCCAGGGAAACGATAAATATACCCTGAGGGAATTCAAACAGCCGTTGTCCGTAATAAAGATATGAAACACTCCCTTCAGCGAGGAAAGAAGCCATCAAGCGGGACACAACCACGTTAATCTGATAAATTGCCACCCCGGCAATACCGGGTAACATCAGCAGCACGATCCGACGCAGGTACGGGTCGTGGAAGAATTTCCAGTTCAGCCGGATGCGGAGTCGGTATTTCAACAGGACCGGGTACTGCAACAGCAACTGGGCCACTCCGCCGATAATGACACCGATCGCCAGAGCGAAAATCGGTTGTTGAAAGAGGTGCCCCAGAGTCAGGGCGCTGACGATCATGGAAAGATTGAGAAACAGCGGGGAAAGTGACGGCAGAAAAAAATGGCCATGGACATTGAGGATTCCGGTCAGCAGGGCCAGCAGGCTGACCAGGCCGATATAAGGAAACATGACCCGGTTAAGAAGATCGGTTAATTCCAGTTTTCCCGGCACCTCGCTATAACCGAAACCGATAGCCCTGACCAGCCAGGGAGACGCAACGATTCCTGCGGCAACGATGATCAGCATCACCACTAACAGAAGTGTGATACAGCGATTCGCCAGTCGTCGGGCCTCTTCCTCCCCCTGATGCTGATAGACTTCGGCAAAAACGGGAACAAAAGCTGCAGTCAAGGAACCTTCTCCAAAAAAACGCCGGAGCAGATTCGGAATGGTAAAGGCCATAAAAAAGGCATCGGAGGCAAATCCGGCACCGAACAAACGCGCAATAACCACATCACGGATCAGACCGGCAACACGACTGAACCCGGTTGCGACCGCCATAGAAAGAGTGGCTGTAGTTATTTTTCGACGTTGACTCATGATTGTTTTGAATGCTCCAAAACCAACATTATATAAAATTAATCCGAAACATATGCATCCCAACTATCAGTTTTTACGTATTTTCCCGACTATTTATTATTGTTTTTTAACTTGACTGACGATACCGGCAATGATATTAAAAGCGCCGGTTCGAAAAACCAACATATCAACAAATCCGTAATAAGGAGATCTGCACGTGGCAAACCATAAATCAGCAGTCAAGCGCAACCGTCAAAACGCAATTCGTAACGCCCGCAACAATCATATCCGGACAACCATGCGGACCCTGGTGAAAAACATTCGTGATGCCGTTGCCAGCGGAGAAGCCGAAGCGGCGCAAGCCGCGCTGAACAAGGCCATCCCCTACATCGACAAAACCGCAACCAAGGGCGTCATCCATAAGGCGACTGCCAGCCGTAAGATTTCACGTCTGACCAAACTGGTCAACACCCTGGCTTAGGCGCGGGCACAGTAATGACCGAAAAAGGGGCCTGAACGGCCCCTTTTTTATCGCTAGCTTTTTAGTGACCCTGCTGCCGCACGGTCAGGTTCAGCAACAGTGTATCCAGCAAAGCATCCGGATCCGCGCCGCTCGATTTCATGGCCAGATCGGTTTCTAGAAAAAATTCAAAAGCGCGGTGACAATCCTCTCCGGAAAGCTTTTTTGCCTGTCGAATCATACCGTCTATAACAAAGGGGGGCAATCCGACCTGGCCGGCGATCTGCTTGCTGGCGCTACCCTTCCCCAGCAGCTCTCTTATTTTCCAGAGGTGTCGATAGTGCCGTACCAGCAGAGAAAGGATTTTCAACGGAGCCTCTCCTTCCTCAACCAGACGTCTGGTTAAGGCGAACGCCCTGCCCGTTTCCCCCCGGGCCACTGCATTACCGATCTCAAACACATTTTCTGAGCGGGTACTGGACACGACAGCCTGAACATCCGCAACATCGATCAGGCGACGCTCCCCCAGATAGGTCTGCAACTTGGCCAACTCCGCCCTGACTTCCTGCAGGTGGGTCCCGACTCGTAAGCAGAACAGAGTCAACGCTTCCCCGGTAATTTCATAACTGTCGTCCGATAGCTGTTCGCGGACAAAGGCTGGCAGCTGATTGTCATAGAGAGATTTGAATTCAACAACCTCTCCGATCTTCTTAAACAGCTGAAAAAACTTGCGGCGGCTGTCGATCTTTTCGCCGATGCAGAGCAGACAGGTTTCCGGGACAGGGTCCTTGAGGTAGTCCTGCAAGGCATCCTGGGACGCAGCGGGGAGCAGGTGTATCTCCTTGATTAATACCAGGCGACGCTCGGCAAAAACCGGCAACGTGCGGGCCGCGGCGACAATTGCATCAGCAGGTGCCTCCTTGGCGTAAAACTGGTTGAAATTGAAATCTTCGCCTCCGCCGGCAAGAACAGTCGCGCGGATCTGGCGGGCTGCACGCTCAACCAGAAACCCTTCAGTCCCGTAGAGCAAAAGCAATTCAGGGATCTTTTGTTGACGGATCAGCTGTTGCAGCTGCACAGGTGTCATTCCGGTCCCTAAAAGTCAGCCAGCAAACGAAACAGCAGATCATCCGCCATGCGCCGGTTGATCTCGGCAATCGCCAATTCTTCAAGGTCATTCTGAGCCGTCTTATCAATATTGGCCAGAAAGGGTTCCTTCCGTTCGAGGCGCCCCTGCCAGAGCAGGCGACCATCCTCGACCCGGCGGAGCTTGACCTCGGTGCTTAAACGTGACTGGTATTCTCTGATTTTGTCCGCCTGATCATAGGCAATGGCCGACGTCGCATAGCTCAGGACGCGCCCCTCAAGGACCGCATCAGAGGTATCTTTATCCGCGCTGATCCGCACACCGGGCAAGCGCCCGAGGGCCTCTGCAACAGCATCGGTCAAAGCGTTTTCCAGGCGCGGCTTGGTGGTCTCGTTGACGAAGAGTGGCAGGTAGAGCACCTGAACATCTCCCGGCAGGGCATCCCCTTGCCCCGGAACTTGATAACCGCAGCCGCAGCAGAGCAGGAGCAGTAGGGCAAGTGTCAGGCGAATCATCCGGATACCACAATATTGACCAGCCGGCCCGGAACACAGATCACCTTGCGGATCTGCTTGCCATCTATAAATCGCTGAACATTGGGATCTGCCAGGGCGGCTGCCTCGACCGCCTGGTTATCCGCTTCCGTTGCCACGGAGACCTTGCCACGGACCTTTCCGTTCACCTGAACAACCAGAGTGATCTCACTGGTTTTCAGAGCATCATCGTGCCACTGCGGCCAGCCGGGAGCTTCCACCCCGTCAGCGTAGCCAAGTTGTTCCCAGAGCTCCTCACTGAGATGAGGGACAAATGGTGCCAACAGACGAACCACGGTCTCGAGCGCTTCGCGTAAAACCGGGGCATCTGACTCACCCTCCGCCTTGAATCCATATATGGCATTCACCAGCTCCATGATCGAAGCAATGGCAGTATTGAAATGGAAACGTCCGTCGATGTCTTCTGTCACTTTTTTGATTGTTTGATGGGTTTTGCGGTGGAGTTCTGCCGCAGCCCCTTCGACCGCTTGCAACTCTGCACAATTTTCGATCAGTTGAAGATTGTCGCTGACCGCCCTCCAGATTCTGCCGATAAATCTGGAACACCCCTCCACCCCCTGTTCATTCCACTCCAGGTCCTTTTCCGGCGGTGCGGCAAACAGCGAGAAGAGACGGGCGGTATCCGCACCGTACAGATCTATCAGCTGATTTGGATCGACAACATTCTTTTTCGATTTGCTCATCTTCTCGGTGCGTCCGAGCTCAACAGCGATTCCACACTCACCGCACTTCCCGTCACTCACCTGTTCAGGATACAGCCAGCCATGTTCAGGGCAGCGCTGGGTTTCCATGCAGACCATTCCCTGGGTCAACAGGTTGGTGAAAGGTTCATCAACGTCAAGCATCCCCAGGTCACGCAGCACCTTGGTGAAGAAACGGGCATAGAGCAGATGCATCACCGCATGTTCGATACCACCGATATACTGATCGACCGGCATCCAGTAGTTGACTGCCTCGCGGTCCAGTGGGCCGTTCTCGAAATCGGGACAAGCATAGCGGGCAAAGTACCAGGAACTTTCAACGAAGGTATCGAAGGTATCACTTTCCCGGCGCGCAGGGTTACCGCACGTGGGACAATCGACAGCAAGAAACTGCTGATGACGTGCCAGCGGACTGCCCCCCTCTCCGGTCAATTCAACGTCCTCCGGGAGCAGGATCGGCAGATCCTGCTCAGGAACCGGCACCGCACCACAGCAGTCACAATAAATGACCGGTATCGGAGTACCCCAGTAGCGCTGGCGAGAAACCCCCCAGTCCCGCAACCGGTAATTGACCGTTTTACGGCCTTCATTCCGTTCATCCAGGTAGGCGGCAATCTTCTCCTTGGCCGCTTCGTTGGCCAGCCCGTCAAATCGGCCAGAATTTACCAGCACACCGGGGCCGACCCAGGCTTCCAGCATTGTCTCCGGCAAGAAGGTTTCGCCCTCCGGCTGGATCACGACCCGGATTGGCAGTTGATACTTGCGGGCAAACTCAAAGTATCGCTGGTCGTGCGCCGGGACTGCCATGACGGCTCCGGTGCCATAATCCATCAGTACGAAATTAGCGAGAAAGATCGGAATCTGTTGTCCTGTCAGCGGGTTGATACTGTAGGAGCCGGTAAAAACACCCTGTTTTTCAAGTTCGCCGCTGGTCCGGGCGATCTTGTCCTGCTTGGCGACCGTTTCCAGAAAAGCCTGCACTTCGGCCTGCTGCCCAGCAGTCGTCAAATCAGCGGCCAGAGGATGTTCCGGAGCCAGGCTCATGAAGGTGGCGCCAAAGAGGGTATCTGGGCGGGTCGTAAAAACTTTGATCTTCTGCTCACTGGCAACAACCGGAAACTCTATTTCGCAACCATAACTCTTACCGATCCAGTTACGTTGCATGGCAAGGACACGTTCCGGCCAGCCGGGCAGACGCTCGGTCCAGTCCAGCAATTCGTCCGCGTAGTCGGTAATCTTGAAGAACCACTGCTCCAGTTCTTTCCCTTCAACCTGGTTATGGCAACGCCAGCAGCACCCCTCTTCCACCTGCTCGTTGGCCAGGACCGTCTGACAGTCCGGGCACCAGTTGACCGAAGAGCTTTTCTTGTACGCCAGTCCCTGTTCCAGCATCTTGAGAAAAATCAGCTGTTCCCAGCGCGAATATTCAGGATCACAGGTGGCAAACTCACGCTGCCAGTCATAGGATAGTCCGAGCCGCTGGAGCTGTACCCGCATGCTGGCGATATTCTCATAGGTCCACTTGGCCGGATGGATGCCATGTTCGATGGCCGCGTTTTCAGCTGGCATGCCGAAAGCGTCCCAGCCCATCGGGTGCAGGACGTTATAACCACGCATTCTCTTGTAGCGTGCGACCACATCGCCGATTGCGTAGTTGCGGACATGCCCCATATGAATCCTGCCGGAAGGGTAAGGAAACATCTCCAGCAGGTAAAATTTTTCCTTTCCGGCATCTTCGACAACCCGGAAACGCTGCCGCTGCTCCCACTCCTGTTGCCATTTCTGTTCGATCTGATCCGGGCTATATTGTTTTTCCATAAAACCTCCACAGAGGCTCAGCCAGCAAAGCTGCCACCACTGGATTGAACGGAACACATAACACGAATACCGGCACAAGCCGGTATCGAATGTTGTCACCGCCACGAGACCAGGCCTGATCGACCGATCTGCCGCAGCAGTGACACCTGTAGTCTGGGTTTATCGCTACACGTTATTTTGCGCGATAGGTAATCCGCCCGCGAGTCAGATCGTAGGGAGACAGCTCAACGGTAACCCGGTCCCCCGGGAGAATCCGGATGTAATACTTGCGCATCTTACCAGAGATATGAGCAAGCACAACATGATCGTTATCCAGCTTGACCCTGAACATTGCGTTGGGCAACGGTTCAACCACAACACCTTCTACTTCAATTGCTTCTTCTTTAGCCAAAAGTTCCTCCTGAACAGTACTGAAAAACACCTGAAATTTTAGAATTCGACTTATTACACGTTCACACAAACCTGTCAAGCACGGCAGAATTCGTGGTGAATAGCATTAACCGGAGACCGCCAGCAGTCGCTTCACTACGTCTATGATCTTGGCCGTTTGAATCGGTTTGGTAATATATTCGTTGGCCCCCAGCGCCAGCGCGCGATCACGGTCCTCCTGGGCTCCCTCGGTGGTAATAACCACAACCGGGACGTCCTTGTATTGCGGGTCATTGCGGATCAGGCTGACCAGTTTCAAGCCGTCCATAATCGGCATGTTGATATCCGTCAGAATAAGGTCAAACTTCTCCGCTGACAATTTCTTCAGGCCACCGACACCGTCATTCGCCTCAGCGATCTGCAATCCGCGAATCCGCTTGAGCGCAAACACGATCAACTGTCTCATGGTTGGAGAATCTTCCACTACCAGTACTTTAAATGTATCCATAACACCATCCCTCCTGAGGATCTGGCGGCTCGCTCGGTAAAATCAGATCAAGTCTTCTGCCATCCGGGCAAAAAAACTGTCATAAAAAATTGGGCGACTATCCCGTTCCATGTGCAGCATCGCAGTAAAAATTGCGGTCGCGGCATGGGTACCAAGCAGATTAAACAATTCCTCATCTATATTGGTAAAATTAACCTTCTGCTGCAGCAGTCTGTAAAGATTAAGAACGCCGATCACATCCGTACCGACCACCAGCGGAATCACTGCAATCGGGTCTGCGAAGACATCCGCAGACTCTTCGGGGCCGAGCAAACGGCGTTCACCACTTTGCGCAACAGCACCAATGACCCCTTCTCCGACCTGGACTGAACTGACATGTTGCGGATCAGCCCCTTCTACCACCAGCGGTCGCAGGGTTTTCTGTGTTTCATCCAGAAGCATGATGGAAAACTGCTCCACCCCGACCAGATTCAACAGGATTTCCTGGATGATACGAATAATTTCAGTAAGATCCAGGGTCGAATGCAACTGGTAAGAGGAAATATACAGGTTGGCAAGCAGGTTGTTTTCCGCCTCAATCTCGTTGTATCTGTTGTCGTAATCCTGGTTCTCCTGCTCAATCGTCTTTATCTGGCTGAGAATCTCCAGCTTTTCACTCTCGAGTTCACCAATGCGACCTTTTAGACGAGCAACCTCACCAGTCTCACCGGCGGGGAGAGCTTTTTCGAGCTTAAGGACCTGGTAGCGGAGGCGTTCGTTCTCCTTGAGCAGGTCCTGAGTAAATTCCGCACCTTTTTTGAAAACCTGCAGAAACTCCTCAGCGCGCTGCTGTGCACCCTTGTTTTGTTCCCCTTCAGACATGCCAATCCTCTTTTAAATCGCCACCGACTGATCTGCCAGTCGAAGAATGTAAACCCCACGACGAGATTAAAACTTCGCCATACTAGCAGGAGAAAGTAAAAATTTCCAGTATCCAGGCGAAGATCCCTGCGGAGAGCTGTTTTTAAGTCAATCGGCAACGTTCCATAATTTCCTGACTCATATTCGCCAGCGGGACAGCTTTCTCAACCAGGCCAGTTGCCACAGCCTCTTTCGGCATCCCGTACACGACACAACTCTCCTCGGCTTCAGCAAGGACCCTGCCTCCATAAGCACAGACTTTCCGTACGCCGGAGGTTCCGTCATTGCCCATCCCGGTAAGGACGACAGCCAGCAGGTCACGCGTATAAACCGATGCGGCCGATTTGAACAGGACGTCCGCCGAAGGGGTGTATATCTGTTCCGCAGGTGGACTCAAGACCCGGACAAAAACACCGTCTTGATCCTGCTGCAGTTCAAGGTTTCGCCCGCCGGGGCAGATTAGCACCTGTCCGGGCAACATCCGATCACCTTCGCACGCTTCACGTATATCCAGGGCTGAATTCTCATTCAGCCTGGCCGCCAGAGATTTTGTAAAGCCAGGCGGCATGTGCTGAACCACAGCAAATGCAACAGGAATCGGTGCCTGCACGGCTCCGAACAAGAGATTCAAGGCCGGCGGCCCACCCGTCGATGCACCAATGACAACCGCCGTCGCCTGCCGTTCGTCCAAAGCCACGGATGCCGTTCGGCCTGTTGTTCTGGAAATCGATGTGAGCTCAGCAGCAGAGGGTTGCGCAACGTTGAAATCGATTCGGGCAGCAGCCCTCACCTTCAATTCCAGGTCTTTCTCAATCGAATAGAGGTCAGGGCTGACCGGTCGTCCCGGCTTCGCGACAAAATCGACAGCACCCAACTCGAGTGCTTTAAGTACATACTGGTCTTCAGACAAAGAAGAGACAACGATGACCGGAATCGGATGGCTCTGCATGACGATCTGGAGCATCCGAAGTCCCCCCATGCGGGGCATTTCCAAGTCGAGCGTGATCACGTCAGGTTGCAGATCAAACAATTTCCGCAAGCCATCTTCACCATCAACGGCATAGCCGACGACCTCAACCCCCGGCATCCCTTCCAACATCTTGCCGATCGTGACCCGGTTATACGCCGAATCATCGATAACCAACACCCGGATCGCATTAGTCATGTTTCCCCCCGGGTGGTGATAGCGGCAACTGATAAACCATGTCGTTAACGAAGTGACGCAACTGGAAATCGGTGCTGATATTCATCAGGGATTCTGAATGCCCCAACAGCAGAAAACCACCAGGGGAGAGTCGATCACGCAGGTTAGTTATGACCTGGCGCTTGGAATTAAGATCGAAATAGATAATCACGTTACGGCAGAAAATCAGGTCAACTTCGCCAAGTACGGAAACCCGGCGGCTGTCAAAAAGATTCAATCGACTGATTGTGACCAGCTGTTTGACCCGGTCATCGATTTTCCAGATATTCTCCTCTTCGGGGGAGGGAGTGAAATACTTCTGCAGATAGTAATCATCCGTACCCCGGAAAGAATTCGTGCCATACAGTCCATGCCTGGCTTTCGTCAACACCTCCTGACAGATATCGGTGCCGACGATATTGATATCCCATCCGCTCAGATCCGGGTTCTCCAGCAAGAGCATCGCGACGGTGTATGGTTCCTCACCGCTCGAACAACCTGCGCTCCAGATTCGCAGGGTGTGGTCCCCCCGCTTCCGTTTCTGTTCGCACAGCTCGGGGATGATTTCTTCGACAAATGTTTTCAGCTGGAAATCTTCACGAAAAAAATAGGTTTCATTGGTTGTCAGCAGGTCGATGACAGCGGCAAGTTCCTGCTCCTTTTCATGCCCATAACGAAGCAGGTAATAATAGTCACGGAAAGTCTCCAGCCGATGGTGGCTGAGGCGTTTGTTAAGACGTTTTTCCAACAGATACTTGGAGTCACTATCAAAATAAAGGCCGCAATATTGATAAACAAAATCCCGAAGCAAACGGAAATCGTCTTCCTCCATCGGGATATCGGCCTTGAATACAAACACGCTCAGCTCACCGACCTTTGCAGATCATTCACAGCGTCCTCAAGTGCCTTACGCACCATGGGCTCAGCCTCAACTCGTAACTGCTGTTCAAGTGATTGCAGACCGGCCTTGCCGTGAATTCTGGCAATTGTCGCCACAGCATAGATGCGGACTTTATCACGGGAGTGGTTCAGCAGTTCGGCACAAAAGTCGCTCTTGCTATCTCTCCGCTCCTGCCGGACCAACAGATCAACAGCCGTCTTGACGACTTCCTCGTCAGGGTGACCGAGGGCACCCTCGAGGCAGGTGCGCGAACGTGAGATGTCTCGCCGGGTGAGTGTTTCCAACGCAGCAATCACGACCAGTCCAACCTGGTCCTCCAGCATTCGGGTCAGCTGTTGATCAACCTGGTCCGCAGCAAAAGCCTCGAGAGAACGGACCGCAGCTGCGCGGACCCAGGGGTCCGGATCCTCCAGAGCCAAAGTCAAAGCCGGCAGAGCATCCTGCTCATGCGTACGTCCCAGAGCTTCGGCATCCAGTCGCCGAACGTCGGCAGCCTCGTCATTCAAGGCCAGCGTCAACCCTTCGCCATGCGTGCCTGCACCACTGCGTCCCAGCGCCCTGATGGCCTCGCAGCGGACGGCTGGATCGGGATCCTTAAGCGCCATGAGAAGGGTCAGCTCTAGTCCGTGATCAGCAACGCGGCCAAGGACACGAACGACTCTCATTCTCAGGGCAGCATCAGTCGCACTGGTCAGGGATTCAAGTCTCGCGATGAGTTCATCGGGATATGTCGTTCCCAGGAGTTCCAAGGCTTTCGATGCGGCATCACAAATCTCCGGATTTTCATCCTGCAAGAGCCGACACAGGGGTTCAACCGCCGAATCATCTCCGATTTTCCCAAGCGCAATGGCCGCGACATAACGTAACTGGGGATCAGCATTACCCAGGGAATCGATCGCAAGCTGACGGCCGGCATGATGCGACAATTCTCCGGCCAGATAAACAAGATAGAGACGGGTCATCGGCTCGGACCAGAGATCCTCGATCAACAACTGGTCGAAGAAGCATTCATCCTGACTACGGAATGCTGCTATGACATCATCACGCAAGCCGTCTTCCTGCATCAACGGCAGCAACGCCTGCGCCTGCGCCAATCCACCAACCAGTGCGGCCAGCCTGATCGCATCACGCTGTCTGTCGATATCTGCTGCGTTGAGCAAATTGATCAACTCTGCAGTCAAATCATCAGGCGCCCCCCGTAATGCAGCCTTCATCTCGCTCGGTATGGTTTTGGCCAGATGCGCCATTGACCTCAAAGAGACCTCCCTGACCTTACGCATGGGGTCCGTCAGACCCTCCAGCAGATAGGGCAGGACCTCCGAACCACCAATCCGGCCGAAACAATCAAGCAAGGCTCTGCGCAGAACCCGGTCTTCCAGATATCGACTCAGGCGAACAATCGAAACATCCTGACCAATTGCTGTCAGTGCTTCAAGAATCGTAAAGCGAAGACCGGTGTCTGCTCCCTCCATTAAGTCCAGCAATGGGCCAACAGCCCTTGCTACGGACAGCTTTCCCAGGGTTTCTACTGCGGCGTAGAGAACATTTGTGTCGTCATCTTGCAGAGCATTCAGAACCCCGTCGATGCATTCAGGGGAACCGATCTCGCCGAGAATATCGATCACAAACTTCCGTACATCAGCATCGGGACACGCAATTTCTGCGACCAGATCAGCAACCACAAGTGGCCCAAGACTGACCAGAATTTCAATAGAAGAATTGCGCAGTCCGGCGTTTTCAGAATCGTGGAGGAGTTCGATAACAGCCCCGGAATACTGTTCAACCCCGGGTGAGGAGAGGAAACCCCTGACTGCTTCTTTACGCACCCGCCAATCCTGGTCTGCAAAAGCGGAGCGATACAGGTCCATTCTGAGCGGTCTTAGATCGGCCAGCAGACGCACCCCTTGCAAGCGGTCGTCAACAGCGGACGAACTGAGCATACGTGAACAATGCAGCGAGATATCTTCCATAGTTTCTTCCGGATCTAGCAGTTTGCAACGGGAAGGCTGGTCCAACTTTGTTCAGAGCTACGCTGAGAGCCCAATCTAGAGATCGAGTTCCTTCCGTCGGGCCACAGCAAATTGTTCGAGTGCCTGCTGCAGAAAATCCCCCTGGGCCAAAATTTCATGAGCGATCCGTTCATCCAGAAGGCGCCGTCCCTCGTTCATTTCATTGTCCAAGTAAAGGCCGGGAGCCCCTTCCCGAATTCCCTGGTCGATCTGCTCCTGATGGTAAAGGGCGATATCGGCGATGAGTAAGCGCGCCAACTCTTCGGCAGCTTGAGCGCCACTGGCATCCGGCAGGCTGCGCTCCTCACCTTTTGCAGACCGGTAGAACCCGGCAGAAGGTTCCTTGAGATCAAGATCAGGACAAAGGTCCCGTAGCAGAGGCAACAGACGATCACCGATGTGGTGCAGTTCCAAGTAGGCATCAGCACCATAAAGAGAGGTCGGGCGCCGCTTGTAGGCGGTTTTATTGTAAACTGACGGCAATAGAATTATTTTCACCGGTTTGTCCGACGGCTTATTTCGGGCTTCATCGATCAATTCAAACGGAAAGGAACCGGTCAAGGCCACATCGAGTAAGAGGATCCGGACCGGCTTGTCTCGCAGTAGGCTCAACGCCTCTTCGTTTTCACTACAGGTCAGGATTGTCAGATCGTCCTGAACCAGAACAGCCCGCAACTCATCAAAAGATTTTGGGTAGCCATGCGCAACCAGCACGGTGGCAATTGAATCGGGGGGGATTTCGGTTGTAAATGAACGCCGGCAGGAGGGGCAGCGCAGAGACAGTCGCTTGCCCGCATAGCGGCTTTTGTCCAAACGCAGAGAAGCATTACAACTGGGACATTCAATAATCATAAGTTATCTCACTCCCCCTCGCCATTGGTCAGAACTTGTCGGTACAAAACCTGCCCGTCTATCCGCTGATCACTGGCCAGAATCTTTTTCAAATCGAGCAGCATCAGCATCTGTCCGTCGTTTCGGCATACACCGGGAAAGAACTGGACATTTTCTCCGGAGAGATAGTAAGGGGTAGGCTGAATGTCATCACGGACATAACTGCGCACCTCAGTGACTTCATCGACAACCAGACCGACCACCCGCCCAGCGACCACACAGATTACCATCCGTCGCAGGGTCCCCTGATCAGCAGACGGCAGATCGAAACGACGCCGTAAATCCACAATCGGAATAACAGATTCGCGCAGATTTATAATACCGTCTATGAAGGGGGGGGCTTTCGGAATCGGGGTGATCGGCAATGGCCGGATAATCTCACGGATACACATGATATCGAGAGCGTAGTAACCATTGCCGACCCTCAAGCATGCGAGCTTGACCTGTTCATCATTCCACTGCCCTGCTCGCTTACCTTGGTGCTCAATCATGACCAGCAACAGTCCATCAAAGAAGCAGTTTCTCGATAGTATCTATCACCATTGCCGATTTGAATGGCTTGGTAATATATTCATCCGCACCGACCTGCTTCCCGTGGGCCATATCTTCTGGAGTCTTTTTTGCGGTCAGCAAAACGATCGGAATATGTTCTGTTTCCGGAGCACTCTTGACCCTGGAACAGACCTCGAAACCATCCATCTCCGGCAACATCGCGTCCAGCAAGATCAGATCTGGATGCTCCTCGGCTACCGCCTCCAGCGCCGCAAGGCCGGTTGTTGCTCCTCGAACCAGGTACCCTTTGGTCGTCAAAAGAATACTTTCCAGCTTGAGCAAGCTCTCCTCGTCTTCAACAATCAGGATCTTTTTCTGCATACAAACTTCCCTCCAAAAAATTGCTGCATGTCTGAACTCGGGCGGGACAAACCTAGCTTCCGAGTCAAAAAAAATCAATCGGTCAACACGTCCTGTGGTTCAATGTCCAGGATTCTTTCCGGATTCAACAGGACCAGCATCTTACCCTGAATTCTGCCAATTGCGGAGATAACGTCTTTCGTCGGTGAATCCGCAAGCAATGGTGCGGTCTCAACCTGTTCGGGCTTCATCCTGACAACCTGAACCACCTTATCGACGAGTAGCCCGATCCGTTCGTCACCGGCAGCGCAGACAATCACTCTCTGCTGAGACGTGTCATGAGATGGCTGCAGGTTCAGCCGCCGGGCAAGATCAACAACAGGAATGATCTGCCCCCTCAGGGACACAATTCCGAGTAAAAAATCTGGGGCCTGAGGCAACTCGGTCAGGCTCCGCGGACGAATAAGCTCCAGAACCTTTGCCAGTTCAAGGGAATATTCTTCATTGCCACAGACAAAAGTCAGCCACTGAGACGTTGATTCGCTCTCAGCAGTGTGGCTTTGCAGGGCGAGAGCATATTCCTCTTCTGTTATCAGTGGCAGGTTGGCTTCACTATCCCAGACACTTTCGGGACTTATTTCCGACCCGCTTGCCTTGACCTTCTCAGTTGCCGAACTCGAGAGGGCCATGTCCTGCTCAAGTCTTTCAGCAGGTGCACTTTGCAGCCTGGCTTTCTTTCTGATTTCAGCAAGGTCCATATGTTACCTGTGGTCTTCACCTGTCAAAACAACAGGAGTTGGCCAATTATAGCAGATTATGTTTATTCCCCCGACAGCAAAAAAATTAATTTCCAGGCACAGGTTGCCGGTGGGTTACAGCTCACTTAATTCCTCGACAACCGCTGCGACTATCTTGGCATCGATCCGCGAGCAGTCTCTGCCAAAACCCTCCAGCAGAGCCAAGGCGGCCACCTGGTTGATCTTGCGCGGGGTTCCCCCGGTGAACCGGGCAATCGCACTGACCGCGTCCTGCTGAAAAATATCGCCTGTTCCCCCCGCGCAGAGAATCCGGTATTCCAGGTAGGCGCCGATCTCAGATTCCGATAAGGGCCCTAGGGCGAAATGAATTCCGATGCGCTGACGCAAAGGTTCATACACCGGATGTGCAAGACGACTGCGCAGTTCCGGTTGTCCCATCAACACGACACTGATCAGGTTGCCGTCGTCCAGCTGAAAATTGGTCAGCAGACGAATTTCGTCAAAGGTGTCCTTGTGGGGAATCAGCTGTGCTTCGTCAATGATCAGAACCGGATGTATCGACTCCCGGTACAACTGATACAAACGCTCGCCAAGCTGTTCCAGCAACTCTGATTTATATTCGGCAGGTTTTACAATATCCAATCGAAACGCCAGGGTCCGTAAAAACTCAAGCGGAGACAAGCGGGGGTTGGTCAACAGAATTACCTGAAACCCGCTATCAAGCTCGTCCATCAGTGCCCGCGACAAGGTCGTTTTGCCACAGCCGATGGCGCCGGTCAGAAGGATAATATCCCGTTCTTCCACAGCATGTTGCAGCCTGGCCAGGGCCTCCCTGTGCCCCTTGGACAGGTACAGATACTTAGGATCAGGGGTTTTGCTGAAAGGCCTTTCTGTCAAGCCAAAGAACGCCTTGTACATCTCACAGCCCCCCGCCCTGCAGGGCAACCTCAATCATCCCACCGACATCAAGGACGAGAATAGTCCGCTGGTTGCCCATATCCGCTGCGCCGGAAATTCCGCGAACAAATGAGAGTGTTTTGCCTAGTGGCTTTATCACCACGTCCTGCTGATCATAAAGATCATCGACCACAAGGCCGATACGTCGGTCGGCGAATCCGACCACCACCACAAAACGGGTCTTGGATTCAGACTTCTCAGCCCGAATCTGGAACGCCTGGTCAAGATGCAGCAGCGGCAGGGTACTGTGTCTCAATTCCAGCACCTCGCGCCCTTCGATGGTTCTCGTCATACCGGGATCAAGAATCAGGGTCTCCACGACCGAAGCCAATGGAATAGCAAAATCACGGCCGCTGGAGTGAATCACCAGGGCTTTGATAATCGCCAGAGTGACCGGCAATGTCAAAGAAAGAGTGGTTCCTTCACCAGGTCGGCTCGTCAAATCGATCATTCCGGAAAGGGCCGAAATATTGTTTTTAACCACATCCATCCCGACACCCCGTCCCGAAAACTCACTGACCTCAGTCCGCGTAGAAAAGCCGGAGTGAAACAGCAGTCCAAAAAGATCCTGCTCAGTCATAATTGCTTCTGGCTTGATCAAACCTTTCGCAATCGCTGCCCGGCGCAACCCCTCCGGATCTATGCCACGGCCATCATCTCGAATTTCGACCGCAACATGACTCCCCTTCGGAGCCGCTGACAGGGTAATCCTGCCGATCTCCGACTTTCCAGCCGCACGTCGTTCCGGACCGGTTTCAATGCCATGGTCAAGTGCATTACGGATGATATGCATCAAGGGATCGGCAAGTTTTTCGACGATCAACTTATCCAGTTCGGTATTTCCCCCGAGAATCTCCAGTTCGACATTTTTGCCAAGGTCTCGTGCCATGCGTCGAACGATCCGGTTCAGCTTGTCAAACAGCTGTCGGACCGGGACCATCCGGACATCCATGACTGCTGATTGTAACGCCAGCAGGCGCCGCTCAAGGCGATGGGCGGTTTTCCCCAGATCCTTGCCCAGCGATATCCCTTGACCAGAGAGTTCTTCTGCAATGCGGGAGATTTCCCCCTTGGCGAGGGTCAGATCACCGACAATATCCAACAGGTTGTCAAGCTTGCCGATATCGACCCGCACCGTACTGCTGAAAGAACGCAGCGTCTCGGAAACAGGTCCGTCGTCATTCAATGAAGCGGTAGCCGCATTCGCCAGTTGATCGTGAGGAGCATTCTCCAAAGACTCTTCCACCCGGGCAGCAACCACCTCTTCGATTTCGATGGTCCCGTCATCGAGTATGTCCTGGAGTGCCGAGCCGGAATAGCGGGTACCGCAGAGAACGTTAAAGGCCAGACAATCCGGACGATCATTGTTTTGCCCGGGCAGGGTGCTTACCACCTCGCCGTGCTGTTTGAGATTGTCTGTCAAACTCGCCAGATCCACATCAAAACTGTCAAGCGGGAAAACCGCTTTTACCAGCAGCAGAGCGTGCCCTTGCCGGATGTTGTCCTGCAACCTGTGCTCTTCATATTCGGTCAGCACCCCGAGGAGCTCAGGATCGATATGCAGACCGGCGAACAGGTTCTCCGCAACTCCAGTCTGGCTGGACAAGAGTCCCTCAATCCGAGCGACACTTGAGGAGATATCTTGGGTCAACTCAGGATTTACACTTTTTCCTTCCACCAGTCCGATCAGGGCACTGAGGGAATCAAATAGGCAATCAATAAGAAAATTGTCCAGAGGGAGTTTGCCCAAGCGCAGGCGATCGAGAAGATTTTCCAGATGGTGCGAGAGTTCGGCAATATCATCGAAACCGAACATTCCGGCCAGTCCTTTTATCGAGTGGGCATCACGAAAAATCCCATTCAGCAGATCAGGACTGACGTCACCCGTTTCGGCGCCATCTGAAAGGATGGAGAAGTTCTGGCTCAGATTCCCCAACAGATCTTCAGCTTCGGCCAAAAACTCAGCAACCGGTTGCAGTGAACCTGTACCCATGGTGTTCTGTCCCTAGTCCAGCAACTGGCTGACCAGCCTCTGCAGTTCTTCCGGCTGAAACGGTTTGTTAAGATAGCTGTCCGCACCAAGTGCCAGACCTTTCTCCCGGTCCTTATCACTCCCCTCGGTGCTTATGATGAGTAGCGGGGTAGACTTATACTGAGGCTGACTGCGGATAAACTTGACCAGTTCAAGCCCATTGATATCCGGCATATTGATATCAGTAATCACCATATCCACCTTTTCACGCGGCAGAACACGCAACGCCTCGAAACCGTTTTCAACTTCAACGATGGTAAAGTCGTCCATGGCTTCCAGGGTCGCAACAATCAGCCCCCGCATGGTCGCTGAATCCTCTGCCACAAGAATTTTTCTCAAAACATCTCCATCAGAAAATGCCGTACTGCGAAACAGACAGCACTTTAGCTCAGTTCTATGATTGACTGTTCAGGCGCCGTTCCAGAAGAACTTTTTCCATCGCCATACCGGCCTGGGAGAGAAACACCTCAAAAGCATCGACATCGCCGATCAGCTTGTGCTGAGGCAGATTGTCGCCATAAAGGATCGCGACCACCTTACCTTCACTGACCAGGGGCCCGAAAAAACTTTCACTCGCCTCAGCACCTCCCAACTGGTCACGCAAACGAACGTCGGTCTCGCAGGATCCCAATTGCGCTTTTATCGCCACTTTGCGGGTGAGAACCTGGTGCAATACTGAGTCCGGGGTGACCTGCAATCGCATCTTTCGGACCATGGCATCAGCCTGATCCGTAACTGAATCAAGGCCAAACTGTCCGAGTCCGACCAGAGAATTGTCACGCACATCAAAAATAACCGCCCGGTTCATCAATTCACTGGCAAACCGCAATGTCAACAGGATAATCCCTCCACCCAGCAGAGGGCTGGCCAGCTCCTGCAACATCCCCTTCAGCAGATAGAGCCCGGGAGATTCGATGGATGCAGAGGCTTGTGTGTTCTCCTGCCCGGCAAGTTCCAGCAGGTCATCTCCCAGATTGTAATTCTGCTCAATCCGATTCGGTTCAGGATGCAACAGGGACGAGACAGAGAGAACAAGTCCCCGCAGCAACTCAATTCCGACCGGCTCGCGGACATCCTCTTTGCGGGGTTTCTGTAACACTGCAAGAGCGCCCTGTTCGCGGGCCTTCTCCTCGGCCTCGGTGCTCGGATGATCGGTCATCAGCAGAAGTGGCAACTGCGGATACTTCTGCCGGACCAGTTCCATCACCTCAAGACCGCCGAGAATACCATGTCCATCAAGGCGAGGCATGATCAGATCGATCAACAGAGCAGGTTGTCTCCCCCTGGCAACCAGCTGGTCACACGTTTCAAGATACTCTGCAGTTCGTGGACAGGTTTCAACCTCATATCCAGCCCTGGAAAAAGCTTTTTCCAGAGCGGTACAGGTCGCTGTATCATCATCAATAATCAGCAGCAGAGCATCCCCCGGAACAGCCGAAGAGGCAGATTCTTCCGGAGTCGCGTCAACGTCGCGATGCGGCACCGCAAATGAAGCGGGAGGCTCTTCAAGTTCGTCCTCGATCCGTTCTTCTCCGGGCCAATCGGGCAGAATCCGACCCTCGTTGGCCAGTCGTCGTCCTTCCAGGGCCAACCACTGTGGACTGAGCCCCTGTTCAAGCATGAAATCAAGAGGGTCCAACCGGGCCGAACCAAAGCTCTCAGGTTCTTCCAGATGAAAAGAAAAGACCCCGTCGGACCAGGCAAAAAAACTGTAGACAATCTTTTCAATCTTGGCCTTGATGGCCGCCTCTATTTTTTCCTGGGAGACACCGAAATGTTGCGAAAGGATCTGACCCAGCGGCAGGTGCTGGTCAAGACCGGATTGAATGGACAGAGCCTTTTCCAATTCGGCGGCACTGGTCAGCCGGTATTTCTGCAGGATATCGCCGAGATGCTCCTTGAACAGGCTGGAGGTCGCCCGCACCACCTGCCCCTCGAGGAACATAATGGCGCCATTGCGGCCGCCGCTTTCAAGCGACAGGACCCCTGACTTCTTGCTGAGACTGACGATCTGCAGAATATCGCCAAGCCCCAGATCTTCGAGATTTCCAACCAGCCCCATAGACCCTGCGTTCCTGTTCCTGTTATGAGAAGGGCACAGGTGGACCGGAACTCACACTCCATCCACCGCGAAAAATCATAAAGCCATCGGCGCCGCGAGCAGCGCATCAATAATTAGAATATCTTTAATATAGCGAAGAAGCAACATCCAGTAAAGAACAAGTTCTCAGAAAACTAAATAGCAGCAAAGAGAGGGGTGTTTTCAAAATATCGACAGAGCATAACTACCCCTCCTTTTTGCCGCGCCCCTTAAATCGGATCCGAATCGGTGCCCCCTTGAAGCCGAACGCATCGCGGAAACAGTTCTGCAGATAGCGTTCATAGGAGAAGTGTATGTCGTCCGGGCGATTGGTGAAGATAACAAAGGTCGGTGGACGAACTGCCGCCTGAGTCGCATAATAAAGCTTGGTTCGGCCACCGCGCACCATGGCAGGGGGATGTTTCTGCACGGCATCCTCTAGAGTCTTGTTCAGCAGTCCCGTTGTCACGCGGCGATTGAACTCCTCAGCAACCTCTTCTACCAGCGGCATGATTTTCCCGACCCGTTGGCCGGTCAGGGCAGAAACAAAAAGAACCGGGACAAACGGCAGGTATTTAAACCGTCGCTGAACCTCTTCGACATACCGTCCCATGCTCTTTTCATCTTTTTCAGGCAGATCCCACTTATTGACCACCAGGATCAACGCACGACCCTTTTCATAGGCATAACCTGCAACCGACAAATCCTGGTCGGTTATCCCCTCTTCGGCGTCAATAATCATCAGCACAACATGTGACCGGTCCATCGCCTTGAGCGCCTGAATCGCACTGAATTTCTCCAGAGCCTGGCTGACCTTGCCCTTGCGCCGAATCCCAGCGGTGTCGATCAGAACATAGCGTTTGTCGTTGTGTATAAATGGAGTATCGATGCTGTCTCTTGTCGTCCCTGCGGTCGGGTTCGCGACAACCCGTTCAAAGCCGAGAAGTTTATTGACCAGAGTGGATTTTCCCACGTTGGGGCGACCGATCACCGACAACCGGACCTCTCCGGAGGTATCTGGTTCTTCTTCAGATTCGGGCAGTAACGGCATCAGCGCATCCAGAAGGCCATTTATCCCCCGGCCATGTTCAGCCGACACGGCATGAACCTCATCGACACCCAAACCATAGAATTCAGCGGCCAATTCCTCCTGCTTGTTCCCATCGACCTTATTGACGACATAGAAAACTGGTTTGCTGGTCCGACGCAACTGCTCCGCAACATCCTGGTCGGATGGCGTCAACCCCTGCCGAACATCCATCAGAAAGATGATGACATCGGCTTCTTCTACTGCCAGTTGCGACTGTTCACGCATCTGCATCAGCAGTCGATCCTCTGTCACCGGTTCGAAACCACCGGTATCGATCAGCAGGAACGGTCGCTCGTAGCGGGTCACCTCGGCATAATTACGGTCCCGGGTGACCCCGGGCAGGTCCTCAACGATTGCCTTCCGGTGGCCGAGAATCCGGTTGAACAGGGTCGATTTGCCGACATTCGGCCGACCTACGATAGCAACAACGGGCAACATATCAGGCTCTTTTCTACAAATGGCAAAACCGCCGTGCTCTACAGCAGCCGGCGGCAGAGAACTTATTCGTAACCGAGTTCACGGAGGAAACGATCGCTCTGGGTCCAATCCTTCTGTACCCGGACAAATAGTTCCAGGAACACCCTGGTCCCGAGAAAACGTTCAATTTCGCGACGGGCATCCTGCCCCAGCGTTTTTATCATCTTGCCTTGGTGGCCGACGATAATCTTCTTGTGGCTGTCCCGTTCGACATTGATAACGGCCTGGATCACCACCAGGTTTTTGTCAGGTTTCTCCGTAAAGGACTCAACCTGAACGGCAACCCCGTAGGGCAATTCCTCATGGGTCCGGCGCATCACTTTTTCCCGGATCATTTCAGCGACAATAACCCGTTCAGGCTGATCGGTAATCATCTCCTCCGGATAATATCGCGGACCCACCGGCATATAGGGTTCCACAACATGCAGCAGGCGCTCCACCCCGTCCCCGGACAGGGCTGAAATCGGGACCACTTCACTGAACTTGAAATCTGCACAGTATGCCTCGATCAGACTGAGTAATCGCGGCGGTTCAACCAAGTCGATCTTGTTGATCACCAGAATCACCCGGGCATCACTCTTTTTCAGCAGGTCAAGAATATAACGGTCTCCCGTTCCGGGCAGGCTGTCTGCCTCCACCAGGAACAGCACCAGGTCGATACCGGAACAGGCGGAAACCGCCTGATCGACCATGAAACGGTTCAGCTTCCCCTTCGGCTTGTGAATGCCGGGGGTATCGATGAACAGGATCTGACCTTCCGCAAAATTGTGGATACCGAGAATCCGGTTACGGGTTGTCTGCGGCTTTGGCGAGGTGATTGCAATCTTCTGGCCGAGCATCCGGTTGAGCAATGTTGACTTGCCGACGTTCGGTCGACCGATAATCGACACGAATCCGGAACGAAATTCTACATCTTCCATCATTTTTGGGTCACCTCGTTTTCTTCGTTCAGCAGCGGATGATTCATCGCCGCCGCAGCAGCACGTTGCTCAGCAAGCTTCTTACTTGACCCCTCACCGGACCCAAGCAGTTCTTCATTAAAACGCACTTCCATGCGATAAATTCGTTGATGGTCAGGCCCGGACACCTGTACAAGCTCATACTGCGGCAACTGACTGAAGTGGGCCTGAAGCCGTTCCTGCAATCGGGTTTTGTGATCGGTCCCATACTGACTGAGAGACATCTGCTCGATGGTTTCAGCAAACAGCCGCTCAACAGTCCGACAGGCTGCGACATACCCCCCATCGCAAAAAACCGCACCGAGCAGGGCCTCGAGTGCGTCGGTCAGCAGGCTGGGCTTGCTCCGGCCGCCGCTCTTCTCTTCCCCGCGTCCCAGACGCAGTCCGGACCCGAGATCGAGACGACGGGCAACCGGCAGCAATCCCTTTTCACTGACCACCTCTGAGCGAATCCTTGTCAACCCCCCTTCCGGGATGTCCGGATAATGACTGAATACCCACTGGCTGACAGCGAGTTCCAGCACCGCGTCCCCCAGGAATTCAAGTCTTTCGTTATGCGCACAGGGTTCGACAACCTGCTCATTACTGTAAGACTTGTGGGTCAATGCCTGCTGCACCAATTCCCGGTCATGGAACTGGTAGTCGAGTTGCCGCTCAAGTGCCTGAAAAAAACTGTCCTGCTCCATTTAATTCTCCGGCGCTGGAGTGCGTGATGTGAAAGCCGTGAGTACCTGCCCGTTCCACAGATGCCGCGGAGTATATCGGAAAGCTTGAAGCAGTTCAATTTGTTTACTTTTGATATGTATTTGCGGACCAGGCAGGAGAACTCCGCCCCCTTTATCCTTGATTACTTGCAGATCGATTCCCTATAATGTGATGTTTAACAAAAATACTTTGACAGGGTTTGAACTGCCCGACCATGGCAGGCTTCTCTACGACGAACAGGATACGAGCCAAGATGGCCTGCTTTATTACCTTCGAAGGGATAGAGGGTTCCGGAAAAACGACCCAGATACAGCTTTTGGACGAACAACTCCGGGGCCAGGGACATCAGGTCGTTGTCACCCGGGAACCGGGGGGATGTCAAATTGCCGATCGGATTCGCGGCATACTGCTGCATCCGGATAACAGCGCCATGGTGCCCCGTGCAGAGCTCCTCCTTTATGCGGCGGCCCGCGCTCAGCATGTCAGTGAAGTCATCCGGCCGGCACTTAAGGCTGACAAGATTGTCCTCTGTGACCGTTTTACTGATGCGACCCTGGCCTATCAGGGCTATGGCCGTGAACTTGATCAGGAACTGATTAAGCAACTGAACCTGTTGGCCTCTGAAGAGATCAGGCCCGATCTGACCCTGCTGCTTGACCTCCCGATAGAAACCGGTTTGGGTCGAGCGCTGCAACGGGAAGTTGACCTGCAGGACAATACCGAAGGTCGTTTTGAACGTGAGGCCTTCGCATTCCATCAGGCAGTCAGAAACGGCTATCTGGCTTTGGCCGCCGCAGAAGTTCAGCGGTTCAGGGTCATCAAGGCGGATCGCCCACAGGCAGAGATCCAACGCCAGATATTGGATCAGATAGAACAATTCTTTCAACAGCGACAGAGTCGATGACATTTGCCAGTATCATAGGACATGACCGTCAGAAGGAAATATTGCGCAGGGCGCTGCGCAACCGGCGACTGGCCCATGCTTACCTGTTCGAAGGACCGGAAGGTATAGGCAAGCGCCTCATGGCACTTGCGCTGGCAAGAGCTCTTGTCTGCCATAGCGGGGAAGGCTGTGGAGACTGCCCCTCGTGCCGCAAGATTGATCACAATACTCACCCCGACCTGCATCAACTCAACGCAGACGGGGCCACGATTAAAATCGACCGGGTGCGCCAGATCCAGAAAGACCTTTCGCTGCGTCCGCTGGAATCTGAATATAAGATCTGCCTGATTGATGGTGCGGAGTGGCTGAATCCGGCTGCTGCCAATGCCTTGCTGAAAACCCTCGAAGAGCCCCAGGGGAAGACGTTGATGATTCTGCTGACGGCTCATCCGGAGACTCTGCTCGACACGATCCGGTCGCGCTGTCAACGGTTGCCTTTTCGGCGCCTGCCACAGCAGCGTCTGGCGGAAATCCTTGAATCGAGACTGGAGTTGGACGAGGTCCAGGCCCGGGTGCTGGCCGCGCTCTCCGAAGGCAGTTTCAAGAAAGCCCTGGGTGGCAACCGCACCCTCTACCTGGAGCGCCGCCGTGAACTGATAAAATCGCTGGTCGCGCTTTCCGCCGGAAGCATATTTCCGCTGCTGGACCTTGCCCAGGAACTGGCGAACGACAAGGAACAACTTCCGGAAATTCTGGAAATTTATCAGGCCTTCTTTCGCGATCTGCTGTTGCTGCTCCACGGACGCTCGGAGAATGATCTGATCAACCTCGACATCCGGGAGATTCTCTACCGTCAAGTCCGCAGGGAATCAGTAGGCGGGCTGTTGAAGAAACTCGAGGCCCTCAGCGAAGGTCGCTGGCATCTGACCCGGAACGTCAACCGGCAGTTGGCAATGGAAGTCATGCTGATGCGAATATCCTCTGCTGCCTGAGCAGTATCATCATAACAGGGATAGAACATTTATGGATATTTTGAAAATAGTCGCGGTGTCATTTCAAAACGCAGGAAAAATCTTTGATTTCAATGCCTGCGAACTGGAACTGGCCGTTGGCGATAAAGTCATTGTTGAGACCGAGCGTGGCCGGGCCCTGGCATCCGTTGTCACCGCTCCGCGCGAAGAAGCCCCGGACAGTTCGCGACCGAAGTTGAAAAACGTGCTGCGCCTCGCGAACGATGCTGATCTGGAAATGGCTGAAAAGAACGCGGCGCGGGAAGACGAAGCACTGCAGTTCTGCAAACGCAGAGCCCACGAAAGAAAAATGGAGATGAAAATGGTCCGCGCCGAATACCTCTTCGACGGGTCTAAAATCGTCTTCTATTTCACGGCGGATGGCCGGATCGATTTTCGCGAGTTGGTTCGCGATCTGGCCCAGCATTTCCGGACGCGGATTGAAATGCGTCAGATCGGGGTGCGTGATGAGGCCAAGATGGTTGGCGGGCTCGGTGTCTGTGGTCGGGAGCTCTGCTGTTGCACCCACTTGCGTAGCTTTGCCCCGGTCTCGGTAAAAATGGCTAAGGCCCAGGGGCTGGCGCTGAATCCGAGTAAAATTTCGGGACAATGCGGTCGACTGCTCTGCTGCCTCTGCTATGAATATGAAACCTACAACGAGTTACGTAAAAATCTGCCGAAAAGCGGCAAGAAAATCGAACTTCCCACGGGTCCGGCTGAGGTCGTCTCGGTCGATATTCTCGGGCAGTCGGTGACGGTCAATGAAAATGGTCAGCGGCGTCAGGTGTCGCTCTCTGAGCTCCAGGGTAAAGTCAAGCAGGTTCCCAGCAACAAAGAGTTGCCAGCAGCGGAAAAAACTGTGCGGAAAAAACCGGCCGCTGCCGAGCAGAAGGATGCAGCCTCCCCCGCCGACAAGAAACCGAATCGCCGTCACGGACGACGTAGAAATCCGGCCAAGCCGGCCGGCGATGGGAGCGATTCGAGCCGACCGGAAGAGAGGCGCAGCAATGACCGCAGGATCGAAGACCGTGACCAGAAGGCCCAGGAAAAACAGCCGCCCAAAGACGAGCTGAAAGACGGAAAATCAAACCGTCCGCGCCGGCGGCGGCGCCGGCCACGCAATCGCCCTAAGCCACCATCCCAGACTGATAACAACAGCTGATGTCCCACGAGGAGAACCTGAATGGACAAGCACTTTTACATCTCCACGCCGATCTACTACGTTAATGACGTCCCCCACATCGGGCACGCCTACACGACCCTCGCCTGCGATGTTCTGGCGCGTTACAAGCGCGCTCGGGGCTTCGATGTCTGCTTCCTGACCGGAACGGACGAACATGGTCAGAAGGTGGAGACCGCGGCCAAAGCGAATGGCGAAACCCCGCTGGAACTGGCGGACCGGGTGGTAAAACGTTTTCAGTCGGTGTGGGAGAAACTCAATATATCGCACACTGACTTTATCCGGACCACCCAGGAACGCCACAAGCTGGCTGTCACCGAGCAGTTTCGCAAGATTGAGGCCGCCGGTGATATCTACCTGGGATACTATGAGGACTGGTACTGCACCCCCTGCGAAACCTTCTGGACAGAAACCCAGTTGCTTGACGGGACCTGCCCCGACTGCGGACGACCGACCTCGAAGCTGAAAGAGGAATCCTACTTCTTCCGGATGAGCAAGTACCAGGATCAACTGATCCAGCACATCGAGGAGAACCCGGATTTCATCCAACCCAAAAGTCGCCGCAACGAAATCCTCAGTTTCGTCAAAGAGGGGTTGCGTGATCTATCGATCTCCCGGACATCTTTCTCCTGGGGAATTCCGGCTCCTGGCAACGAGAAACATGTCATCTATGTCTGGTTCGACGCCCTGACCAACTATATCTCCGCACTCGGTTACCCGGACGACAAGGACGGACTCTACAGCAAATTCTGGCCCGCCGATGCTCATGTGATCGGCAATGACATCCTGCGTTTTCACGCCGTCTACTGGCCGACCTTCCTGATGGCTGCCGGCCTGCCGCTGCCGAAGAAAGTCTTCGCCCACGGGTGGTGGACAGTC
>PKUD01000159.1 GCA_002869695.1 Desulfuromonas sp. | reverse complement strand
CATTCCAATGTGGGGCTATTTCACGGATACCGGACAACCCTGTGGTACGGCAACCGCCTGGGATGTCGGTCCGCAAATCGATATCGGACCGGCGGATACAAGTCTGACCGTCAATCTGCGCAATTGTCTCGATACTGACGCGACCTCCCTGGTCATCACCGGCCAGGCACTACCGGCCGACGGGCTGGGAGACGTCCTGCCACCCACGACCACAACAGATGCGCAAAACAGGGTCCGGGTTACGTCGTTTACCCAGACAGCCGCAGCCAATGGCGGGACCATAACCTACAACTGGACAAACCTGACAGAAGGAACCTACCTCTACCACAGCGGCACCCACTCCGCGCTGCAGAGGCACATGGGGCTCTATGGTGCAGTCAAGGTCGAAGCCGCGGCGGGCCAAGCCTATGGAAACAGTTATGATCAGGAACAGGTGATCCTCTACAGCGAGATCGACCCTGCTCTGCACGATCCCGCAACAGCGGCCAAACCTCTCAATTACAAACCTAAGTATTTCCTGGTCAATGGCCAGCCGCACTCGTCGGCAACCCTGCCCCTGAGTGCGGGAAGTATTAACCAGACAACCCTGCTGAGGACCTTGAACGCTGGCTTGAAAACGCACGTTCCGACCCTGCTGGGCAGCTATATGCAGGTAATCGCCGAAGATGGCAAGTCGTACCCGTACCCCAGGGAGGAGTATTCAATGCTCCTCACCGCAGGGAAAACCAGCGACGCGCTGTTTACTCCCTCCGCTGACGGAACCTATGCCTTCTATGACCGGGCGCTCAATTTGACCACCAACGGCATGACCGACGGTGGACTCTACAGCCACCTGGAAGTGGGCAGCGGAACCGGGCCGACGGCGACCGGAGATTTATATCCCTTCACAGAGGACACGCCGCTGATCGTTGCCGCACCGGGCGTCCTCGCCAACGATGAGCCGGGCACTACGGTCAGCACCGCCAGCCCGATCAGCAGTACTGGCCATGGATCTCTGACCCTGAACAGTGACGGTTCTTTCTCATACGTGCCTGATCCGAACTTCAATGGCAGTGACATGTTCACCTACCAGGCCACCGACGGCGTTGAGGAGAGCAACCTGGTGACGGTCCAGCTGACCGGCACACCGACCAATGATGCGCCCTCGGCTGCCACCGACAGTTACCAGGCCTACACCGGGCAAACCCTGGTGGTTGCCGCTCCCGGCGTCCTGGGTAACGATACGGACATTGACGGTGACTCATTGTCGGCCGTTCTGGATACCGGCACAAGCGGAGGTGCTCTGACCCTGAACGGTGACGGCTCCTTCAGCTATACACCGGCCGGATCGAACCCTGACAGTTTTACCTATCATGCAAATGACGGGACAGCCGATTCCGGCAGTGTAACAGTGAACATTACCGTCGTTTCCGCCCCCAATTCCGCTCCGGTTGCCGAGGACGATACGGCCACGACGCCGCAACTGACTCCGGTGACAATCCACCTGGTGGCGAATGATACCGACGCGGATGGGAATCTCGATCCGACCACGGTCACAATCGTTAATGATCCCAACCGTGGTGGCACTATTAACAACACGGGCAATGGTTACGTCATCTACACTCCGAGAAGAGGGTTCAAGGGAACCGACGTCTTCTCCTACACGGTTGAGGATACCGATGGGCTGGTGTCCAATGAGGCCACAGTTCGGGTTAACGTAATCCGCTGACAGACAGCCGGGCAGCGCTAACGCTGCCCGGCATTCCTCAGAAAGGGGCAACCCGTGAACGATCAGAGCGAAAGATTGAATCCCAGACGCTTTTACCTCCACGCTGTCAGTATCGCGGCACTTTTTGTCGTTCTTCTGAGTGTTTCCACTGGGACCGCGAGGACCGCGGAGGTGCTTCCGTTCCACCAGAACCACGAACTGCAACAGAAAGTCGCCGCCGAATGGGGCATCGAGATCCTCAGCCTTCGCAGCACGGCTGCAAATTATATGCTCGACTTCCGTTACCGTGTCATCGATGCGGAAAAAGCCAAACCGATCTTTGACCGCAAAACAAAACCTTATCTCGTCGATCAGGCGAGTGGACATAAATTCGCGGTACCGAATCCGCCCAAAACAGGTCCGCTGAGAAACTCGAATACCCCCCAGGTCGATCGCAATTATTTCACCATCTTTGCCAACCCCGGGAAATATATCCAACCGGGTAGCATGGTGACTGTCGTCATCGGTGATTTCAGAGCTGAGAACCTGGTGGTTCAATAACTTCAGAAGGAGAAAGGGGGACGAGAGAATGAAGAGACTCCTGATTATTTTACTTTTTTGCTGGCTGCTACCCTTCTCCTCCATGGCTGTACAGCCCGGGACGATCGCTCCCGACGTCCAGGGCGTTCTGGAAACTGCCGCTCCCGGAGACGAGATCGCCGTGATTGTCACCCTGACCGACAGGGTCAACCCGGCAGCGTTCAAAGATCTGAATAAATCGGAACGACGCGGCAAGCTGGTCAGCGCCCTGAAGAATAAAGCCCGTCAGACGCAAGGGCAGCTGATCGCGTTTCTGCAGAAAAACGGTGCGCGTCAGTTGAAATCGTTCTGGATCTTCAACGGTCTGGCGATCAAGGCCAAGGCCGACGTGATCCACGCGTTGGCCGAACGCTCCGAAGTAGACAGCATCAGGCTCGACGATACGTTGAAAGCGCCACGGGTCAATACAGCAGCCAGTGCTCCCCCTGAGTGGAACCTGGATGCCGTACGGGTTCCAGAGCTCTGGGATATGGGCTATACCGGCATAGGAACCGTCATCGCCAGTATGGACACCGGAGTCGACTACCTGCATCCTGACCTGAACATCAGCTGGCGTGGTGGCGGCAACAGCTGGTTCGATCCGAATGGCGAACACGCCACCCCCTATGATGTCGATGGGCACGGTACCCAGACGATGGGCATCATGGTCGGAAGCGACGCAGGGGGCAGTACTATCGGTATGGCTCCCGGAGCATTGTGGATCGCCGTCAAGATTTTCAATGATGCCGGTGTGGCACCCTACAGCTCGATCCATCAGGGCTACCAATGGCTGCTCGATCCCGACAACAACGCGCAAACCGACGACGCCCCTGATATCGTCAACAACTCATGGGGGCTGAGGACCGGCGTCAATGAGTGTATCACCGAGTTCCAGGCCGACATCGAAATCCTCAAGGCTGCCGGAATCGGGGTCGTCTTCTCGGCCGGTAACGAGGGGCCCAATCCGGAAACCAGCGTCAGTCCGGCAAACTATCCACAGAGCTTTGCGACAGGAGCGGTCGACAGCAACTTCAACGTCGCATCGCTGAGCAGCCGGGGTCCCTCGACCTGTGATGGTGATATTTTCCCCGAACTTGTTGCTCCCGGGATCGGTATCCGTTCCAGCGATCTCACCTTGGGCGGCGTTTTCCCCGATTCGTATAAAACTGTCAGCGGAACCTCTTTTGCCGCCCCCCATGTCAGTTCGGCACTGGCTCTGTTAATAAGTGCCTTCCCTGATAAGTCGATCGCCGAGCTGGAGCAGGCGATGAAAGATTCGGCCTACGATCTCGGCCAATACGACCCGGACAACGATTATGGTTACGGAATGCTCGATATCGCCGCCGCGTACGCCCTGCTGCAGAACCCGACCGGGTGCACCGACGCTGATGCCGACGGCTTCTATGCCGAAGCCAATTGCGGAACCGTCGTCGACTGCCAGGATCTTGATGCGACGATCAACCCGGCGGCCTGCGACATTAAAAGAGATGGCATCGATCAGAACTGTGATGGTGTCGACAGGACCAGGGGGAAGACCTGTTCGGACCAGACCAGCGATGGAGGTGGCAGCACAACCGGAGGCAGTGAAGGTAAAGGGAATACCTGTTCCGACGGGTTGGACAATGACGGTGATGGCCAGACTGATTGCAGTGATTCAGATTGTGCGAAAAACAAGAGCTGCAGGTAATGCTCTGGTACGCCGGTCGCAAAATCACATAAATATGGGGCGAGATATGACAATTAAACGCTTGTGGTGGTTGTCGCTTTGTCTGTTGCTTATTCTGTCATCATCCGGTCTGGCAGCAACGACTGTCTACACTGATGAAACGGCATTCCTCAATGATTTTTCCGTATTGATACCGGGAAGCTATCAAACCATTGATGAAGGGTTTGAGAACAATCTTGTCTGGAGCAGCACACGATCGCCTGCCGGTGCGACAAGCATCACCAGCCAGAACATTGTCTGGACAACCAATCATCAGGACACTGTCAACCCGAGCCTGGTGACCACCGGGCTGGGTCCGGCCAGATCCGGCCTCTGGGGGGCGTATGCCCTGCCCCATGGGAACCCGGACCGCAATGAAGACATACCTACCTGCGACGTCGATGTTGTTCCTCCCGACTGCCTGATGCATGACGGTCTAACGGCCCAGGGAGCAACCGGGCAGACCATCTATGCCGTCGGATTCTGGTATAGCGGTACGCCATTCGGGACCCTCGGCATCTACCTGGACGGCGTTCAAGAGCACACGGACATCCTTCCCGAGGATATTCCGCGTTTTGTCGGAGTCATCGACACGCTCGGGTTTACCAGCGTTGAACTCCGTGAGCTTGAAGGGAAAACCGGCAACGAAAAACTGGTGTTCTTCGATGACTTTACCCTGGCCGGTGATTTTACCCCGCAACCGAACCTTGCTATTTCACCGGCAAGTGCAAACTTTGACAGCGTCACCGTCGGCACCAGTTCAGATCTGACACTGACCCTGAGCAACAGCGGCAGTGCGAACCTGAACATTTCCACAATCGGCAATGTCGATGCGCTTCTCCCCCCGTTTTCTCTGGTTGCCGGCCAGGACGGCTGCAGCGGTCAGACTCTTGCCCCCGCTGCCAGTTGCACGATCACGGTACGCTACTCGCCAACCTCGGAAGGGATTCACAACGACAGCTTCAATGTTCCCTCCAATGATCCAGGTTCACCATCGGTCATCGTCGATGTCACCGGCAGCGGAGCGCCGTTTCCGGTCCCAAATCTGTCACCGTCCGGACTTTCCTTACAGTTCGGCAATGTCACGGTCAACACAACCTCCGACAAGAACCTCACCCTGTCCAATACCGGCAGCGCCGACCTGACTCTGGGTGAGATCGCCCTCAGCAACCCGCTGGGGCCCAATTTCGAACTGCTTGCCGCACAGGACAACTGCAGTAACCAGAGCCTGGCTCCGGCGGCGAGTTGTACCCTGACCGTACGCTACGCGCCGACGACTGTCGCCAACCACAGCGACAGCTTTGATATCCCCTCCAACGATCCCGATACACCTTCCGTCACCAT
>PKUD01000214.1 GCA_002869695.1 Desulfuromonas sp. | reverse complement strand
TGCGACGGTTGAGGTTGAATACAGTCCTCACGCAAGTCAGAATCTACTTTCAAACCAAAGAGGTTCCGATGAACCGTAAATTCCTAACCCACCTTGCCAGTCAGTCAGAAGTGCTGCAGTCGGAGGGGTTATTTAAGGTTGAGCGTCAGATTACCTCGACGCAGAGTGCAGCCATTAACCTTGCGTCCAGTCAGGTGGCGATCAACTTCTGCGCCAACAACTATCTCGGGATGGCCAATCATCCAGCTCTGATTGAAGCAGCCAAACAAGGACTTGATGAGCGGGGCTTCGGCATGGCTTCGGTTCGCTTTATCTGTGGTACCCAGGATGTCCACAAACAGCTGGAATCCCGCTTGAGTGCGTTCCTCGGAACCGATGATACCATCCTCTATTCCTCCTGCTACGATGCCAATGGCGGCCTGTTCGAAACCCTGTTCAATGCCGAAGATGCCATCATCAGCGATGCTCTGAATCATGCCAGCATCATCGACGGTATCCGACTTTCTCATGCCCGACGACTGCGCTACGCAAACAACAATATGTCCGAACTGGAGGATTGTCTCAAGTCGACTCAAGATGCCCGCTTTCGCCTGATCGCGACCGACGGAGTCTTCTCCATGGATGGCGTGATTGCCAACTTGCAGAAAATCTGTGACCTGGCTGAGCGGTACGATGCCCTGGTGATGGTCGACGACTCTCACGCTGTTGGCTTGCTCGGTGAATCGGGGCGCGGCACTCATGAATACTGCCAGGTGATGGAGCGGATCGACATTCTTACCGGCACCTTTGGCAAAGCCCTTGGCGGGGCGAGCGGCGGGTACACCTCGGGCCACTCGGCAATCATCACCTGGCTGCGGCAGCGTTCCCGCCCCTATCTCTTTTCCAATTCACTGGCCCCACCCATCGTCTATGCTTCACTCAAGGCGCTGGAGTTACTCTCTGCAGGCGATGACTTGCGCACCAGGTTGCATGACAACAGCCGTTATTTCCGGCAGCAGATGACGGCGGCCGGCTTTCGTCTGGCCGGAGCCGATCATCCGATCATCCCGGTGCTGATTGGCGACGCGACCCTGAGCTCAAGGATGGCCGAATTGCTGCTCGACGAGGGGGTTTACGTGATCAGCTTCTCTTTCCCGGTGGTGCCAAGAGGAGAGGCCCGCATCCGCACGCAGATGTCGGCAATTCACACCTTTGAGCAGCTCGATGTCGCTGTTGAGGCGTTTGTCCGTATCGGTCGGGAACTGGGGGTGATCTGATGGCGAAGACGATGAAGGCGCTGGTCAAGTTGAGGCCTGAGTCTGGAATCTGGATGCATGAGGTCGAGATCCCGACCGTCGGGCGTAACGATCTGCTGATCAAAATCAACCGGACCGCTATCTGTGGAACCGATTTGCATATCTTCAACTGGGATCACTGGTCGTCGCAGACAGTGCCGCTAAAAATGGTGATCGGTCATGAGTATGCCGGGGTAGTCGCTGCTATCGGCGAGGAAGTCAGCGGTTTTGTGGTGGGTGACCGGGTCTCCGGCGAAGGACATGTGACTTGTGGTAACTGTCGCAACTGCCGGGCCGGCCGGCGTCACCTCTGTCGCAACACGGTTGGGGTCGGAGTCAATCGTCCAGGCGCGTTTGCCGAATACATGGTCTTGCCGGCGTTTAATGCTTTCAAAATTCCGGATGGGATCACCGATGATATGGCGGCGATCTTTGACCCACTTGGCAATGCCGTTCATTCGGCACTCTCCTTCGACCTGGTCGGCGAGGACGTATTGATCACCGGTGCCGGGCCGATCGGTGTCATGTCGGCTGCGGTCGCCCGTCATGCCGGTGCCCGGCACGTAGTGGTCACCGATATCAACCCTTATCGCTTGGAATTGGCCGAAAAACTCGGCGCGACGCGAACCGTGCGCATCGATCAGGAATCACTGCCTGACGTTGAGGCTGGACTTGGCATGACCGAAGGGTTTGATGTCGGCCTGGAGATGTCCGGTGCTCCGTCGGCCGTGGCGCAGATGCTCGAGACCATAAATCATGGCGGCAAGGTTGCCCTGCTCGGCATCCCGGCCGGCGACATGACGGTCGACTGGTCACAGGTCATCCTGAAGGGACTCACACTGAAAGGGATCTACGGCCGGGAGATGTTTGAGACCTGGTACAAGATGGCGAGCCTGATCCAGGCTGGACTTAATCTAAACGATATCATCACTCATCGCTTTCCGATCGCGGAGTACGAAAAAGGTTTCGAGGTGATGCGTTCGGGGCAGTCCGGCAAGGTTGTGCTTAACTGGGAGCCTACTACCCCGCCGCAAGCAGCGGGGTGTCAGTGAGCCGAGCCACTCTCAATAATCGCAGCAAGATGAGGGAAATTAGACCCAGTCAACTAAGTTTTTATCTGTCATTTCTCTTCCCACTTATAATCTGGGCTACAAAAAACCGCTGGTCAGCATGAGCCGACAACAGCGGTCAGTGGTTTAGTTAGTGTGTCCTGTAATCCAGTTAATCATTTCCATCCCCATTGGACACATCAAACAACTTCAACGCCATGCCCGATTTCAAACCGAGAACGACGGAACTCTGGCTGATCTACCCGAGTCGGCAGTTGATTACTCCGGCGGCGCGGTTGCTCAGGGATATGATGAAAAAGAAGTGTACGGGGATCTTGAAGCAACTGATTAAACAGGACATTCTGGACGACAGCGTTCTCACCTAGAGCAGAATGTCCTGTCTATCCGGTACCGTCACAACAGGCAAATCAGCTCAGACCTTTGCAGCAATTCGCGTCGCCAGCTCGGACAATTGATGCGAATGCTCCAAACCCTCCAACAGGCGTTGCGGGATGCCCGAGCAACCGGTCTGGGCTCCCGTCAAGGCACCGGTCAAGATGGCCCGGGCCTGGTTCTGTCCCCCACCGTTGACCGCATGCAGCACCGCCGATTCGAAATCATCGTGAAACCGGGCGGCCAGATAGTAGGCGGCCGGAAGCTGGTGGTAGATCGCGCAGGGCATACCGTAGACGATTGAAACCTTCCAGGCCGGTTCAATGCGGATCTCCGGATCGACCGCAGCGGCGGCCATGTAGGACGGTGACAGCAGCGCATCGGGGGAGGCGAAACGTCCGACGCGTGGCGGATCGGGATCGCCCGGTTTCGGCGGTTGCAGGTTATCACTGGTCACCGCATGGAATGGCAGCTGGCCGGTCTTGACCAGCTTCATCAGCTTGTTCGACAGTTCCGTATTCAGTTTGTGTCCCTGCACCAGCAGGCCCAGTACGGCGCCATAGGCGACGGTCATCGACGCCACCGTGTCATCAGCCTGGGTCAAGACAGTGTTGCTGGTGATCGCCTCTGCCAGCCGCTGCGGCTGTTGTGCATAGCGGACCGCGATGGCCAGTGTGCGTTCGATCGCTTCCGTGGTGTCGGCATGCCCGCCGGTCTGACTCCAGGGCAGCTGCTGCTGCACCCTCCGTCGCCAGGCTTCGCGGATCGACTGGCTGGTATACCCGCCGGGGCCGGATATCGGGGTGCCGTCGAGCTGGGGGAACAGGTCCGTTTCCAGGCGCTGGCAGAAATCCTCTTCGTCGTATTCGCCCTGTTCGGCCAGAGACCGCATCATCATCGTCAACAGGTAACCGGACTGTGAAAGTTGCCCGGCCTTCAGGCCGGCGTGGTAACGGTCCGGTTGCGGATCGGTATAGTCGCTGATCCATTCACCGTAGTCGCGTCTTTGCTCCTCAAGGTTGTAATACCAATGCGGGCCAAGAGCCAGTGCGTCACCGATCAGTGCGCCCAAAAGAGCACCCGTTGCACGATCCTGCAGAGTTGAGCTTGCCATGGCCTGTCCCTTTCTGTTAATCGTTCAGCGCCGTCGGTTCTCCTGCCATCAGTTTACAACAATTTCATTCTTCCAAGGCAGTCACACAGCTGGGAGGTTTCGGACGGTGAGACAGATTATAAAATCAAGATGAGCGGCAACCGGGCCTCCAACGACGGTGATCTGGTACGGCGCTGGTGTGTGGCGGGGCAAGGACTGGCGGTGAAATCGGCCCTCGACATGGCTGATGATCTGTTATCGGGTCGGGTGGTCAACGCCATGGCCGGGTTCACACCCGGGACGACGGAACTCTGGCTGATCTACCCGAGCCGGTAGCTGCTTACACCGGCGGCGCGGTTGCTCAGGGATCTGATGAAAAAGAAGTGTACGGGGGTTTTGCAGGAGTTGGTCGAGAAGGACATTTTGGACGAGTGCGTTTTTGTCTCGTGATAGTGACCGAGGAACATTTTACCAACATCAAAACAGGGATTATGCCCTGATTTTTTTCGCTCCAGCGAACCTTGTTTGACAAGGTTTGAGGCATGCTGTAGAAGAGATGAGGATCGATAGGGAACCGAATCTATCGGCATAAAGGATGATTCAGGCCCGCCGATACCGATCACTCGCTGACAACTCCCTGTTTTTATAATCTGATCCACCAATGGAGGATGTTTCCCTATGGGCAAGGCTGCCGGCTTCGACAACGAAAAGTACCTTCAGGAACAGCACGAAAAGATCCTCGAGCGGGTGCAGACGTTCGACAACAAGCTCTACCTGGAATTCGGCGGCAAGATCATGTTCGATTACCACGCGGCCAGGGTCCTGCCCGGGTTCTCACCCAATGTCAAAATGAAGCTCCTGCAGAAGCTTAAAGGGAACGCGGACATCATCCTCTGTATCTACGCGGGGGACATCGAGCGGCGCAAGATGCGGGCAGATTTCGGCATCACCTACGATGTCGATGTCATGCGCCAGATCGACGACCTGCGCAGCTGGGGAATCGACGTCACGGCCGTGGTCATCACCCGCTTCGAAGACCAGCCCGCGGTCAATATTTTCAAGAACAAGCTGGAACGACGCCATATCAAGGTCTACACCCACCGCTACACCAAGGGCTATCCCACCGATGTCGATACGATCGTCAGCGATGCAGGCTACGGCGCCAACGACTACATCGAAACCACCCATCCCCTGGTGATCGTCACCGGCCCCGGGCCGGGCAGCGGCAAGCTCGGCACCTGCCTGTCGCAGATGTATCATGAGCACAAGCGGGGCGTGAACTCAGGGTACGCTAAATTCGAAACCTTCCCGATCTGGAGCATCCCGCTGAAGCATCCGGTCAATGTCGCCTATGAAGCGGCAACGGCGGACCTGGGGGATTTCAACATGATCGACCCCTATCACCTTGAGAAATACAACGAGACCGCCATCAATTATAATCGGGATATCGAGGTCTTTCCGGTCCTCAAACGGATCCTCAACAAGATCATGGGCCACGAGGTCTATCACT
>PKUD01000173.1 GCA_002869695.1 Desulfuromonas sp. | reverse complement strand
TGCGGGAAAGCTTGATGCGCTCTCACCTTTAAAAGTGTTGGAGCGTGGTTATGCTATTGTCCAGCTGGAGAGCAGCGGAGCGCTGTTACAGTCTCCGGACCAGGCCGAAGTGGACGACGTCCTGCGTCTGCGCATCCTCCGGGGTGAGTTGCTCGCCAGGGTTGTGCAGATAAAATGATATGAACAGCAGTGTTTCGGAGCAAATACCTCATGGAGTACATGGATGGTCACCAAGAACGGCTATGAAGAAGCGATAAAAAATCTCGAGGCGGCTGTGGAGCAGCTTGAAGGGGGAGAGCTGACCCTGGACCAGTCGATGAAAATATTCAAAACGGCTGTCAAGGATATCAGTGTTTGCCGCAAGGCCCTGCAAAAGGCGGAACTTGAAGTTGAGCAATTACAGCAGCAGGAGGATGGAAGTTTTTCCCGGGAGCCCTTCGATGAATGATGCGACAGATTGGCAGTTGAAACCCTATCTGCAGGAGCGGGTGAGGATGGTCGAGGACGCCCTTGACCGTTTCCTGCCCAGGGCCACCACCTTGCCTGCAAGCCTTCATGATTCGATGCGCTATTCGGTATTTGCCGGAGGGAAGCGGCTGCGCCCGGTCCTGATGATGGCTGCCTGTGAAGCTGTTGATGGAAATATGGAACAGGTGCTGCCCGCTGCCTGTGCCATCGAGATGATTCACAGCTATTCGCTGATTCATGATGATCTCCCGGCTATGGACGATGATGATCTGCGTCGCGGAAAGCCCACCAATCACAAGGTTTATGGCGAAGCTCTGGCTATCCTGGCCGGTGACGGGCTGTTGACTGAAGCGTTCGTCCTGCTGTCCAATTCAAATCTCGCGAAGGGACTGGCTGCTGAAACCCGCAGCCAGGTCATCCATATCCTGGCTAAAAGTGCCGGCTCCCTTGGCATGGTCGGCGGACAGGTCGTTGATATGGAGTCTGAAGGCAAGGAGATTGACCTGCCCACGCTGGAGTATATTCACACCCACAAGACCGGTGCCCTGATCTGCGCGGCGATTGAATGTGGCGCCCTGATCGGCGGAGCGTCTGCAGAACAGCAGCAGGCTCTGGTCCGTTATGGCCAGGCGGCAGGTCTGGCCTTTCAGGTTGCCGATGATATCCTTGATATCGTGGCTGACCAGGAATTGCTGGGAAAAGACGTCGGCAGCGACGAAGAACGTGGCAAAGCGACCTATCCGGCACTGATCGGTCTGGCTGAGTCGCGAGGCCGGGCGCGCGAACTGCGCGATCTCGCCTTTGCCGCGCTAGATTCATTCGATGGCTCTGCGCGCCCTTTGCGAGAAATTGCCAGCTATATCGTTGATCGTTCCTTTTAAGCGCCGGCAGCTTGCTTTTGTCTCGCAGCAGGTTATTTTTTGGTATAGGTTCCATTCGTTTGTCGCGGAAGTGGCCTGACATATCCGGCCCCGCTGAAAACTACAAAGAGGAAATGAATAGCAATGACACAGATATTGCCCAAGCTTAAATCGCCTGCAGAGTTGAAACAGTTTACAAGTGCTGAACTTACCCAGCTTGCGGATGAACTGCGCCAGCAGATTATTCAGACAGTTTCCCGTAACGGTGGACACCTGGGTTCGTCTCTCGGCGTTGTCGAACTGAGCATTGCCCTGCACCGTGTTTTTAATTCTCCGCAAGACAAGATCATTTGGGATGTCGGCCATCAGGCCTATGCGCACAAATTGCTGACCGGCCGCCTGGAACAGTTCGACAGCCTGCGCCAGTTGAACGGGTTGAGCGGGTTCCCTAAGCGCAAGGAGAGTGAACACGACGCGTTTGATGTTGGCCACTCAAGCACCTCCATTTCCGCCGCACTCGGGTTTGCTGCAGCCAACGAGACATTCGGCAATAACAACCGGGTTATCGCGGTTATCGGGGACGGCTCGCTGACCGCAGGAATGGCGTTTGAAGGCCTGAACCATGCGGGTCATCTGAAAAAGAAATTGATCGTCATCCTTAATGACAACGAGATGTCGATCTCACCTAACGTCGGGGCGATTTCCTCCTTCCTCAGCAAAAAAATGTCATCCGATCTGTTCGTCCGTTTCAAGAAGGAAACGGAGAATATTCTCAGCTATGTTCCCGGTTTCGGTAAGGATCTGGTCAGCCTGGCCAAACGGGCGGAAGAGTCCTTCAAGGGGTTTATTACCCCGGGGATGCTTTTTGAGGCCTTCGGTTTCGATTATTTCGGTCCGCTGAACGGGCACAACCTGGCCGAACTTGAGGATACTTTGGTCAACCTCTCGCACATTGACGGCCCGGTCCTGCTTCACATAGCAACCAAGAAGGGGAAGGGTTTCGCACCTGCAGAACAGAACCCGCCCAAATTTCACGGGGTCGGTCCTTTCGATCCTGACACCGGAGAGGTGCTGGGGGGGAAGCCGGGTGCGGCATCCTATACCTCGGTTTTCGGTCAGACCCTCATCGACCTTGCTCAGGAGGATGAGCGGATTGTCGCGATTACCGCAGCCATGACGGAGGGGACAGGACTGAAAAAATTTGCTGAGACCTTTCCGGACCGTTTTTACGACGTCGGTATTGCCGAGCAGCATGCGGTTACATTCGCTGCGGGGATGGCGTGTCAGGGCTTGAAACCGGTCGTTGCCATCTATTCCACGTTTTTACAGCGGGCTTACGACAGCGTGTTGCATGATGTTTGTCTTCAGAATCTGCCGGTCACCTTCGCCCTGGATCGGGGTGGGCTGGTTGGCGCCGATGGGCCGACCCACCACGGTGTTTTTGACATGTCCTTCCTGCGGCATATCCCGAACCTCACCTTTGCTGTTCCCCGTGATGAGCTTGAACTCAAGCGGATCATGTTGACTGCCAGTCAATTTGATGGTCCGTTTGCCTATCGTTACCCGCGCGGCAGTGGTCTTGGCCTGGCTCTGGATGGAGCGGTTGAACCACTGCAGATCGGTAAGGGAGAGGTTCTGCGCGAAGGCAAGGACGCGGTTGTTTTTGCTGTTGGCTCAATGGTGACAGAAGCCCTTTCTGCAGCGGAGCAGCTCGCCGCCAAGGGGATTGAGGTTTCCGTCGTCGATCCAAGGTTTGTCAAGCCGCTGGATGTTGATCTGATCTGCAACATGTCCACCGATAGCCCCCTGGTCGTGACTGCCGAAGAGAATGCCCTGCAGGGCGGATTCGGATCGTCCGTTCTCGAGCTGTTGTCTGATTCGGGGATCATGAGCCCGGTGGTGAGAATCGGCATCCCTGACCAGTATGTCGAGCAGGGGACTCAAGCAGAATTGAGAGCGTTGCTTGGAATCGATGCCAGCGGGATCGTCAAAAAAATCCTTGAGAATGTCAGCGGTGCAGCCAAAGCCGCGGCCAGTTGACGCCTGCTGCCCATCGAGAATCCGGGCCGCTTCTTTTCCAGGAGGCGGCCCTTATTGGGGTGCGGTATCGATCCTGATCGTACTGAGAAATGTCTCCGCCCGTTTTCTGTCCTGCTCGTCACGTTCAAAATCGGTGAAGTAGAAATAGAACCAGTAGCTTGAGGAAAAACCGACAACACCGATAAAGTCCATCGTTTTGTCGTGATGCTTGTAGTGTGAATCAAACCGATGAGCATACCAGGCCCCACTAATTTCAATCGGAGTGTCAGTGCTTCGCAAATCTGTAACGCCCTCCTCGTTCCGTAAGGATTCAGCAGCATAGCGGGTTGACAGCTTGATCGTGTCCCGGCTTGGTGGCTTTTCTCCCTGGCGCAGTTGGCTGAAATCGAGACTCATGTGCGCATAAGATTGCGGGTTGTAAAGCAGCACTTCATTCTCGGAATATCTTTTCCGGGCGGCTGACTCCAATTGCTTCCTGTTTGGGTGGCGACCTTTGGCTGCTGCCTCATGCTCCATGTGTTCGGCCATCTCATCAACCAGAAACTGGGGAGGTTCTGCGGCTGAAACCCATCCGTTCGGGAGATCGTAGTGCAGGCTGAGCCGGCTGGAAATCTGGAGGGTTTCCCCGGCTTGAGAATCGACGAAAAATAGGAGCACGAACAAAAAAACCAGTCCTGAATTTCTCATGATTATTCCTGCCGTTTGATTTTCTTCAAGGGTATCTCTCTGGCGGGACTTGTCAAATCTAGCTGACTATTACGGGTTTATTTGTTGGCAAGAAAACCAGAGTAGGACTTGCTCTGTAGCTGTATACGTGTCAATTTATGCAGGTAGCAATCATCCTGTGAGACGACGGAGGAATTTCCCCATGGCACGCAAGCTTTTTATTGCCGCGACCGGCCAGAACAGTGGCAAGACGACAACAAGCCTTTCACTGATGCATATGGCCCGCAAGAAATATGATCGCGTCGGTTTTATCAAACCGATTGGACCAAAACCCTCATCCCTGGACGGATATCCCGCAGACAAGGACGCCGTACTGATGGCCAAAGTTTTCGGCCTTGAAGAGGATCTGCCTCTGATGTCGCCATTCGTTCTCAATCCCGGAGATACCCGGAAGGTCCTGGATGGAGAGCTATCCCGCGACCAGATTGCCAGTCAGATGTTTTCGGCGATCGCCGAACTTGACGCCAAAAACGATTTTTTGATTATCGAAGGTGCCGGGCACTCCGGGGTCGGTTCTCTGCTGGGCTGCAGCAATGCCAGGATTGCTCAGGTTGCCGGGGCTTCGGTGCTTCTGGTGACCGGTGGCGGACTGGGGAATGTTGTCGATGCGGCCTACATGAACCTTGCGCTGTTTGAGAAACAACGGGTCCCGGTGCGCGCTGCCCTGGTCAACAAAATCATTCCACAGAAGCGGGAGCAGACCCTGAATTACCTCAGAATGGCCTTCGCGAATGAGTCTTTCAAGGTGATCGGCGGTTTTAATTATCAGCCGATTCTGGCCAACCCGACGATGCGAAGGATCGCCAGCGTGCTCGATATCGAACTGCACTGCAGTGAGGAAGAGGCGCAACGGATCGTCCACAATATCCAGATCGGAGCAGCCAGTGCCCAGCGGGTAGCGGGTCTGCTCAAGGATTCCACATTGGTCATTGTCAACAGCAGTCGCGACGAGCTGATGGTGACCCTGGCAAACCTTTATCAGATTGATGAATATCGTGATCGACTGGCAGGGATTATCATTCCCGGTGTTGGTCCGATCAGCCGGATTACCCAGCAGATTATCGACAGCAGCGGGATTCCATACATGCGAGCGGGACGAACCTCGACGGATGTATTTGAAATTATAAATGATGACGTGTCCAAGCTGGTCGCGGAAGATACCCATAAGATTGAGCTGGTGAAAAAGCTTGCCGAGGAGAGGTTTAATTTTGATGCGATTGATGCATTGATCGACTGAGTTGTGCTAGGATATCTCATTTCCAGGTTACCGCTATCAGCTGTTTGTTTGAAAGGGATCGTATGAAAATTAAGATCAGATATCGTCACGGCAGACTACAGGTCGTTCAGAACGAGGAACGGGAGGAGCACTACGAGGACTTGGACTTTTTCGACCTGCAGCGCATCAACTGGACTTCGCTGGGGGTTGATTCGATCAGAAGTATGATTCGTGGTGGCTACGACACCTCGGAAAGCCGCAAGCAGATGAAAAAATAGACTGGACGCTTAAATGTCAGCAAAAGGCCCACCCGGCTTATCGCCGGGTGGGCCTTTTTTTATCGCAGCAGATCCATCAGGTTTTTCTGGTCCTGGCAGAAGTGGAAGGCGGTATCGGGATGAACCTTGCGCTGTTTGACCAGGTTGGCAAGACTGACATCCAGGGTAGAGAACTCTTCCGTACCCACCAGCTGGGTGCGAATTTTATGCGCCTGGCCCTCACGGATCATGTTGGCCACCCGGTAGCTGTTGGTGAGCTTTTCATACGCGGGAATCCGGCGTTTGTTGTCTTCGGTTTTCAGCAGCCGCTGATTGAAGGCGAGCAGCAGGTTGTCGGCCAGCTGCATGCGGATCTGCTGCTGGTGCTGGGCGGGGAAGACATCAATGATCCGGTTGACGGCAAGGGTGGCGTTATTTGCATGCAGGGTGCTTAAAACCAGGTGTCCCGTATCGGCCGCTTCAAGTGCTATGGAAATACTTTCCCGATCGCGCATCTCGCCGATCAGGATGACATCAGGTGCCTCACGGTAGATGCGCTTCAGCCCACTGTGGAAAGACTGGGTGTCGATGCCGACCTCGCGCTGGTTGACATTGCTGTTTTTGTGTTGATGGAGATATTCAATCGGGTCCTCGATGGTGATGATGTTCCTTTTTCGTTTGGTGTTAATGATGTCGATCATTGCGGCCAGGGTTGTGCTTTTACCATGGCCGGTCGGTCCGGTGACCAGGATCAGACCCTGTGACTTGAGGGCATAGCCCTCCAGCCATGCCGGCAGGTTGAGTTCCTCCAGGGTCGGGATGTCTTCCATGATATGACGGATCGCGATCGAAATGCTGTTGCGCTGGTAGTAGATATTGATCCGGAAGCGACCGAGGGCCTCATCCGTCAGGGCGAAATCGATGTCCTTCGATTCCTGAAAGGAATCCATCTGACTTTTGCTCATCAGTTCGCGGGCATAAACCTCCGCCTGCTCCGGTGTCAGGATCGGTGCATCAAGCCGGACGATCTCATTGTCTTTCTTGAGGCTGGGGATGGCTCCGGCCACCAGCAGCAAGTCTGAAGCACCTGACGTGCTGAGCGTTTTGAAGAGCGTCCAGATCCGGGGGAAGCTTTCTTCAGCGAGCTGAGCGGCACGTGAAGCGCCGGGAGAAAAGGGGTCGAGCAGCACGAACCCGTCATCAGGAATATTATTCATCCGCTCCCTGATCTCCTTGTACGCCAGGGTAAGCTGGTAGGCCGGAACAACGATCGGCTTGATCGGTTTGCCGATCACAAAGGGGAGCTCGGCATACTGCTCGTTTTCGCTCGATTCCGCAATGGCGACAATGAGCCTGTTCTGGTCGTCGAAGCAGACCGGGATCGCCTGATAGCTTTTCATCTGTTCGAAGGTCAGCAGGGCCAGGGCCCTCGGGTCAAAACGGATTTTAAGTAAATTGGTGACGGGATGATTTAACTGCAGGGACAGGTAGTCCACCAGTTTGTCGGCTTCGATGTAGTTCAATTCAACCAGTTTTGAGCCGAGACGTCCTCCGGTCTGGTTCTGTCTGCGCAAAGCATTCTGCAGCTGTTCCTTGGTCAGCGCGTGCTCACTGATCAGCAGCTCTCCCAGTTTGTCTCGGCTTGAATCGTTCTTCTTCTGACCCATGAAACCCTCCCAATATTTTTATCCATAAAACATCAGATTACCAGAGAGCCGATGCCTCTGTATATCTCAAATTACTTGAACTGTTTCACTTTAAAGGAAGTTATGCCACTTCGACGGCGAAGCTGATATGCTGTTGTTATGAAAAAGCTGCATACATTCGGACTGTGGGAGCGACCGCAGGCCAGCTTGCTGAAGACCGTTCTGGCGAAAGAGGGGATAGCCTGCCTGCTGAAAAATGTGGATCTGGCGGTCGCCATGGGGGAAATCCCGATGACGGAATGTTTTCCGGAACTCTGGGTGATTGATGAGGAGATGTTCCCCCGGGCAAAGTTACTCCTTGATGGCTGGCTGAACTCGGCCGGATCCGATGCCGGGCCGTGGCAGTGCCCCACGTGCCAAGAATGGCTTGAGGGGCATTTCGGCGCCTGCTGGTCCTGTGGCCGGGAGCGGGAATGATCGTACTGACAGGATTGTCGTTTCTGTAGCAAAGTGCTATAGATACCGGTTCTTTGTCACCGGGGTTCCCGGGGGCAAACCTTTTACCGGAGAGATTTATGCAGGCACAGCATCTGGCCCGTCAGCTCGCCACCGGTGGCGCCCCAGAAATTCTGGATGTCCGCAGTGGTTTGGAATACCGTTCCGGGCATATCCCGCAGGCGCTGCATGCGCCTCTCACGAAAATTCTCTTGCGTCTGGTCAGGCTTCCGCAGGATAAGCAGCAGCTGATCGTGATCACCTGCGAACATGGCCCGCGGGCACAACTGGCCATGCGGGTTCTGCGCGGGCTCGGCTATGTCAGACTGGAACTGCTTGAGGGGCATATGACCGGCTGGCGTCGGGCAGGTCTGCCCATCGAGAAAAGAACAAAATAATTTTAACCGCCTGCAAACGAGTAAAAGATGATTATCGATTGGTACCCTGGACACATGAAAAAAGCGCGGCAGCAGATCATCGACCTGATGCCGAAGATAGATCTGTTTATCGAGGTGCTGGATGCGCGCCTGCCGGTCAGCAGTGCCAACCCGATGCTGGAACGGATCCGCCGCGACAAACCCTGTGTGAAGGTGCTGAATAAAAATGACTTGGCTGATCCGCTGGTCACCCGCGAGTGGATCCGTTATTTTGAGCAGCATGCCGGAGTGCGCGCCCTGCCGATCGAAGCCAGGAAACGGGCCGATGTGTCCCGGATCATCAACCTCTGTCGGAACCTGGTCCCCGGCCGCGGTAAGCCGGGGCGATCCTTGCGGGTCATGGTGGTCGGTATCCCGAATGTCGGCAAGTCGACTCTGATCAATACCCTGGCCGGGAAAAAAATCGCCAGGGTCGGGGACAAGCCAGCGATCACGACCTGTCCGCAGCAGATCGATCTGCGCAACGGGGTGCTTCTGTCTGATACCCCCGGCCTGCTCTGGCCGGCCCTGGATGACCCGATCGGTGCGCGACGCCTCGCCACCAGCGGGGCAATCGGCGATAACGCGATCGACTATATCGGCGTTGCCCAGTTCGCGCTGGAGTTCATGCTGCAGCGTTACCCGCAGGCGGTGCTGACGCGCTACAAGCTGGAGCAGCCGCCGGAAACGGCTGCGCTCGGACTGGAACAGATCGGCCGTCGGCGCGGCTGCCTGCTCAGCGGTGGCGAGGTTGACAGCCACCGCGCGGCGGAAATTTTTCTGCGGGAATTGAGATCCGGCGTGCTGGGCAGGATCAGCCTGGAAACGCCGGAGGATGTCGCCACAAGCGAGACGGATGAAACCGGGATTGTCTGACTGCCGGATGGAGACGTCACCTCAGCCCGGCTTCGTTTCTGCAAGCGAGGTGAGCCGTTGGCGCAGTTCCCGTAAAATGCTTTCCATCCGGTTGCGGTTTTCAGCACCGATCCTCAAGAGCATCTTCTGCCCGGCGGAGAGCTTTTCCAGGTCGGGATCCGCATATTTATAGACCAGCAGTGGCTGGACAACCTCGAGGGGCGTGTCCGTCGCCGGGGTTGCCAGCAGGTGATCGATGACGGCAACGAAACGATCGTTGAAATGACCCTGGGGATAGCCGAGCTCACGGTAGGCCGCCTGGAAACGGTCATAAAACTGGACGTAGAGGGATATCGCCCGATCGATGCCGAGGGTATCGATCATCTGCAGGTAGAGGCCGTATCGCTTTGAATTCTCCGGGCTGATTCTGCCGCCGGTGACCATGAATTTTCCCGGTGGGGGCTTGAGCGGGAGAAGGTGCTGGGACACCCGTTTTTCCGGTAGACTGTCAATGGTAACGACGAAGCGCTGAATGAGATTGTCCAACTGCAGCAGGCCGAACAGGTTTTGTTGCTGGATCAGTTCCGCGAGATGCCCTTCGAGGGTCTGGTTCTGCTCGGGCAGAGACCCTGGCTCCTGTTCCGTCGGCGCAGGTTCCACAGCTGATTCGGTCTGGGCCGGCGGTTGAGGTTGCGGGACCGGATACTTTACGCTTGGAGGCTGCGCAACCTGCTCGCCGGGTTGTTCGACAACCGCTGAGGTTTCAGGGCCTGAATCAAAAAAAGGATGCTCATAAAAAACCAGAAAGAAGGCGACCCCGGCGGCGAAAATTGCCGCCCCAATGATAAACGATTTCATCCCATATCCTTTGTCGGTCCGAGGTTAACGTTCAAAGTTTATCGATATCCCTGCGCATGTCAATTTCCCCCTGCTAAAATGGAATCCGTCCCCTATGAGTGTGTCCCGTCATTCAGAGGGCCAGCCACCAGCATGTGACAACCACCGCGACACAGCCGAGAGCCAGCAGCCGATTGAGCTGTGGGCCGGGTGCCCCCAGTCGTCCGATCAGATTCTCGGCGAGAAAGCCGATGCCGAAACCGCAGAAAAATCCGAACAGGTGTGCACCTACATCGGTTCGCTCGCCGGTTGCGCCGAGCAGAGCCAGCAGCCCCAGGGCCGCGGCTACCGGCAACGGCCAGCGGCGGCGCAGGTTGTGGCGATAACGCACCAGACTGAGTGCCGCCAGGATGCCGACGGCACCAAAGATCGCAGTGGAGGCTCCCACAGCCCGGTGGTCCGGTTGCTGCAGATAGCTGTTGAGCAGGTTGCCTGTACCGCCGGACATGAGCAACAGGCTCCAGGCCAGTCCGGAGCCGAGATCGCGGCAGAGGCGGACGATGAAAACGCCGCCGATAACCAGGTTGCCAAGCAGGTGGAGCCAGTCGGCATGCAGGCAGAGCGCGGTAACCAGCCGCCACCACTGGCCATTCATGATTTTTCCGGCATGGGCGTTGCCGAGCAGGTTCCAGTCGACCGGGGTGTGGCCGGCCAGGTTAAGGTCCAGCAGGGTCAGGTTATGAAAAGTCGCCAGCAGCATCAGGACTGAAAGTGTCGCCAGGTGGTTGTCCTGCAGAGGTTTCTCTTCCGGCAGCGGCGGCGGCCAGTTGCGGTTCTCTTCTTCAAAGTGCCGCAACTCGCGCAACGCCCTCTGGAAATCCTCCCGGTGGATCAGCAGCTGCCAGCCTTCGTCGTCCCGTTCATTCCGGTAGCTGAGCCGGCGGGCCTCAAGCACCAGGGCCCAGCGCCGCGCCTGGCGCTTGCTCAGTCCCTTCCGGCTCAGGCCATCATCAAGCTCCGGCGGGATCTTCAGCCAGTCTTCCGTGCCGACGGTCATTTTCTGCTTTTCCAGTTCCATCTGTTCATCATTACAGAAACAGGGCGATGACGTCACCTGAAAACAGGACTTTTCCGACATCCGGCCGCCTGAACCTGTTTGTGCCTTCTGTCCCGGGATGACAATGATTGACAGTTCAATCGGGGCGTGATAGTTACTTTAAAATAACTAGTACGGAAGGTTTTGCCATGCGCACTCTCACTCAGCGTCAGCAGCAGGTTTACGACTTTATCGTTCATTATGTTGCCAGTCACGGTTTCCCGCCGACCCTGCAGGAGATTGCCCGTCATCTGGGTGTTTCCGGGAACCTCGGAGTGATCCGGCATCTGGCCGCTCTGGAGAAGAAAGGCTACATTCAGCGCGAGAAGGGCAGTTCCCTGGGGATTGTCCTCTCCCGCACCGGGCGCATGTTCTCGTTGCCGCTGGTCGGCGAGGTTCAGGCCGGACCTCCACGGCTGGCCGTTGAAGCGGTTGAAGACTATTTGGCCGTCGATGCCGGCCTGGTCAAGTCAGCCGACTCGTTTGTGCTGCGGGTGACCGGAAATTCAATGATCGAGGCGCATATCCAGGACGGGGACATGGCCATCGTCAAGCCGCAGAGCACCGCTCAAAACGGTGACATCGTCGTCGTGATACTGGATGGCGAGGCGACCCTGAAACGGTTTTTTCGCGAACCGCAGTTGATCCGTTTGCAGCCAGAAAACAAGACCCTGAAACCGATCCTGGTTTACCCCGGCGAAGAGATCCAGCTTGTCGGCAAGGTGACAGGTGTTTTCCGCGACCTGGGGGCATGACCATGGCGTTTTGCTGAAAACCGGACGCCTGTGCCCGATGAACTTTGTTGAATTTATAGCGAAAAACAGAGACAGATGTCAGGAGATAGCGTGTCAGTCGTAAATATTGGCGAGAGTGGTGACTTTGAGCAACTCGGTATCCCGCTGTTCCTGGATGCGGTGACCGCAGGTTTTCCCAGCCCGGCGACCGACTATTGTGAGCGGAAGCTGGATCTGAATGAACTTTGCGTCCGGAATCCTGCCGCGACCTACTTCGTCCGCGCAGCCGGGGACTCCATGGTCGATGCCGGTATTTTTCCTGGTGACGTACTGGTTGTTGACCGGTCGATTACCGCCTCGCATGGAGATATCGTGATTGTCTCCGTGGACGGAGAGTTGACCGTCAAGAGACTGGAGATGAGGCCCAGAATGAGGCTCGTTGCGATGAACCACCAATATCCCCCGATCGAGCTTGCCGAAGACGCCGAGCTTGAAGTCTTTGGTGTCGCGACTTCAGTTGTTCATAGCTTGCGCCACTCATGAACCGGACCTTTGCCATCGTCGACTGCAATAATTTTTACGCCAGCTGTGAGCGACTGTTCCGTCCCGAATTGAAAAACGTCCCAATTGTTGTTCTCTCGAATAACGATGGCTGTGTCGTCGCCCGCAGCCCAGAGGTCAAGGCCCTGGGGGTCAAGATGGCTGTGCCCCTGTTCAAGATTCGCGGCGAGGTGAAAAGGCACGGGATTCAGGTCTTTTCGTCCAACTACTCGCTCTATGGGGATATCTCAGCGAGGGTGATGCAGACACTGGAACAGTTCAGCCCGTATGTCGAGGTTTACTCTATCGACGAAGCTTTTCTTGACCTGTCCGGAATTCACTCACTGAATGATTATGGGCAGAAGATCCGCTCAACCGTAGCGCAACATGTGGGGGTGCCCGTTTGTATTGGTATCGCACCCACGAAGACGCTGGCAAAGCTCGCCAACTCTGCAGCCAAGAAATTTAAGGCGACCCAGGGGGTGGTGGACCTGAGAGATCCGTCAAGGCAGCAGCGGCTGCTGGGAATTACCCCTGTTTCTGAAATCTGGGGTGTCGGGCGAAGGCATGCCAAGACGCTGCATCGGTATGGCATAAAGACAGCCTTGCAGCTTGCCCAGATGAACCCTCGCCAAATCAAGAGACTTTATTCGGTGGTCCTGGAACGGACGGTTTGTGAATTGAATGGAGAAAGCTGCTTCGCACTGGCAGAGTCGTCAAAACCGAAACAGCAGATTGTCTGTTCCCGGTCATTCGGAGAGAAGCTTACCCATTACGCTGATCTCAAGCAGGCCGTCTGTGAATTTGCGGCCCGTGCCACTGAAAAGCTCAGAAGCGAAAAACAGCTGGCCCGGATGGTCAATGTGTTCATCCGCACCAGTCCGTTTGATAAGGCCGGCCCCGGCTACGCAAACTCGGCGACCGGCACATTGCTCCGACCGAGCTCTGATACCCGAGACGTCCTGGGGTTGTCGGCGCGTTTGTTCCATGACATATGGAAAGAAGGTTATCGCTATGCAAAGGCGGGAGTCATGCTGGGTGATTTCTGCCCGCCGAATCGTGTTCAACTCAGCCTGTTTGATACAGAATCCGATCGCCGGTCGAATGATATCCTGATGCAGACCATCGATAGCATCAACTTCAGTGGTAGAGGAAAAGTCTGGTTCGGAGGTCAACGTCCTCAAAAGGACTGGTTTATGAAACAGGTGAATCTCTCTCCCTCATATACGACACGGTGGGGCAGCATTCCTGAAGTTAAATGACACATCCTCCCTGTCATCCAGGTCGACCTGGACCACCTCGGAATCAAAATAGAGAAGAAAACTTTTTGATTCAGGCAGGTAAATCGACAACGGCAATTGCGTGCGATGACAGAAATAGGCCGATTGCAATAAGGTTTCGCGGCCGAATGGTGTATTGCGGAAGATGTGTAACAATGGCTTTTTCATGACGACTCCGATATGGGCAAGGTCGCATCATAGCGCTACAGCGGATCACGTGCAAATGCGCAGGGTGATGTCGCATTTGGGTAGAGCCGGGCAACGAGAGGAACTCAGCCTTCACCATGGGATCCCCCCGGGGGCCTGTTGCAAAACGGGAATCTCGACGTGTCCTGATATAGTCTTGTCTTGCTGAAAAAAACCGATTAGAATCTGCCACCAGTAAAGGAGATGCGGCGCGTGGAAATTCTGGTTATGTATCATAACGGGACCCTTGATTTCGTCAAGGCCCCCATGCTGACCCATCTCCTGGCAATCGGTAGGATAAAACAGTTCCTGCGCGGCGATAGCTGGGCGGTTGTCGGCGTGCATCCGGTGCGCATCCGGGAAAAGTCCGGATACGTCGGCCTGGAGCGGCGCAGTGACCGGCGCCTGTCTCCCAGGATCAGATACGTCTGAAAGGTTCCCGCAGTTGCGGGAGCCTTTTTCGTCAGGATTTTAATGTGGAATATTCCGTCAGCAGCATGGCCCGGAAGCTGGGTGTCTGGTCCCTGGTCCGGCAGGTGGTGGAGCAATCGTCAGGAGAGCGCCTGCTGGAGACCATCTCGGCCCTGCCGGTGCGGCGGAGTTCTGCTGTCCGCAGCCTTGGAAGTTATGTGTCCAGGGCCGGTCAGCCGATCTGCATCAGGCTTCAATTCGCCCAGGAGCCGCAAACGCTCAGGGATACGTTTCTCCATGAGCTGGCCCATCTCTGCGATCATCTGAGCAACCAGCCGGGGAAACGCTATCGCAAGGCGCATGGTTCCGGTTGGACACGCTGGGCGGAACAGCTCGGACTTGACGGTAAGGTCAGGGGCCGTAGTGACGTGCTGAGCAGGCTTGCCAAGGAGCGGCTGAAGACGGTTGCCGTCTGCCGCACCTGTGGCGCTGAACTGCAGCGTCTCAGGCGACTCAGCCGTCGTTATCAATATACCCATCGCCACTGTGGCGGAGTCTTCGAGCCGTTGTAAATCGTTCTGAACGACTTGTTTTGGCGGGGCGGGGTGGTATCTTTTGAAAAGATCTGCAAAGGGGGTTGAGCGCGATGATGATTCGGGTCATGTATCACGATGGAAACACGGAAATGGTGCGGCAGCCGCTTCTGCGGCATCTGATCAGCAGCGGCAAGATCCACAAGTTCCGGCGCAGTGACGGATGGGTTACCCTGGGGGTTGACCCTGTCCGTGAAAACAAAAAGGCGCTTTACGGCGGCGAAGATCGGCGCGAAAACACCAAACCCTGAAAAGGAGAGAAAAGATGAAACGACTGGCCCTGTTCTCTGTGCTGGCGGGTCTGCTCATGTGGGCGTCTCCGGCAGCGGCACTCGAAGAATATCAATCCTATTTCGGTTTTGACTATATGCTGACGGATTTTGAGGCGGACGGGGGAGACAGTATTGATCTGGATGCCGCCTCAGTCCGGTTCGGTTCCTATCTGAGCCAGAACACAGCTCTGGAGGCGCGGCTCGGCTTCTCACTGTCCGACACACGTGAGGGCGGGATCGATTACGAGCTGGATAATTTTGTCGGCCTCTACGCGCGGGGGATTCTCCCGTATCAGACCGTTGAGCTGTACGGAATCATCGGGGTGACCAGGGCAGATATGGCGGCGGGAGGGAGCGCATTTCCGGCAGATGGCGAAGAGGTCGGCCTCTCCTATGGCGCCGGAGTCGACTTCAAGGTCGGGGAGCGTCTCGCCATCGGCCTGGAGTACATGATGCTGATCGATAGCTCGGATTATGACCTGACAACGATCAACATCGGCGGTAAGTATTATTTTTGAGCGACCGCCGGGGAATGCGTGTGCAAACAAAGAAGCTGTTGCGCGGAGACAGCTTCTTTTTTTTGCGACTGCGGCGGTGGAGGAGCTCCAGTGGAGCGACACCCATGACTGCTTTCGGGATGATTGTCTGCCCAAGGAGAGAGATTGATGAAAATCATTGATCTGCGCAGCGACACGGTCACCAGGCCGACGGCTGCCATGCGCAAGCTGATGTCGAGCGCAGAGGTCGGGGATGATGTCTATGGTGAGGATCCCACCGTCAACCGTCTGGAAGGACTGGCAGCGGAGTTGGCGGGCATGGAGGCCGCCCTGTTCGTCTGCAGTGGGACCCAGAGCAACCTGCTGGCCCTGCTGAGCCATTGTCAGCGGGGCGATGAGTATATCGCCGGCCAGACGGCCCACACCTACCGCTATGAGGGCGGCGGGGCGGCGGTGCTGGGCAGTATCCAGCCGCAACCGCTCGATTTCGCCAGCGACGGCAGCCTGGACCTGGAGAAGGTTGCTGCGGCGATCAAGCCGCAGGACTGCCATTTTGCCAACACCCGGCTGCTCTGTTTGGAAAACACCCAGGCCGGTAAGGTTCTGCCGCTGGATTACCAGCAGTCTGCCGCCTCTCTGGCCCGCGAACATGGTCTTGCCATCCACCTTGACGGCGCCCGGGTGTTCAACGCCGCGGTTCAGCAGCAGGTCCCCCTGGAACGGATTACCCGTCACTACGACTCCGTGTCGATCTGTCTCTCCAAAGGCCTCGGGGCGCCGGTCGGGTCGGTTTTGTGCGGCTCCGCTGCATTGATAGGCACGGCTCGGCGCTGGCGCAAAGTCGTTGGCGGCGGCATGCGTCAGGCTGGTGTTCTGGCGGCGGCGGGGATTCTGGCATTGACCGAACAGGTCGAGCGGCTGGCTGAAGATCACCACAACGCACGCCGGCTGGCGGAGGGGTTGAGTGGCCTGGATGGCATAGAGATTGATCCCGGCGCTGTGCAGACCAACATGGTCTTTGTCCGGGCTGCCAAGAGCCGGCTTGTGACGCTGCAATCTTTTCTCGCCGAGCGCGGTATCCTGGTCGGCGGCTACGGAGACCTGCGCCTGGTGACCCACCTGGATGTCGATTCCCGGGATATCGATCGGGTTGTCGACGCGTTTGCCGATTGCCTCTCCCCGCGTGGGGCATGATGCTGACGGTGGTGCGGCAGCAGATTCTGCAGCGACTTCCGGCGCAGGGTGAATCCGGCCGGCTGTTTCATGGCCGTGGGCACTGTTTTCCCGGCTATGAAGATCTGCTCATCGACTATTATCCTCCGGTCGTGCTGGTGACCCTCTACCGTCAGCGGGACGATGACTGGCTGCGGCAGCTCTGCTGCCTGCTGGCGGAGCTGCTCCCCGACCTGCAGGCCGTCTGGCTGCAGGAACGGTTTCTGGTCAATGCTCCGGGCAGGCTCCTCAGCGGAAGACTTCCGGCCACGGTTGACGCCATGGAAAATGGTCTCCGCTTTCGCTTGCGTCTTGGCGATGCGCAGAATGTCGGATTCTTCCCCGATATGGCGAGCGGTAGAGCGGTGGTCCGGGAACGGAGCGGCAACCGGTCGGTGCTGAACCTGTTTGCCTATACCTGCAGCTTCTCGGTGGCCGCCATGGCAGGCGGGGCCAGCAGGGTCGTCAACCTTGACATGAATCGCGGTGCCCTCGATCTGGGGCGGATCAACCATCAGCTCAACAGTCAGGATCTCCGCGCTGTCAGTTTTCTGCCCCACGAGCTGTTCCGCAGCCAGAGCCGACTGCGCAGGTTGGGGCCGTTCGATCTGATTGTCTGTGACCCGCCCGCCACCCAGGGGAAGAGCTTTACCGCCGAACGTCACTGGCCGAAGCTGGTGCGCAGACTCCCGGAGCTGTTGAACCCCGGCGGCGAAGTCCTTGCCTGCCTCAGTGCGCCCCATCTGCCGCCGCGATTTCTCGATGACCTTGTTCTTGCATCAGCGCCCAGCCTGGCAAAAATCGGCAGCTATACGGCCGGTGCGGCTTTTCCCGAGCACTATCCGCAGCGCGGTCTGAATCTCGCTCTGTTTCGCCTGGAAAACAAGAATTGATCTGAAGGTTTGATAACCAAGTCTCTAATAAAAAAGGGGGAATGGTCATTGAGCCATTCCCCCTTTTAACGCTTTGCAGAGACTGTCATCCTCAGGAGACGATGGCCCTGAGCGGGGTAACATTGCCCTTTTTGTTTTTGCTCAGCTGGTGGATCAGGCCGTCCTTCTCCAGTTGGATTTGGGTGTGCTGGACGAGTTGGGTCAGGTAGAGCAGGTCATGATCGGCAAAGTGGCTGTTCTTCTGATGGCCTGAGATGAACAGCATCCCGGCGAGTCTCTCCTTGATCCTCAGCGGAACCGCAATCAATCCCGGGAAACTGTAGAGCTGTTCTTCGTGGCTGTTGAGCATGGTCGCCAGGGCATTGGGGAGCGCAGAGGCCACCAGCAGGTCTTTTGCCTGATGGGCGATGGCGGTGGTCAGTCCGGCGGGCAGCTGCCGGGCAAATTTCTGGCTGGCGACATTGCCGATTCCACGGCTGACCTTGATGCCGAGGTTCTCGTTCTTCTTGTCAAACAGCGCGACAAATCCGGAGCGGGCTGAGAGGTCCTTGATGGCGACCTCCAGCAGGGTCGTGAAGGACTTCTGGATGTCGCTCAGCGCGGCAATTTTTGCGATAGCGTCGGTCAGCGACTGCATCCGGTGCAAGGTCTGGTTGAGCTTGCGGTTCTTGGTCTCCAGTTCCTGCAGCAGATCTTCCCGCTGCTGCAGATGATGCCGGTGGGTAAAGGCCCGACCCAGGGTGTTGAAAAGAATTTCCCCGGTGTCTATCGGGCGCACGATGAAGTCATAGGCCCCCAGGCGCAGGGCCTGCAGCAGGTTAAACGAGGACGCGTTATGGGTCAGCAGGATGACTTCGGTGTCGGGGCTGCTGTGCTTGACTTCCTTGAGCAGGAACAGGCCGCTTTTCTTCGGCAGTTCCGTTTCGCTGAGGATAATTCCGACTTTTTCATGTGCGAGCAGGGAGAGGCAGTCCTCGCAGGTTGACGCCTGCAGGACATTGATTCCCTGGCTGGAAATCAGCTCGGCCAGGTGCTCGCGCCGGTCGTCAATGTGATCAACGACCAAAACTCTTTCGTCGGTCATGCTCCTCCTCCTTAAAGTAACCTTTAATATAGCAGAATTTAAAATAATGACAAGATTTTAATAAAGTAAATCTTCAGATTTCAGGCCGGTCTTGACGGGTCCGCTTGCGGTAGAAAGAGACCAGCGCCAGCAGGACCCCGATCGTCATCAGCGTGGCGCCGATAGCAGCCAGCCGGGCACCAGGATCGTAGTTGACGGTCAGGACACTGTAGCTCTGGTAGACGGGCGCGACCGGCTGCAGATTGAAGCCGGCCATCTTCAATTGGCGAGGCAGGCCTTTGGTGGGCAGGTACCAGCCCCGCCAGCTGCCGCCGTCGGCATAGCTGATGTGCACCTCGTAGGCCGGGACCCCCAGGCGGTCGTCGCGGAAGTAGAGGCTGCCATCACTGCGCTGCTGCAGGTCGGCGACAAAGCGCAGCAGCCGGAGTTCGCTGCCGTTTTTCAGATCGAGCAACCCGCCGCTGAGCAGTTCGTGACGGGTGCCGTCAGGCGCGGCAAAGCGCAGTCCGACCGGTTCCTGGCCGAAGGACACCGGGGTAATCACCAGGCCGTTGTGCAGCAGCGGGGCATTGATGCCGACCCTGGCGGAAAGACGCTCCTCGTTGTTCTCCAGCAGGGTGAGCTGGCTGATCATGTCCTGAGGCGGACCTGTGCCGGAAAAGAGCGGGGTGAACTCGTCCAGTCGCAGGGTGTGGCCCGGCCACTGCGGGAGCGCAACCGGTACGCCGACCCTGAGCTGCAGGCCCGGATTCCGCCAGCCGCCGAAACTGCCCCAGATGTAGGCCAGCAGGACCAGCACCACCCCCAGGTGCAGCAGGTATTCGCCCGCTTTGCGCCAGCGGGACCTGATATGCAGCAGCCAGTCGAGGAAGCAACAGAGCGTATTGAGCCCGAACAGGATCATAATCAGGGCCGCCAGCCAGAACCACCAGGTCAGAGAAAGCTGTTTACTGGCCGTGTCGCTCAGCCAGGTCGCGAAGGGGACCTGGTCCATCGAACCGAAGACCCGGCCATTGAACGGGACCAGCAGGGACCCCCCCATCAGCAGCAGGGTGGCAATGGAGGCCAGCCAGATAGCCAGTTTCAGCGAGCAGAACAGGTTCCAGATGCGCATCACCATCGTTCGCTACTCCAGCGGGTGGTTGCTGTCGAGCAGCAGGCCGATCCCCAGATAGGTAAACAGGACAACCCCGAAGCCGGCGATCGACAGCAGCGCGTAACCCGTGCCCTGCCAGCGCCTGATGAATTTCGCATGGCACATGCCGGCATAGAACAACCACACCAGGAAGGACCAGATCCCCTTGATGTTCCAGGAAAAATAGTAGCCCCAGGCCCAGTAGGCCCAGACTGCACCGATCACCAGGCAGAGGGTGAACAGGGCGAAACCGAGGAAAATTGCCTCTTCATTGAGCTTGCGCAGCAGGCTCAGATCGGGGAGATGCCGGTTCGGCATGAACCGCTGGATCAGGTAAAGCCCTCCCAGCGAAAAGGCCATTGCAAACAGGGCATAGCCGAGGAAAGAAAAAGCGATGTGGAGACTGAAAAAGGGCGTGTCGAGAGCCGCGACCAGAGGCGGAATCGCTGCGTCCCGGCGCAGGGCGACGCTCAGCAGGAGCAGATTGAGAAACATCACAAACAGCCCTGACGCACCGATCCGGTAGCGCAGTTCAAAGTACAGATAGCAGGCCGCCAGGGCCCAGCTGAAAAAGAACAGCGTGGAAAAGAGATTGGTGACCGGCAGGAACCCGGCAAGGTGCCAACGCCAGGCAAGGCAGCTCGATTGCAGCAGGAAGCCGCTTGACACCAGCAACAGGGCGGCGCGCTGCAGCCAGCTCTTGTGCAGCATGAGCTGTGTCAGGTAGGCAAGGACGGAGAGCGTATAGCACACCGTGGCGGCCTGGAGCAGGTGAAGGTTTGTCATGAAGTCCTCTGTCACGCAATAGGATAGTTATCGCAGTTCGTTCGCCGATCGTCAATATTCGAACGTCGCCAGCCTTGTCAACCTTGCCCTGGTGTCTGGTTGACAAGGCTCCTTCTGCATGCTAGTTTCACCGCCATGTCAGGGAATTTACTCAACATTCGCATGCATGCCACAGCGAAAGGGCAGCACCTGTCCGGAGCCGAACGGCTGCTCGAAGAGTCTCCACTCGTCGAAAAGGAACTTGTCGGGATGTTGCAGCGCGCGCTTACGCACCCGCGCGGCAGGGCGGACTGCATCAGTCTCAAGGTCGAGGAAGTTGTGCCCGAACAGGTCGTCAGCGGCCGGCTGTTAAATCTTACCGGGTTTCGGGTGGAGCGCTGGCAGGAGGGGCGTGACCTGGCAGAGCGCCTGTTGGCAGAAGCAGGAGTCGCCGCGCCCGCAGTGGCCGGGGCCATGGCCGCGTTGACCGCTGGAGCGGCGCCCGACGGCAACAGCATGCGTGGCGCGATGTTGGTCGATGCCTGCACCGGCGAGCGAATGGAGCCGGACCGGGCCCGCGGAATCCGGGTCAGCCGCATGGATATCCGCTCATCGCAGCGCGCGGAACTGCGTCGCCGCCTCGCCGGCTCCGGCCTCGACCGGCCGCAGGTCGTCGAAGCGCTGATTCTCGCCAGCAAGGTCAGCGCCGCAGCGGAGGTGGTTGCTGAACTCTGCTGGTCCGACGACCCCGATTACCTGGCAGGTTATGTTGCCAGCGCCTCCGGCTACCAGCGGATCAGCCAGCTCAAGCCGGCCGGTGAAGAGCGGGGCGGACGGGCATTCTTTATTCGGCCGGCGGGCCTGGACCTGGCGGGCCTGGTCGATTATCTGCAAAATACCCCTTATCTGATTGAACAACTCGGCAGCATCAGTGACATGTTGCCCTGGCCGGAATAATCACTATGCAGGAACTGCAACGACAACTTGTCGAGCTGGCCGAACGGGGCATGCTCCGTTCTTTGCGCTGTATCGACAGCGCGCAGGGACCACGGGTCTCGGTGGATGGCGAGGAGAAACTGCTGCTCTGTTCGAATAACTATCTCGGCCTGGCCAACCATCCGCTGCTGGTCGAGGCGGCGATTAAGGCGACCCGTGATTTCGGTACCGGTTCAGGCGCCAGCCGTCTGGTTTCCGGCAGCATGAACCTGCATCATCGCCTTGAAGAGCGGCTGGCCGGCTTCAAGGGAACCGAGGCCGCGCTGGTTTTCAACAGCGGCTATGCGGCGAACAACGGTATCATTCAGGGGTTACTCGGACCGGCGGATGTAGTTTTTTCCGATCGGCTGAACCATGCCTCAATCATCGACGGCTGCCGCCTCTCCGGTGCCCGGGTGCTGGTCTTCGAGCACAATGACATGGCCGCCCTCGAAGCTCTGATGCGGCAGGAGAGTGCCAACCGCAAAGGGCGCTGGCTGATCGTCGTCGACGGTGTTTTCAGTATGGATGGCGATCTCGCCCCCCTGGACCAACTGGTCCGGCTGAAACAGCGCTACGATGCCTGGTTGATGGTGGATGACGCCCATGGGGGGGGCGTACTGGGTGACTCCGGCCGCGGTACAGGCGAGTTCTTCGGCTGCAGCGACAGCATCGATCTGCAGATGGGCACCTTCGGCAAAGCCTACGGCAGTTTCGGGGCCTATCTGGCCGCCTCGCGGGCGATTGTCGATACCCTGATCAACCGCGCGCGCAGTTTTATCTTTTCCACCAGCCTGCCACCCGGCGTGCTCGCCGCCAACCTTGCGGCCATCGATCTGATCGCCGGTTCGGAAGGCCAGCGCAGAAGGCAGCAACTGGCGTTCAACCGCGCACTGTTCAGTCGCATCCTGCTTGACGCCGGTCTCGATCTGTGTGGCAGTCAGACCCAGATCGTGCCGATCCTGATCGGTGAACCGGCACCGACCATGGCGATCGCCGACGAACTGTTCCGCCAGGGGATTTTTCTCAGCGGTATCCGCCCGCCGACGGTCCCGGCTGGAACCTGTCGCCTGCGCGCCACCCTGATGGCGGATCATAGCCAGGCGGAACTTCAGCAGGCCGCCAGGCTGATCGTGGCGACCATTGCCGGGGAGCTTGCGCGGAATGACTGAGACTGTGACCGCCAACGTTCATTTTCATCGTTTTGACGACGGTCGCGAACTGGCCTGGCGGGAGTTCGGCCAGGGTGCGCCGCTGGTGATGCTGCACGGCTGGTCGATGTCGGGCGCTGTCTTCAGCGAAGTCGCCAGTGCACTGGCCGCAGACTTCCATGTGCTTTGTCCCGATCTGCGCGGCCATGGCTGGTCCGACCACGGTGCCCATTACAGCCTGGATCTGCTGGCTGACGACATCGCCACCTGGCTGGGCGCAATCGGCCTCTCACGGGTTGCTCTGCTCGGCTGGTCATTGGGCGGGCAGGTGGCCATGGCCATGGCCGGTCGGCCGGACCTTGAGGTCTCCAGGCTGTTGCTGATTTCGACGACCCCCCGGTTCTGTGCCGGTGACGACTGGTCTCATGGTCTGCCGCACGCCCAGCTGCTGGTCATGCGACGCCAGCTGCAGAGCAAATACCAGCAAACTCTCGGGGATTTTTTTGACCTCCAGTTTGCCGGGGAGGATCTGCCGGCGGAGCGCCGCCACGAACTGCTCGGCTTTGCCGTGCGTCGTTCGCGCCTGCCGCTGGCTGAGGATTGCCTGGCGACGCTGGAGATCCTTGCCGCAGGCGATTACCGCTCGCTGCTGTCTGCGCTGCACGGCCCGGTTCTGATCATGCACGGCCGCCAGGACCGGATTGTTCCCTGGCCGGCCGGGCGGATGCTGGCCGAGACGCTCCCCGACAGCCAATGGCAGTTGCTCGAAGATGTCGGTCACGCCCCCTTTATGAGCCGTCCCGCGCTGTGCGTGCAGCTCTGGCGGGATTTCCTGAAATGAGCGTGCCACAGATGTCAGCAGCGATCGACAAACTCCAGGTCCGCCAGCATTTTTCCAGTCATGCCGCCGAGTATAACCGCTATGCACGGATCCAGCAGCGCGTTGTCGAGCGCCTGGTCGCGCTGCTCGGACAACAGCCGCGGCAGCTCACCAGCGGTTTGGAGGTTGGCACTGGCACCGGTCTGCTCGGCTCACGCTTCAGGCAGTCTTTTCCTGACCCGCAGCTGATTATTTCCGACCTGGCCCACGGCATGAGCTGCCAGAGCCGCAAGGTTCTGCCGGACTGCCCGGTCTGCGATGCCGATGCCGCAGCCCTGCCGTTTGCCGGCAGCAGCTTCGATTATCTGATCTCCAGTTCGGTCTACCAGTGGGTAGAGAACCTTCCGGCCGCGTTCGGCGAAGTGGCCCGGGTGCTGCAGCCGGACGGTCTGTTCGCGCTGGCCCTGTTCGGCGAGCGCACCCTTTACGAGTTGAGATCGTCCCATCGCCAGGCCCTGTCGGACCGCCCGTCCCACGAACAGAGTTTTCCATCGATCGGGTCGGTCGCGCAGGCGCTGGCCGACGATTTTATTGTTGAGCAGCTGTTCAGCGAGGATGAAATCGAGTGGCATGCGGATGTCCCGCAACTGCTGCGCAGCCTGAAGCGGATCGGCGCTCAGAATTCAAGCAGAAACCGGCCCGCCGGACTGGCTTCACGACGGACCATGCAGGCCATGTTCGACTGTTACCGTACCGCGTTCGGCGAACCGCGCGGAATCCCGGCGACCTATCAGGTGATTTACCTGCTCTGCCGCAAGGGCAACAGCGGCGCTGCCGGTTAATTTCTCGTTGCTTCTTCGTCGCAAGAGGTTATACTGGAGCAGCACATAATGCGGCCTGTGTTGACCAGGAGGAAAGGAGAAACCAGCGATGCCTGTGATAATTGTACGGACTGTGGAAGGTGTGACGACTCAGCAGAAAGAGCAGCTGATTGAACAGTTTACCCGGACCATGAAGGAAGTCATGGGGAAGAATCCTGAAGCGACCCATATCGTGATCGAAGAGATCCCCGCGGAAAACTGGGGGATACGGGGCAGAACCGTTGCTGCGATCCGCTCAGGCAAGAATTAGGCTTGCTTTTCCGGACTGATAAACGATAAAAAAGGCCGCCCAATCGGGCGGCCTTGCTATTCATCGGGAGGAAATTTATTTGCCTTCGGCGCAGGAGCCCGGCTCGAAGATGGCGGCGACGATGCGGACCGCTTCAGGGCAGGTGACCTGATAAAAAACCTCGACCCCCTCACGTCGACCCGAGATGATATCTTTGTTTTTCAGCAGCGCCAGATGCTGGGAGACGGTTGCCTGCGGCAGGCCGAGGCATTCCCAGATTTTCTTGACATTGCAGGACTGCGACATCAGCCCGGCGACAATTTTCAAGCGCACGGGATGGCCGAGAACTTTAAGGATTTCTGATTCGCGATCGTAGTCCTGCTCTTTGTCAAAGGCAACTTTATCGATTTCCATAACACACCCATATGAAAGAATTTTGAATATATGGATATTAATGCCAAAAAAATATCGCGTCAAGCTTCATTTTCCTGCAGCAAATGCAGGTTTATAGGGAGTTTTCCATGTTTCTGCCGGTAATCCTCTTTTTTGCCGGACTTCTGCTGCTCTATTTCGGCGCTGAATATATGGTGTCCGGAAGTTCACGCTTCGCCCTGTCGTTCGGCATCCGGCCGCTGGTGATCGGCATGACCGTGGTCGCGCTGGCCACCAGTATGCCGGAGATGATGGTCTCGTTGGCTGCCGTTCTCAAGGGAACGTCCGATATTGCCGCAGGGAATATCATCGGTTCGAATATTGCCAATGTCGGCCTGATTCTCGGCGCGGCGGCAATTCTCGCGCCGATGCGGGTCGACCCCAGTACTTTGAGAAAAGATATCCCGATCATGCTGGCGGCCTCGGTGCTGCTGGTCCTGTTTTCCCTCGACGGGGTGCTCGGATTTACCGACGGTCTGCTGCTGGTGGCCGGTCTGATCGCGTTCATCGTCTATTGTGTGGTCAGCGGACGCCGCTCGGTAACCGCCCGCCCGGCTGAAGAGACCGTCGTCGCCGAGGAAAAGCGTCACCGCCGCCGGGACCTGGTGCTGATTCTGGTCGGTATCGTCGGCCTGGGGGTTGGTGCCGAACTGATGGTCCGCTCCGCGATCATCATTGCCCGGGCCGCCGGCCTCTCCGACATGCTTATCGGTATTACCATTGTCGCCCTGGGGACCAGCCTGCCGGAGCTGGCCGCTTCGATGATGGGGGCCTGGCGGGGTGAGATGGATCTCAGCGTCGGCAATGTGATCGGCAGTAACATCTCCAACCTGCTGTTTGTTCTCGGCACCTGTGCGATGATCAGACCGATCGCCATCGAACCCGCCGCGCTCCGTTTCGAAGTGCCGGTGATGCTGTTGTTCAGCTTTGCGCTGCTGCCGCTGATCGGTCGGCGGATGCGGCTCGGCAGAACCGAAGGGGGTCTGCTGCTGCTTGGCTACCTGATGTTTATCGGCTTCTATTTTCTGCAGAGTTAAATTATGCGCCGTCTTTTGCCCTGTTCTGTTATGCTCATCCTGCTGGCCTGCCTGGCACCGCCACCGGTTCACTCAGCGGGGCAGGGTTCGCCGCCGAGCGATCACCCGGTCAACCTCATGCTCGGCGAGACGCTCTCGTACGACGTCTCTTTTCTCTGGTTCAAACGCCTCGCCGAGGGGACCATCAGTCTGCAGCCCGGTCCGCAGCCCGGCCAGTATGTCGCCCTGCTGGAAGCGCGGACCCTGGGGCTGACCGCGTTCCTCACCCGCCACCGGGTCGAACGGATCGAGACCCTGATGGAGCTTGGCCCGGAAGGCTTGCTGCGGCCTCTGCTGCAACAGGCGCATACCATTAAGGGGGAGGGGGACTCCCGCAGAGAGCGGATCAGGAGTTACCGCTACGCTCACAACGAGCGCACCGTCTACTACCGCAACTGGAAAACCGGTCAGTCAGCCAGCGAGAAAAGTTACCCGATGGAGAAGCCGGGGCCGGTCTATGACATTCTCAGCGCCTTTTACAATGTCCGCGCCGGGCGCTTCGGAGAGCTGGTCAGGGGCCGGCATATCGCCATCCCGACCTTCACCCGCCGGGGCACCGAAGACGTGGTCGTGGCCAGAGTTGCCGAACAGGAACAGCGCCGGCAGAATTATTTCCCGCCGGACAGTCAGCTCTGCAAGGTCCTGGTCAATCCGGATACCTTCGGCACCAAGGGGCGGGATATCTTTGTCCAGTTTGACCAGCGGATGATCCCGCAGCGTGCCGTGGTAAAGAATGTCATTGGACTGGGGGATGTGCGGGGGATTCTGCGCGAAACCCGCAGTGACATCGCCGGCGACCTGCCAACAGGGTCGCCTCGGGAGGGAGAGAATTGATGAATCGCTCAGCACGGACCTATGTCATCGGCCACCGCAACCCGGACACCGACTCGATCTGCAGCGCGATCGCCTACGCCGAACTGCGCCGCCTGCAGGGGCTGGAGAACGTGCAGCCGGCCCGGGCCGGCAACCTCAACCGGCAGACCGAATTCGTTCTCAAAACTCTGCAGCAGCCCGCGCCGCTGTTGTTGACCGATGTCCACCCGCGGATCCGTGATGTGGTGACCGATCCGGTGGTCTCGATCGGCGCCGATGCGCCGCTGGCGGAAGCGTTGAAGCTCTATCACCGGCACAATATCCGCATGCTGCCGGTGGTTGATGCGGAGCAGCGGGCTCAGGGTTTGCTGCTGTTGAAGAAGGCCTCCGAGCAGTTTCTGGTTCCGGACCGCGAGGAGCTGCTCAGGCAGGTCCGGGTGACGATCAATTCGGTCGCCCGCTGCCTGCAGGCGACCGCCCAGCATCTGGTCGATGCTGACCGCTTTGAAAGTCTCAACCTGTACGTCGGGGCACGCGACGCAGCAACCTTCAAACAGTGGCTGGCGGGCGTCGATACCGCCAGGGCGGTTCTCATCACCGGCGACCGCGCCGACATCCAGGCGATGGCGGTGGATGCCGGGATCCGGCTGCTGATCCTCTCCGGCGGCGCCCGGGTCTCCGCCGAGCTGGTGGCCCTCGCCGCAGCGAAAGGGGTTTCGATTCTCACCAGCCATCTCGATACCGCCAACTGCAGCTGGCTGACCCGCCTGGCGACGCCGGTCGGTTGCCTCGTCGACGCTGATTACCTGGTCGTGCGGCAGAGTGATCTGCTCGATGAGCTGCGCCTCAAGCTGGTCCACGGCAATCAGTCAGGCGCCCTGGTGCTCGATGACCGGGAGCGGGTCTGCGGGGTTGCGACCAAGAGTCACCTGATCAAGAGTTCGCCGCTCAAACTGATTCTGGTCGACCATAACGAGCTGGGCCAGGCGGTGCCCGGCGCCGATCGGGTTGAAATTGTCGAAGTGGTCGATCATCACCGGCTGGGGAATTTTCATACCGATACCCCGATCCATTTCATCAACCAGCCGCTCGGCAGTACCTGCACCCTGGTGGCCCGGCTGTTTCGCCAGTCCGGCCTCGAACCCGCGCCGCACATCGCCGGGCTGCTGTTGTCCGGGCTGCTCTCCGACACGGTGATCCTCAAATCGCCGACCACCACGGACGTCGACCGCGAGATCGCTCCGTGGCTGGCGCGCCTGGCCGGGTTGGAGATCGAAGAGTATGGAGCCCGGCTGTTTGCCGCCGGCAGTTCGCTGGCCGGGGGCGCCTCCGCCCGTGAGCTGATATTGACCGATTTCAAGGAATACCAGGCGGGCAGCCAGACCCTCGGCCTGGGGCAGGTCGAAGTCGTCAACCTGCACTCTTTTCATCAGCGGCGCGAGGAATTGCGCAAGGCGCTGAAGGACCTACGCGAAGAGAAGGGGTATGAGCTGGCGGCGCTGCTGGTCACCGACATCGTCACCGAGAACAGTCTGCTGCTGACTGCAGGTTCGGCGGAGCTGCCCTATATCATCGGTTACCCGCAGGAAGGAGAGTCTCTCTATCGGTTGAAAGGGGTGCTGTCGCGCAAGAAACAGCTGGTGCCGCACCTGTTGAAGGTCTTCAAGGCGGACGACTGATCTTTCAGCCGTCGGCCTGGCTGGTCGGCAGGGTGATCCGCACCTCGGTACCGTGGCCGGAACTGCTGGCAATGTCGATCTCCCCGCTGTGCCGCTTGACGATCCCGTAACTGACCGACAGGCCAAGCCCGGTGCCGCGGCCGACCCCCTTGGTGGTGAAGAACGGATCGAAAACTTTACCGCGGATCTCGTCCGGGATGCCGCAGCCGTCATCCTTGATCAGAATTTCCACCGACGGGATTCCCATCTTTGATTCCTGCAGATAGCGGGTTTCAACCTCAATCAGACCATTTTCTGCGATCGCACTGCGGGCATTGTCGAGGACATTCTCGAAAACCCTCTTCAGCTGCACCGGATCACCATCGATCACCGGCAGGTCCGGATCGCGGTCATCGTCAATCGAGATATCGTCCTCCAGCAGTGCCTCAGCCTGCTCATGAAGCAGCTCATCGAGCAGCTGGTTGATATCCACTTTGTCGAACTCACAGTCTGAATACTCCGAGAACTTGCGCAGGTCATCGACGATCAGGTTGCAGCGCTGTGCGGCGCTGGCGATCTCGTCCAGCCAGGCGAGCTCCTCGGCCACTTCAGGGGTCTGCGGCACACCCTGTTTGTGGTGACGCAGCACATCGACCGCGTTCATGATCCCGCCCAGCGGGTTGTTCAATTCATGGGCGGTGCCCGTCACCAGCCCGCCGATGGCCGCCATTTTGCCGGTACGCAGGAGGTTGGCCTGGGTTTCCTGCAGCTGTTTGGTGCGGGTCTCGACCAGCAGCTCCAGCTGCCGGTTCCATTCCTGGATCTTTCTCGCCGCCCGTTTCCGTTCGATGATATTCCTCCAGATAAAGCGGACCCCGACTATCTCATTCTTCTGGTATTGGAGATGGTGGGTCCCCTCCACCGGAATCCGGCGACCCGTCCTGGTTTTGAATTCCGTCTCGACCAGGCCGGTTCTGGTGCCGCTCAGCAGGCGATTGAACTTGCCCCGGAACTGTTCATGCAGATCCTCAGGGACAAGGTCGAAAATGCTTAACTTTGAAAAACTTTTATCCGTGTAGCCGAGCGTTTTCAGGGTCGCCGGATTGACGTACTCGAAGGTCCCGTCCGGGTGGACCAGCTGAATCAGGTCATTGACGTTGTTGAACAGATCCTGGTAGCGCTGTTCGCTTTCAGCCCGTTTCCGTTCCGCCTTTTTGCGCGCGGTGACGTTGCGGAAAATGCCGCGCGAGGAGACCGGCTTGCCGTCAACAAAGTTGCAGTTGATGCTCCCCTCCAGCTCGATCTCCCGCCCGTCCCGGGTGACGAAGGAGGTTTCAATGAAATCGATGTTGTCACCGCTGAGAATTTTCTGAAACGCCTGCATGCAGATGTTCATATGCTCAGGATGGATAATATTCTGGATGGTCAGTCCGCTGATCTCGTCATCGCTGTAGCCCAGCGTCTCCTTCCAGCTGCGGTTGACATACTGGATGGTGCCGTCCGGGCCGACCATCTGGATCAGGTCGTTGGCGTTCTCGAACAGGTCGCGGTAGCGCTCTTCGCTGACCTCCAGTTCCTTGCGCGCCTGCAGCTGCTCGGAGATGTCGAGAAAACTTTCGATCAGATAGGGCTTGCCGCCCAGCTCAATGGTCGAGACTGTTTTCAGGATCGGCACCTCGCGCCCGTCGCTGGTCAGCAGCACCCGCTCCGAGTTGTCGATCCGGTTGTGCAGGTCGGTGACCGGGCAGTTGCCGACTTCCGCCGGGCAGACAAAATGATGACAGACCGCACCGAGGACCTGTTCGCGGGGCGCACCGATCATCTTCAGCGCCCAGGGGTTGGCATCGACGATGCTGTGGGTGTCGGCGTCGATGATCAGCAGGCCGGCCTGCACCATGGAGAAGATGGTCGAGCAGCTCTGGGGATCCTCCATGATGAGGCTGCCCAGTTTGCTCTGGCTGCTGCCCTGAGCCTGATCCTTGTCCGCCGGCTCGGTGTGTTGAGGGGGGGTCTTCTTGTTCATCAGATAGTCACCGCAGGAACGAGTATAGAGGAAATCGATATCCAATCTATATACTAAAGGATATCGGCAGATTAGCAAACATTTCTTCGGTGCCGGGCTGATTTCTGCAGAATTCATTCGGCAGCGAAACAGTCTGTCGCGCTGGCGAGGTTGTTCGTTTTAAACTCGGTTTTTTTTCAGGTCGGCCAGCGGGTAGAAGGTGCCGCGCCAGTAGATGCCGCCCTGCCGCAGGTTGAGGATCAGAGTACGGGCCATGATCCAGGTGAACAGCGCCGTGGTCAGCGGAAAGCCGAGCGCATACCAGCCGTGGTAACCGTGGAAGCGGGCGTTCGCGGCGACCGCCAGGCTCAGCACTGCGACGCTCGCCGCATAGAGGATCTGCACCGCGCCGCCGGTCAGCAGCAGCGCCAGCCAGGGCCAGAGACAGAACCCCAGGTTGAAGCCGATCCCGCCGAGCATCATCCAGATCCGGTAGTCGGTGCCGGCGAACAGGTTCTTCTCCAGTCCGCGCACCACCTCGGTGACACTGCTGTACCATTCAACGCGGATCAACCCGGTACCGTAGAGCAGGCCTTGCCGTGCGCCGGACAGCTTGATGATCTTGCCCAGCTTGAGGTCATCGTCCGGGCGCATGGCGATGGTCCGGTGGCCGCCGACCTCGCGGTAGATCGAGGCCCGCACCAGGTTGAAGGCGCCGATGCCGATATGCGCGCGACGCTTCGGGTTGGTGACCTGCCAGGGGCGGGTGAACAGGCCGAAGAAAAAACCGAAGGTCATACCGAAGCAGTTCAGCAGCCAGCCCGGCATCCGCGCCTCGGGGGTCACCGCCAGGTGGTCGAGGTGCTGTCGCTGCAGGTAGCCCACCGCGCGTGCCAGGGTCTCCGTGTTCATCATCACGTCGGCATCGGTAAACAGGAATAGCTCCCCGGTGGCCGCCGCGCTGCCGCGCCACAGTGCATGGTTTTTGCCCAGCCAGCCCTGTGGCAGGGTGGTGACCTCGATCATCTCCAGACGGCTGTCGCTGGCCGCCAGCTCGGTGAGAATCGCGCCGGTGCCGTCCTCCGAGCGGTCGTTGACCACAACCAGCTGCAGGGCAGGGTAGTCGAGCCGCAGCAGCGACTCCAGCGCCGCGCGGATGTTGCGCTCCTCGTTACGTGCCGCAATCACGATCGAGACCGACGGCGCATTCTCCAGCGCAACCGGGCCGATATCACGCAGAAACGGGATCCGGCGACTGCCGAGGATCGCCACGGCGGCGATGGCCAGGTGGGTGATGAGGATCAGGATGGCGATGAGCAGGTGCATGGGGTTTCTCCTGTCCCTGTTTATAGCCCAGCCGTGAGCGGGAAACCAGTGGCGATTTACCCTGCAGCTCGTTTATGGGTGGGTGGACGAGTCGCTATGGCTTCTCGTGGCGAAGGACCTGGCAGATA
>PKUD01000122.1:3745-9150 GCA_002869695.1 Desulfuromonas sp. | reverse complement strand
GCCGCAGCCGACCCGACAATCTCGGCGGACGGCCACACCCTGACCTATACTCTGGGCGATCTGCCCCCGCTTGGTAATGTGGATATCTCCTATGTTGCCGAAGTCGGTGCTGGAGTCAAACCGGGTGAGCGGAAAAATACAGCAATTGCCGAAGCCCTGGGTGGCATCACCTCGAACACGGCAACGGCCGTTGTGCAGATCAGGGAAGAACTGCTCCGCAGCCGTTCCCTGCTGATGGGCCGGGTCATGGTTGGTTGCGACAAACCTGATACCGAGCTTGACGGCATGCAAGGTGTTCGCCTCTACCTTGAAGACGGCACTTACGTGGTCACCGACAAGCACGGCAAGTATCACTTTGAAGGAATCGAGCCGGGAACCCATGTTGTTCAACTTGATCTGAGTTCGCTGCCGGCCACTTACGAAGCAATCTCTTGCGAGGACAACAACCAGTTTGCCGGTCGTCACTTTTCGCAGTTTGTAGATATCCAGGGCGGCACCATGTGGCGTGCCGATTTCCATGTAGAACTCAGAAAGAAACCTCGTGGTGAAGTCAGTATCGAACTGAACGGTGCCCTGGAAAACAACCTTGTTACCTTCAGTATTCCCGTGCAGATCAGCAAAGTTCCGCTGAGCAACCTGCGCCTGACCACTCTCCTCCCCGAGGGGCTTGAATACCTGCCTGGCAGCAGTCGCCTGGATACCGAACAACTTGACGATCCGATCGGCAACGGGCCAGCCAAAACCTACCGACTCGGCGACCGCCCGGCGGGATGGAGTGGCACGGTTGAACTGCAGGCTGGGGTTACCGACAGTCAACTCGATGAGTTGCCCGCCCGCGCGATCCTGACCTTCAATACTCCGGAGCAGGAGAACCAGCGGACTCCGATGGCGGACAACCTGATCCGGGTCACCCGCAAGCCCGCCCCGGTGACGGCGATGAAGTTTGACGTCCGGCCCCACTATCCGACCCGCGTGGCGTCCTTCTCCGGTAGAGACAAGCTGTTCTTCGACCAGCTGGCGGAAGAGCTGAAGAATTACGAAATCGACAAACTGTTTGCCATCGGGCACACCGACAACGTACGGATCGCGCCGGAAAACCGGATTTACTTTGCCGACAACTTTGCCCTGTCGGCTGCCCGGGCCAACAATGTGGCCAAATATCTCGGCCAGGCACTGAACCTGCCCCCGGAGAAAATTGTCAGTATTGGCATCGCTGACGCGGCACCGGTCGCCGACAATTCGACCCCCGAAGGGCGTTCACTGAACCGGCGTGTGGAACTTCGCGTTGAAGGGAAGAAGATCGATAAGCAGCGGATTCTGGAACTGGTCAAGGCCTACAGCGGCCCGCAAGCTGTCCAGACCATCGGTCGCCGTCCCGGCGAAGAGATTGCCCCGGTCGAGCTGATCAAACCCGCTCCCGAGCCGGTGAAAATGCCGAGTTTCGACGAAACATGGCTGAACAGTGTCAACCCCGGCTTTGAATGGCTCTGGCCGGTCGAGGGACAAAGCCCCTCTATCCAGAGTATCAAGGTAGCGATCAAGCATGAGCCGAAACTGGCGATCAAGCTGCTGCTTAATGGTGACGAGGTCAGCCCCCTGGCGTTTGAAGGGACAGAAACCAACGAACAGGGTACGGTTGCCGTTTCTCTCTGGCGTGGTGTTGGTATCGATAAAGGTGACAACAATTTCGAAGTTCTCTTTCTTGATGCCGATGGCAACACCGTAAAACGCCTGGCCCAAACGATACATTACTCTTATGCGCCGGTTCACGTTGAACTGGTCCCGGAGGAGTCGACCCTGATTGCCGACGGCAAGACACCTCCGGTCGTCGCCGTTCGTCTCACCGATCGTGATGGTTATCCGATCAGCAGCGGCATGATCGGTGAGTACAGAGTCGCACCACCCTATTCCCCCTGGCTCGACAATGAGGACGAAAGCTCGACTTTTGATCTGCACGTCCCCAAATACAAGGTCGGTCACAACGGTATCGCCCGTATTATTCTTGAGCCGACCCCGCAGTCAGGCGAGGCCCTGATTCTGCTGCCACTGGAAGAGGAAACGGAAGAAATCCGCGCCTGGCTGAAACCGGCTCCACGGGACTGGATTCTGGTCGGTTTTGCCGAGGGCACACTGGGCTACAACACCCTCTCCGGCAACCAGGACAACCTGGAAGAAGCGGGAATTGAAGACCATTTTTATGAAGACGGCCGGATCAAATTCTTTGCCAAAGGCGCGATTAAGGGTGAATGGTTGCTGACCCTGGCCTATGATTCCGAAAAACAGAACCGGGATGCCGACAGCCTGCACCAGATCATCGATCCGGATGCCTACTATCCGCTCTACGGTGATGAGACCAACCAGAATTACGAGGCAGCCAGCGCCCGCAAGATTTATGTCAAGCTGGAACGGAATCAGTTCTATGCCCTGTTCGGTGATATGCAGACCGGGCTGTCCCAGACCGAACTGTCCCGTTATGTCCGCAGCATGAACGGCTTCAAGTCAGAAATACAGACTGAGAATTTCGAATACAACCTGTTTGTTGCTGATTCGCGGCAGGGCTTTGTCAAAGATGAAATCCGGGGAGATGGGACTTCTGGGCGCTATCAGCTGTCGCAACCAGACCTCGTCATGAACTCGGAAGAGATCGTCATCGAAACCAGGGATCGCTTCCAGAGTGAAAAAATCATCAACAGCCAGCCATTGCAGAGGCACGTCGACTACGACATCGATTATGCCGATGGCACCCTTTTCTTCAAACGACCGGTACCGAGTAAGGATGACAGCTTCAACCCGATCTTTATCGTTGCCCGTTACGAAACCAGGACATCTGACAGTAGTGAGCTGAATTACGGTGGCCGGGCCGCCCTGAAAACGTTCGGACAGAAACTCGAAGTCGGCGCCACCCACGTTCATGAACAAACCCAGGCCAGCGAGGGCGACCTGTTCGGTGTTGACGCCACCCTGAAACTGGACAACAAGAGTAGCATTAATTTCGAGGCGGCAACCACGGATACCGATGATACACTGGTCAAGAAGAGCGGTGAAGCCTATCTGGCAGAGTTCAAGCACAATTCCAGCCACTTGCAGACAACCGTTTATTACCGCCAGCAGGACGAAACTTTCGGGCTCGGCCAACAGAACGGCAGTGAAAACGGAACCAGGAAATATGGTATCGAAGGGACCTACCGACTCAGCAAAGATGCGACCGTCTCAGCGCTTGCCTACAATGAAGACAATCTGTCGACCGGCGCAACCCGTGAAGTCGTCGAGTTGCTGGGCGAATACGATGCTGAGCGGTTCGGTTTATCCGCCGGCCTGCGTGACGCCAGGGATATTCTTGGAGACAACAGTGAAAAACAGAGTCAGCAGGTACTGGCAGGGGCTCACTGGACGACTGCTGATCATAAGCTGACCTTGCGTGCCGCCCATGAACAATCGCTTGGTGGCAACAATGACAATACAGATTACCCGACACTGACCCTCCTGGGTGCGGATTACCGGATCAACAAGCAGGTCAGCCTGTTTGCCGAACAGGAATTCACCTGGGGTGACAAGCAACGAACTGAAGGCACCCGGGCCGGCCTGAAGGCGACCCCTTGGCGTGGCAGCAATGCCCAGACTGCCGTTGAACGGCAGATCGGTGAGAATAGTGAACGGATCGCCGCTCTGTTCGGTCTTGGACAGACTTGGCAAGCGACCGAGTACTGGAGCTTCGATGCCAACCTGGATCGCAGCTATACCATCAAAGATAGCAACGGCAGCTACGACTTTGATACTGACGTTCCAGCGACTCATGGCAGTGACAATGACTTTACCGCTGTCTCTCTGGGAGCCACTTACCAGCAGGAAAAATGGTCATGGTCGAACCGGCTTGAACTCCGCCATACCGATACGGAAGACAAATATGGGCTCATCTCCGGCCTGATCGGCCAGGTCAAAAGAGGGATTTCCGCCTCTGCTCGTTACATGGGCTTCCTGACCGACGGACAGAACGGTACGGAGGAATCTGAGCAGGAACTGACCCTGGGTCTCGCCTATCGCCCGATCAAGAGCCGCTGGATCTTCCTCGATCGTCTCGATGCAAAACTCGACCGGACAGATTCAGGCCTCTACGACGACAAGTCCTGGCGACTGGTTAACAACCTGCATGCCAACTTTAAGGTCAATCGTCAGTGGCAGATTGCACCTTACTATGGGTTGAAGTATGTACGGGAAAACTTCAGCGGTACTCACTACCAGGGATTTACCGACCTGTTTGCGCTGGAAACCCGCTACAACCTGAACAAACGCTGGGATTTCGGACTGCACGGCAGCATTCTGCACACCTGGAACAGTGATCAGTACGACTACAGCAACGGCATCTCAGCGGGCTACCTGTTCATCAATAACCTCTGGGCAAGCATCGGCTACAACTTCGACGGTTTCCGTGATGAGGATTTTTCCCAAAGCAACTACACGGCGAAAGGTGTTTATCTTAAATTCCGGCTTAAATTTGATCAGAACACCCTGGAAGATGCCCTCGACTGGCTGAACCGTCAATAGCCGGTCTTTTCGGTTACGCCCAGGAAGCCCGCAGCCGCATTTTTTAACAAAGCCTCTCACAAAAACAGAGGATCTCACCACAGGGGCACTAAGAGCAGCACCGAAAAGGCAACCTCTACGCTTTTTCCCTGATTGAATGTATATGATTGCTCAATTCGGCACCCATTATTCGGTGAAAACCGCCAACTCAGTAAGTTGAGGTGGCGGTCACAAAAAGTTACTACATTTCAGACAGGCAAATGGCCGACCTTGAAAACAGGGTCGACCATTTGTGTTTGTGAGTACCCGAAGAAGGAATTGTTTTAGATAAGCAAGGCCAGACAACGGTTGAAACTCGCCCAACAGTAGAGTTGAGCTTTACGCTCCTTTTCTTGAACCACTATCTGGGCCACTGCAACCAGTGCATGTAACAGAAACGCAGCGGTCAAATAATTGCCAGTTTTGCTTATATTCAAATTCCAACCTTCAAGCCGTCATTGTGCTAAAGTCCGGTTACGGCATTGAACCATCCCCTGATCAAGGCAAGAGGGTCACCAGCAGCGATCATACCACCAGTCAGGGCCAGTAAAGCCCACACCCCGATCAGGACAATCACCAGCAGAGTCAGAATAATGGAAACTCTGAACGTGATTACCAACATGGTCTGTCTGAAGGTGAGTTTTGATGCTTCATCAAGTACAGTTTTCGGAGCAGTTAATGTTCTCATGACTAACTCCTTTTCGCTTATATTTCCTTTACTTATATTTTACCTGTAGACCCAAAAAGCACAAGTAGCCGATCAAAATGTCTATAGTTAAATAGACATAACCCGGAGCGCAGAAACAGAAAGGCCCCACCTAAAAGTCACTGAGTGGGGCCTTCCT
>PKUD01000122.1:0-3739 GCA_002869695.1 Desulfuromonas sp. | reverse complement strand
CAGATATCGTTCGCTACGCTCTCTGTGCGCTTACCTCAGACAGAAGGCTTTCCCGAGAGGCCTTTCCCTGGAGTCGGCGGATCAGTCTCCATTCACGGCACATGGTGAATCATCTGTCTTGGCTGATAAGGGATATAAACAGTAAATTTGTTAGAACCTGTAGCCTAGCATCAATGCTCCCGACGATGCTGCAGCATCACTGCTGAACCCAACAGAGTCTGAGACCATATCTTCATAGTCGCTAGCGTCACGTACCGAAATCCAGAAATCTAAAGCAATTTTTTCCCAGTTGTACCCAAGTCCAAAGGTCAATAGCATGCCTGAAAAATCATAATCTTCAATTTCTTCATTGAAGAAACCTGCTCCTCCATAAATTTTGAAACCTACAGAATCGAAGTTGTTGCCAGCCAGCACTTGTAATTCAATTCCGGACCCATCGACATCGCTATAATCTTTATGCTCGAGGTTATAAAAACCTCCCCTGATCGCGACATTGTGGTTGAGTGCCCCTGTGCCGAATATTGCCAAGCCGGAAAAATCATCATCTTCAGCTGCCCATACATCATACTCAATATGTGTGGCATAGCTCGCTAACCCAATACTCCCTTTCAGTATGTCCTCAGCATTACAATTCAGGGCTGAAAGCATGAAGAAGAACGTAAACAACAGAGTGCGGAGAGATGGTCTCATTGGGACTCCTTTTTTAGCGTGGCTAGGTGTGATAAATGGACATGCTCATACATCGGTAATGTAACAAATGAGCCTTAATTAGTAGACCAGAAATTGAAAATCTAGCGCACATGTATTTGTTAAGTATAGCGCACCTTATCCCGAAGCAGATACCGTTCGCTCAGCTCTCTATGCGCTTGCTTAGACCGATGTCTTTCCCGAATGACATCACCCTATGGCAGCGGATGGGTCGACAATCTTGTAAACGCAGACTATGTAATTCTTTGTTGGTTGTACGGAGACTGTTGCTACTGGTGGATTGCAGGAATGTCAGCCTGAGAGTCAGGTCCTATTCTGGTCCTGAGAGAATATTTTCAGGGGGGGGTGGAGGCAAACTACGGCAAAAATGAAATGTGGCAACTGAAATGTCCGGGAACGAACATGACGTTATCGGTGTAGATGATCCGGTAGACGCGGGTGGTGGTGTTACAGCAGTGGGTTTCTATGAGGGACCATTCTTCGGGATCGGTCAGAGACTGTAGGTAGCCGACATCCTCATCGGTGGCTAGGGTGAAGTTCAGATCAGGATCATCATCGGCATACTGCATATGTTCGTAGATGCAGAAGGCCATGAAGGAGTGCATGGAGCGGTAGATGAGAGGGTCGTCTATGGAGGAGAGTGAGGATAGGCATTTGAAGTGGCTCATTTTGGGGGCTCCTTTGTTGGTAGGAACGTAAATATACTTGACAAAATTACTTGAGAAGGATCATTTGTTGAAAATGGCTATATTTGGAATGGAGGCCACAATGAGAAAACTTATTAGATCTTCTCTGGCAGTGATCACAATATTAGCTCTCACCTCTTGCGGTGGAGGTGGAGGCAGTAGCGGCGACCCAATAACAATTAGTCGCCAAGACCCCTTTGTGACCGATCAGTATAATGTTGTCCTTCGTGGCAAATCTTTTGTCCCTGCCGATTCCTTTTGCTATATAAATCAAACGATTTCATTTCGAGCTTTTGCAGGGGAGTATTCTGTCGTATGGGAAAATCTCGCAAATAGTAGCTCCGGAATTGCTCATGTCTCGCCTTTTTGTGAGCAAGATGTCAGTTGGGAAGTTCTACAAGGTATCCCCCTGGCCCTAGGAGAGAATCAAGTTACGGCCACTCTCACAACCGACACTGGGACATGGCAAGACACCGTCATCGTGACTAGGCTCGTCGACGTAATCCCACCAAAAATCCTCGGTGTTTTCCCCGAGGGGCTGAGTACCGGTACATACAATGGATTTATCTCGATGACCTTTAGCGAGCAGATCGACCTAGACTCCCTTTGGAATAACTTTTCCTTGCAAAACTCGGTCACAAAAGAACTTGTCAGTGGCGATGGCTCATTGAATACTGTGTCGCCTAGTTTCCAACCAAATCCAGGTTTAGATGCCAACACAACTTATATAGTTCATATTGATGGGGTGCAGGATTTATCTGGGAACGTCATGAATGAACCAGTTGAATGGGTTTTTACTACGGGATTTTAAGTCTGGAATGCACCCTTCAGGGGGCTTCTTTTTTGCCAACGCTCCAGAATAGCCCCGGAGTCATTTCCCCGGACCGGAGCCAGCAAACACAACAAAGAACGTCTCCCGAAAATGCCAATTTGAAGATCGTACGCCCCGGACATGAACCGGAGAGCAGAAACAGGAAGGCCCCACCTCAAAGTCACTGAGTGGGGCCTTCCTGTTATATATCTCATCTAGGCAATGGTCGGGATGACTGGATTCGAACCAGCGACCCCCTGCTCCCGAAGCAGATCAGATCCGCTAACGCTCCTCAGTGCGTACCAGGCTGGTGGCTTTCCCTATTGGAAGCGGCTGGGGACATGACGCAACAGAAAGAAGCTAGGGCATCCAATGAAGAGCTTCTATATTTCATGACGTCAAATGTCGTAAAACTCAGTCATTAGGGCGCAGTAAATTTTATCCAGCCTTCAATTGTCGTTGTGTAAGGCGTTTCAGAATCACCAGAGCTTGTGTCAACATGTATGCTTGGTCCGAGTTCAACCCTTATTTTTCCTGGTGGAATGTAAATTGTTTCTTCTCCACTTGAAGAAAGTTGACCATCTGTCCCGATGAATGCCGAAAAAGCTGTTGTTGGTTCTCCAGGATAGACATAAGGCAAGCAACTATCATCAAAGTGATAAAGTTGATAAAATAATATTGCGTCCCCCCATCCTCCTGGAGAGTATGACATTGCAGCCGGGGAGTTTGTTTCTCCTGTAATTGACCAGGAGACAACAAGGGGGATGTCTACTGATGCATCGTTTACAACGTAGATTGAGACAGGAAACTCACCCCAATAACCCATCCCCGATGAAACTGAAACTTCACCCACGCCCACGTTTGTTGTTGTAGACTGTCCTGAGAAGTCGATAGTCGCAGTCTTTCCTCCATTAAATTTAGATATTTTTGTCTGCCAGGTCCCTGTGTTCCCAGCAAGCTCAGGAATACCACTACTTAACGTGACGTTGGCAGAATAAGGCGTTTCGGATATCCCTCCCGTCCCTGCACACCAATCTACCAAGTCACCAATGACCTGGATGTAACATCCATCACAATTATTGTCCCATAGGGGCGTACTTAAAAATAGATATTCATCCTCGTAGGATGTGTAACTTGTCTCAATAAGAACATAGCCATATGAGGCCACAGAAAAGGGGTTGTCTTGTCCCAGAATGAGCCATGCTCCTCCTGGTGAATCTATGGCTCCTAATTCCAGTTCGTCAAAGGAGTCGAAGGGGAGCGCCTTGGTTTTGACGAATGCAAAGAAGTTCCCAGAGACTATACCGNTTTTATCAGCCGTCCAAAGGGTGCTAAAGGTTGTCTGGCCAGAGGAGGCTGGCAATGTGGCAATCAAGGTCGCTTCATTACTGCCGGAAGTTGGGTCTGGCTTGCGGTAGATCAGGACGTCTTCGACGTTATAGCCTATGATCGGATAGGTGGTGTTGAACCCTTCCAGCGTTAGTGTGAATTTCACAGGGTCACCCTGCTCGTAGGTCCCCACGTCCGCCAGAAG
>PKUD01000095.1 GCA_002869695.1 Desulfuromonas sp. | reverse complement strand
TTCAAGCGGGGACCCCCAAGTATGAGCAGAGAACTTCTCAAGGTTGAAGGGTTGCAAACCTTCTTTAGCATCAAGAAAGGCTTTCCCAACCCTGTCACCCATACGGTCAGGGCGGTTGACGAGGTCAGCTTCCATATCAATCGGGGCGAATCCTTCGGTCTGGTCGGAGAGTCTGGCTGTGGCAAGTCGACCGCTGGGCGCAGCATCCTGCGGCTGGTTGAACCCAAGGCCGGTCAGGTTCTCTTGTCCGGACAGAACGTCCTGGAGATGGACAGGGAACAGTTGCTTGAAATGCGACGCAAGATGCAGATCATCTTTCAGGACCCCTATTCGGCGCTGAATCCACGGCAGACGATCGGCAAGATTCTGGCGGAGCCATTGCACGTTCACCGCATCGGCACCAAGGGCGAGATTCGCGACAGGGTCTTGGCCCTGCTGGCCGAGGTCGGACTGCCCCCAGAGGCGGCCAATAAATACCCGCATGAGTTCAGCGGTGGTCAGAAGCAACGCGTCGGGATTGCCCGCGCCCTGCTGTTCGAACCGCAACTGATCATTGCCGACGAGCCGGTATCTGCGCTGGATGTTTCCATCCAGTCCCAGGTGCTCGCCTTGATGCAGGGGCTGCAGGAGACACACAACCTGAGTTTCCTCTTCATTTCACACGATTTGGCGGTCGTGCGCTATTTCTGTTCCAGGGTGGCGGTCATGTATCTCGGCCGAATTGTTGAACAGGGACCCGTGAAGCGAGTGTTCGATGATCCGCTTCATCCGTATACCAGAGTTTTGCGCGGTGCCTCTCCGATCCCGGATCCAACCCTGAGCAGGAAAATGCTGCGCATGGAGGGGGAAGTGCCATCGCCGCTCGATCCGCCGCCGGGGTGTCATTTCCATCCCCGCTGTCCACATGCGATGGATATCTGTAAGATTCAATATCCCTCAGCAACTCAGGTTGATGAGGAGAGATCGGTTGCCTGTCACCTGTATAATCAAGATCGTAGTTAAGCAGACGAGGAAAAATTATGGAGATTACCCGTTATCAGACCAAGGAGCGGATGAGCCGCGCGGTTGTTCATGGAGAGACCATCTACCTTTGCGGGCAGGTTGCCAAAGATGATACGGCCGACATCAAAGGCCAGACGGCGACCACCCTTGAGAAAATTGAAGACCTGCTGACATCTGTTGACTCGGGCAAGGACCGCTTGCTGTCGGTGACTATTTATCTGGCTGACATGACTCTCTTCAAGGAGATGAATGAAGTCTGGGATGCCTGGGTGACACCCGGTCAGGCACCGGCGCGCGCCTGCGTGCAGGCAGCTATGGCTCGCCCCGAACTGCTGGTGGAAATGTCGGTCATTGCCGCTCGCTAGAGCGCAGGATAGTGTGACCACAAACGTAGGCTTACTGGAGTCATAATCAATGGAACATTCCGATTTCCTCGTCGTTGGTGGAGGTGTGATCGGGTCAGCCGTGGCCTGTGGCCTTTTACATAAAAAGTGCAGCGTCACATTGCTGGATGCTGGTGGAGATGCGTTTAATGCGTCACTGGCTAATTTCGGTCTGGTCTGGGTGCAGGGGAAAGGGCAGGGCTCCAGGCGCTATGCGGAGTGGTGCCATGAAGCTTCAGAACTTTTCCCGGAGTATGTCCGGCAGCTGGAAACAGAGACCGGGATCGACCTTGCCTATCGCAAGCCCGGCGGGCTGGTTCTCTGTCATGGCGAGGAGGAATATCAGAAGCGGGAGAAGGTTCTTGAACGGCTGAGAAATGAGTCACGTCACGGGTCCTATGATTGCCATATGCTCGATCGGGCAGACGTGCAGAAGATGCTTCCCAACCTTACTTTGGGACCGGGCATCACTGGCGGATCTTATTCTGCTCATGATGGCTATCTGAATCCTCTCGCTCTGCTCAAGGCTCTTCATATGTCCTTCACTCAAGGTGGTGGTCACTTTTGTTCAGGCACTGCAGTTACCAATATCGGCTATCAACATGGCCGTTTCCTGGTCACGACGAACAGTGGAGAGTTCACTGCGGAAAAGATCGTTCTTGCCGCTGGCAATGCCATGACCCGCCTGAGTCGCATGGTCGGGATGGATGTTCAAGTTCATCCTGAGCAAGGCCAGTTGATGGTGACAGAACGGACCAGGCCGACGCTGTCAATGCCGATCAGTGGTATCCAACAGACCGCAGAAGGCAGTTTTATCGTTGGTCTGTCGAACCGAAACGTTGGTTTCAATACCGACACTGATACCAGATTGATGAAGCAGATGGCACAGCGTGTCGTAAATGCCTTCCCGGCCCTGGCGTGTTTGAAGATTGTTCGAAGTTGGTCCTCCCTGCGGGTTTTGACCGCGGATGGCCTGCCGATTTACCAACAGTCTGAACGTTGCCCCGGGGCCTATGCCGTAACTGCTCACAGTGGGGTCACGCTGGCTCCACAACATCAGATCCATATTGCTGACTGGATTGCAGAAGGAGTCCAGCCGGAAGAGTTTGAACGTTTCAGTACGAGGAGATTCGATGTTGAAAAGACTGCATGACATAAGTGACAGAAGAAAAGTCACCATCGACTTTGAGGGAATGCAGCTTGAAGTCCCGGCCGGTGAGACGGTCAGTGCTGCGGTCCTGGCTGCGGAAACCGACTATACCCGGACGTCCGCGATCAGCGGTGTACACCGGGGACCCTACTGCCAGATGGGGGTCTGTTTTGAATGTCTTATGGAAATTGACGGCGTGCCTAACAGTCAGGCCTGCATGATCGAGGTTCGTCATGGCATGACGGTCCGCAGGCAACATGGTGCCAGGGGGGTGAGTGATGAAGCCTCTGTATGATCTGGTGATCATCGGAGCCGGCCCTGCCGGATTGGCGGCTGCGGTTACCGCGAGCGAATACGGGCTGTCGACTATGGTCCTGGATGAACAGCAGTTGCCCGGCGGACAGATATATCGTTCGATCGAAAAAAGCGTGCCCGAGAATGCGTCCGCCCTGGGCAAAGACTATTTCTATGGTGAAAATCTGGTGCAGGAATTTCGCCGATCGCGGGTCGATTATCTTTCAGGAGCGACGATCTGGGACATCGGACGGGACCTGACCATCGGCTATCTGGCTGACGAGCAGGCCAGGCAGGTCAGGGCAAAGCATATTCTGATCGCGGTCGGGGCCATGGAGCGGCCGGTACCGATTCCCGGCTGGACGCTTCCCGGAGTCATGGGAGCCGCCGCCGCTGATATCCTATTCAAATCCTGTGACATGGTCCCCGAAGGTCCGGTTGTCCTGGCCGGTAGCGGACCACTGCTGCTATTGGTTGCTTGCCGACTACTTGACAACGGCGTCAACGTTGCGGGCATGGTCGAAACCAATGGCTTCAGCGATAATCTGAAAGCCTTGCCATATCTCCCCAGGGCTTTGCGGGCCTCGCACTATCTGATCAAGGGATTGTCGATGCGCTGGAAGGTCCGCAAGTCTGACATTCCTATTTTTCAAAAGGCGGTCAAGCTCAGGATAGAAGGCGAAGACTCAGCCACGGCCCTCTGCTTTGAGTCTCGGGGCAAAGCACAAAGAATCCCCGCGCGAACGGTGCTGCTTCATGAAGGGGTGGTGCCAAGCCTCCAGTTGACCCGCTTGCTGGGTTGTGAACACCAGTGGTACGCGCGTCAGCGCTACTGGAGGCCCGTTCTGGGCGATCGGGGGCAGACCAGTGTTTCCGGTGTTTCGGTGGCCGGTGATGCCGGCGGTATTTTCGGTGCAAAGACGGCTGAAACAGCAGGAAAACTTGCGGCAATCGACATCGCTTTCACCCTGCAGGTGCTGTCTGCCCAGGAAAGGGACTTGGCTGCTTACCCCTTGCTGAAGGTCAGGGACAGGGAGATGGCGATACGACCTTTTCTCGACACCCTCTTTCCGCCTGGTCACGAAGCATTGGTTCCTCCAAACGACGAAACGCTGGTCTGTCGTTGTGAAGAATTGACCGCGGGCCAGATTCGTGAAGCGATTGCACTCGGTGCTTTGTCGCCGGGCCAGGTCAAGGCCCAGACGCGGTCGGGGATGGGCCCTTGCCAGGGCCGCATGTGCGGGCTGACCATCGCTGAAATGATTGCTGCGAGTCGTCAGGTTTCTCTGGCGGATGTGGGCCATTTGCGGGTCAGACCGCCGGTCAAGCCGATCACCCTCGGTCAGTTGGCAAATCTCGAGGTTGTTGAGTGAGTGGGGAGAGGACGTTTGATACCATTGTTGTAGGCGGGGGGCTGCAGGGTTGCTCGGTCGCTCTTCATCTGGCACGGGAGGGACAACGCGTTCTGATTATTGAAAGAGACTCCTGTGGCCAGCATGCTTCCGGAGTCAATGCCGGCGGCTTGCGGCGCCTTAACCGTTTGGTGGAGGAAATCCCCCTATCTATCGCCGCGCAGGAGATGTGGCATGATATTGAAAATCTGACCGGTAGCGATTGTGGTTTCCGCCCTACCGGTCAGGTCAGAATTGCAGGAAATACAGAAGATCTGGAATCGCTTGAAGCCCGTGCTCAAAAGGTTCAGGCTCTGGGTTATCAGCATGAAGAAATGATCAGCGCCGAAGGCCTTCGGAGGCTGGTTCCTGCCATCGGTAACCGTGGTGTCGGTGCTCTGATTTGCCGGGGAGACGGTTTCGCGGATCCGGCTCTTACCTGTCTGGCGTTTCGTTTGCGGGCAGAAGCACTCGGTGCTTCAATACGACAGGGTGTCGCCGTCACCAGGATCGAACAACAATCCGGTGATTGGCGGGTTTATGCTCAGGATCAATATTTTTCTGCTCCTGTCATCGTGAATTGTGCAGGTGCCTGGGGAGACCGGATCGCGGCCATGGTCGGTGACTCTTCGCCGCTTCAGAAAGAAGCATTGGCGCTGATGGTAACCGCACGGACCCCCCATTTTATTGACCCGGTGATCGGCCATGCCAGCCGCAAACTCTCTTTCAAGCAGATGGCGAATGGCACGCTTGTTATCGGCGGAGCCCTGAAAGCCGTTCTGACTGAAAGACAGGATGATACCCTGATCGATTTCAGGCAGATGAAGGAAAGTGCCGAGACCGTCTGTTCTTTTTTTCCGTTTCTTGACTCCCTGCCGGTCGTACGCTGCTGGGCCGGCATAGAGGGTATGACACCGGATCGTCTGCCGATTATCGGACCGGGCAAAAAATCCGCCGGCGTGTTTCATGCGTATGGATTTTCTGCCCATGGTTATCAACTGGCCCCGATCGTCGGAAAGGTCATAGCCGATATAATTTGTAAAGGAAGTGCTGCTTTCGACCTGGATGCTTTTCGGATCGACAGATTTAATTGATCAGAAAGGCAAAGCAAGACTCGCCTCGGAGCATGGATGGACACCCATGAACAGCCTTGAAGGTTTTATTCTCGATCTGAGATGGGACGACCTGCCTGAAAAGACCCGTCAAACTCTGCGAACATGTATTCTGGACAC
>PKUD01000114.1 GCA_002869695.1 Desulfuromonas sp. | reverse complement strand
GAATGCTAACGAATAACTAAATTGATAAAGGTGAGGGCAGGTAAATTTATTTTGAATATGGACGTGTGAACAATTTCTGCCCACTTTTGCACAAGACCTGTGCATTCCATAATCAGATCACTGATCTCGATTGAGGCGTAACATCACTAATATACTGGAATTTAATTGTTTTCATCTTTTGGCACGGCAAGTGCTAATAAGGTGATACGTTAGAGTACACAGACGTACCCTTCCTCGAAGCAATGAAGCTCACAGTGCAAATTGAAGCACCGGTGAGCTTTTTCTATTTAAGACCCCTTTAGCAGGTTTATACAGCGACACAACGATTGAGTCGCCGGGCATTGACGCCCTATCCGGATCGGCCGGGTAGGGTGTTTTGTATTCGTGTGCGTTCACATTCCTTCGGACACATCAAGGGCGATGCCGCCACGGGGGAGTTGAACGGGCATATCTTGGGAATAGGAAAGGAAACAGGAAAATGGCTGAAAAGAAACTTCGTCAAATCGCAATCTACGGCAAAGGCGGCATCGGCAAATCCACCACCACCCAGAATACGGTGGCCGGTCTGGCTTCGCTGGGTAAGAAGGTACTGATTATCGGCTGCGACCCCAAGGCGGATTCCACCCGCCTGATTCTGCATGCCAAGGCTCAGGAAACGGTTATGGACAAGGTCCGCGAGCTGGGTACCGTCGAGGACCTGGAGCTGGAGGATGTGCTTAAAAAAGGCTACGGCGATGTCATGTGCGTCGAATCCGGCGGTCCCGAGCCGGGCGTCGGTTGCGCCGGTCGTGGGGTTATCACCGCGATCAATTTTCTCGAGGAAGAGGGTGCGTACACGCCTGACCTCGACTTTGTCTTCTACGACGTTCTCGGTGACGTTGTCTGTGGCGGTTTCGCCATGCCGATCCGCGAGAACAAGGCCCAGGAGATCTACATTGTAGTCTCCGGCGAGATGATGGCGATGTACGCGGCAAATAACATCTCCAAGGGGATCGTCAAGTATGCCTCTTCCGGTAGCGTCCGTCTGGCCGGACTGATCTGTAACAGCCGCAACACCGACCGCGAGGCCGACCTGATCGAGGCTCTGGCTGCGCGGCTCGGCACCCAGATGATCCACTTCGTCCCCCGCGACAACCAGGTGCAACGCGCCGAGTTGCGCCGCATGACCGTCATCGAGTACTCCCCGGAGCACAAGCAGGCCGAGGAGTACCGTGAGTTGGCGCGCAAGATCTCCGAGAACGAAATGTTCGTCGTCCCGACCCCGCTGGAGATGGAAGACCTGGAAGACCTGCTGATGGAATTCGGCATCATGGAAGCGGAAGACGAGACGATCGTCGGAGTGGCGGAAAGCGCTTAAGGGCCGTAACGCGTGACATGTGACGCGTGACGAAAAAAAGATAAGGCCGTGACGTAAGACGAAAACGCTGCTTGTCACGCGTTACGCGTCACCTGTCACGAACACAAGGAGTTAAACATGGCAGAACGTAAGCCCATCAAGGGCGTCACCATAGAAGGTACTGAAAAGCTGATCGCCGAGACCCTGGCCGAAATGCCGGAGAAGGCGGCGAAGAAGCGGGCCCCCCACCTGGGGGCCAACGAGCCTACCGCGTCCCCGTGCGCGGTCAAGTCGAACAAGAAAGTCGTTCCCGGCGTGATGAGCCAGCGTGGCTGCGCCTACGCCGGCGCCAAGGGTGTGGTCTGGGGGCCGATCCGCGACATGGTACACGTGTCTCACGGGCCGATCGGCTGCGGTGTCTACAGTTGGGGGACCCGGCGTAACCTGATGCAGGGCGTCCCCGGGGTGACGTCGTTTCCGATGGACTTTACCTCCGATTTCCAGGAGCGCGATATCGTCTATGGTGGCGACATCAAGCTGGAGAAGTTGCTCAAGGAAGCGGACGAACTGTTCCCTCTCAACAAGGGGATGTCGATCCTTTCCGAGTGTCCGGTCGGTCTGATCGGTGACGACATCAATGCAGTCGCCAAGAAGATGGAAAAAGAGCTGGATAAACTGGTGGTTCCCTGTAACTGCGAGGGCTTCCGCGGTGTTTCCCAGTCGCTCGGTCACCATATCAGTAACGACTCGATCCGTGACCACATCATCGGCAAGTACGAGTTCACCGAAACGGCCGGTCCTTATGATGTCGCCCTGATCGGTGACTACAACATCGGCGGTGACGTCTGGGCCGCCAAGCCGATCCTCGAAGAGATAGGACTCAACGTCAAGAGTGTCTGGACAGGTGACGGCGAAGTGGAAAAGATCGCCGCGACGCATACCGTCAAGCTCAATCTGATCCACTGCTACCGGTCGATGAACTACATGTGCAAGGTGATGGAAGAAAAGTGGGGCATCCCCTGGCTGGAGTACAACTTCTTCGGCCCGACCAAGATCGAGGAGAGCCTGCGCGCGATCGGCGAGTTGTTCGACGACAAGATCAAGAAAAACGTCGAGAAGGTGATCAAGAAGTACCGCAAGGAGATGGACGAGGTGGTGGCCGAGTACAGGCCGCGCCTCAACGGCAAGACCGCGATGCTGTTCGTCGGCGGCCTGCGCCCGCGCCACACCATCGGCGCCTACGAGGACCTCGGCATCCAAATCACCGGTGCAGGCTACGAATTCGCCCACCAGGACGACTACGACCGCACCGCCCCGGAGATGGCCAAGGGGACGCTGATCTATGATGACGTCTCTGAATTCGAACTGGAAAAATTCGTCGAAGAGCTCAAGCCTGATCTGGTTGGCAGCGGCATCAAGGAGAAGTATGTCTTCCAGAAGGCGGGCATCCCGTTCCGCCAGATGCACAGCTGGGATTATTCCGGCCCGTATCACGGCTATGAAGGGTTCAAGATCTTTGCCCGCGATATCGACATGGCGATCAACAGCCCGACCTGGGGATTGGTCAAGAGTCCTTTTTAAAGGCATTTACCACAGAGGACACGAAGAATTAAGAGGAAAACATTTGAACAGGGATGCACAGGATAAACAGGATCGTTCAAAAACTTTTGGCTCGGTTTAATCCCAGTCATCCCCCTTATCCCTGTTGAAAAAGGTTTTGACCTTCTCAGTGAACTCTGTGCTCTCTGTGGTGAAAAAATAGGAGAATGAAATGAGCGAAGTAGCAGCAATCAAAAAAGTGACCGAACACTCCCCTGAGGAGATCGAGAAGGTCAAAAACTGGATCAACACCGAAGAATATAAAGAGAAGAACTTTGAACGGACCGCCCTGGTGGTCAACCCGGCCCATGCCTGCCAGCCGCTCGGCGCGCAAATGGTCGCCACCTCGTTTGAGGGTGCGCTGCCGTTCGTGCACGGGTCCCAGGGGTGTGCTTCCTATTTCCGCAGTACCTTCAGCCGCCATTACCGCGAGCCGGCGGCTGCGACCTGTGACGCGATGACCGAGGACGGGGCGGTGTTCGGCGGCCAGAACAACCTGTTCGAAGGGCTGGAGAACGCCTACGCCCTCTACAAGCCGAAGATGATCCCGGTCTTCACCACCTGCATGCCCGAGGTCATCGGTGACGACCTGACCGCTTTCATCAAGAACGCCAAGATTCAGGGGCATCTCCCCGAAGAGGTGCTGACCCCTTACGCGAACACCCCGAGCTTCAACGGCACCCACATCCACGGCTACGACGCGATGCTCAAGAGCATCCTGCAGACTCTGACAGAGGGGCAGAGTATCGAGGGGAAATGCACCGGTAAACTGAACATCATCCCCGGCTTCGACGGCAACGTCGGCAACCTGCGCGAGTACAAGCGGATCTGCGAGCTGATGGGGATCCCCTACACCATGCTGGCCGACAGCTCGGATGTGTTCGATTCCGGTTGCGACGGTGAATACAAGCTCTATCCCGGCGGTACCAAACTGGAAGACGCAGCCGAGTCGGTCAACGGCAAGGCGACCCTGTCGCTGCAGAAATACTCCACCCTGACGACGATGAAGTGGATCGAGGCCGAGTTCACCGGCGAAAAGGCGCTTTTGCCGATGCCCTTCGGCGTCAAGAAGACCGACGAACTGATCCTCAAGTTAAGTGAGCTGTTCGACAAACCGGTCCCACAACAGTTGAAGCAGGAGCGTGCCCTCGCGGTAGACGCCATGACAGACGCCCAGCAGTACCTGCACGGCAGGAAATTCGCCGTGGCCGGCGATCCCGATTACCTGCTCGGCATCGTCTCCTTCCTGCTCGAGATGGGCGCCCGTCCCTGGCACGTACTCTGTTCCCGGGCAACCAAGAAGTTCAAGAAGGAGATGGACGCTCTGCTCGAGTCCTCACCCTTCGGCGAAGGTTGCACCTGCTACATCAACAAAGACCTCTGGCACATGCGCTCCCTGCTGGTCACCGACCCGGTGGACGGCATCATCGGTGATACCCATGCCAAGTGGGCGGCCCGCGACGCCAAGATTCCGCTGTTCCGCATCGGCTTCCCGATCATCGACCGGGTCAACCTGCATCGCAGCCCGTGGGTGGGGTACACCGGTGCGGTCAACATGTTGACCATGATCGCCAACAAGTTCCTCGATATCAAGGACGAGACCTGTGAAGATCAGTGGTTCGAGATGATGCGCTAAATGCCAAAGTACGCCTCACGCAAAGACGCAAAGTCGCCAAGGGGTAAACCTGGAAAGCATGATTTTGATCCTCTTTGTGACTTTGCGGCTTGAGTAAGCAAGGCGAGCGGGCGTGAGATAGATTTTATGATTCGAACAAGACGTTTAGAGGTCGTCAGCAGCGACCCTAAGGAAGGGTGTTTTATGAAAGTCGCATTTGCCAGTACCGACAAGGTCCATGTCAACGAGCATTTCGGTCGGGCCGAACAGTTTTACATCTGGAATGTCGGGCCCGAAGAGTCCGAGTTTTCAGGAGTAGTGCAGGTCTCCACCAAGGGGGATGACGAGGCGGACCGGATCGAAGCGCGCTGCTCGGGGCTGGCCGACTGCGCGCTGGTCTACGTGGCCCAGATCGGCGGGCCTGCCGCGGCCCGGCTGGTGCAGAAGAAGATCCATCCGTTGAAGAGCAAGACCGAAGAGCCGATCAGCGAGGTGATTAAGAAACTGCAGGAGGTTCTGCAGGGGACGCCACCGCCTTGGCTCAGAAAAGCGTTGATGAAAGGGGAGAGTCCGAGTTGACCTGCGTGACCGGTAACGCGTGACGAGTCACAGACAACCCATAAATAACCTGTTACGCGTCACCCGTTACGCGTCACGGCTTTACAACAAGGAGTAAGAACATGGCGTTAATCACAGGAAAAACCTACGGCGGCAGCGAGTGGACGCCGACCTTCGTCACCAGCATCGACCCGGAAAAATGTATCGGCTGCGGCCGTTGCTTCAAGTCCTGCGCCCGCAAGGTGCTGGGACCGGAAGACCATGAGGACGAAGAGTCCGAATCGATCCGCATGATCATGACCATCGTCAACCAGGATAATTGCATCGGCTGCGCCGGTTGCGGCGTCGCCTGTCCGAAGAAGTGTTTCAGTTTCGCGACGATGGAAGCGTGAAATCTATTTACCGCTGAGCACGCAGAAATCGCAGAGCAAGGCTGAATCTCTCTTTCAACAGGGATAAAGGGGAGGGATAGAAGCAATCAAACTTATGCTTCTGCTCCTCCAGCTTATCCTGTGCCTCCCTGTTCAAGCGCTTCTCTCCGTGATCTCTGCGGTGACACAAGGAGTTGGATCATGATTATTGCTGTTACGACAAAATCCGGCACCGAGGTCGATCA
>PKUD01000149.1 GCA_002869695.1 Desulfuromonas sp. | reverse complement strand
TTGCAAAGACCGAACTTCAGCCTTGACGATTGGCACCATATCGGGCAGTTTATTACGTTCTGAGAATTCCCGCTGAACACCTGAATTGCAAGAATCAAATCGCTGAAAAGGAGTTGAGATGTCTGCTGAAAACAAGATCGGAGCCAAACTCCGCCAGCTGCGCGAAGCCAAGCAGATGACGGTCGAGCAGTTGGCCGAGCAGAGTCAATGCCACGCCGAACAGATCCGGCAGATAGAGGGTGGTGACCTGGTCCCGTCCCTGACCCCGTTGATGGAAATCGCGCGCGCGCTGGGTGTCCGTCTCGGCACATTGCTGGATGATGATCCGCTGGAGGGTCCGGTGGTGTTTACGTCGACCCAGTCTCCCAACGTGATCCGTTTTTCCGGCAAAGATCCCGAAGCGACCAGCAGCAACCTCGACTTTTACTCCATGGCAGCCGGTAAAAAGGACCGCCACATGGAACCTTTCATGATCGACGTCAAACCACGCAGTGGCGAGGCACCGCCGCTCTCCGGTCACGAAGGCGAGGAATTTATCTATGTGCTTTCCGGTGCCATCCTGATCAGCTACGGCAAGACCACCTACGAACTGGAAGCGGGGCAGAGCATCTACTACGACTCGGTCGTTCCCCACGATGTCCACGCCAGGGGTGACGAAACCGCGAAAATTCTGGCCGTCGTCTACGCACCCTGCTAGTTCGGAGAGTTTCCATGCCTTATACAGATAAAACCATCGGCGCGTTTTTCGAGGATCAGGTGGCGCGTCTGCCGGACCATGAATTCATTGTCTACCCGGACCGTGATCTGCGCTTCACCTTCCGCCAGTTCAACGAGCGGGTCGACCAGCTGGCCAAGGGGCTGCTGGCGATCGGGATCGGCAAGGGGGATCATGTCGGCATCTGGGCGACCAATGTCCCGGACTGGACCACCTTCATGTTCGCCACCGCCAAAATCGGCGCGGTCCTGGTGACCATCAATACCCACTACCGCAGCTTCGAGCTGGAGTATCTGGTCCGTCAGGCCGACCTTAAGGCACTGGTGTTGATCGACAGCTTCCGCGATCACGATTACCTGCAGACCCTCAACGAACTGATCCCGGAACTCTCTTCCTGCCAGCGGGGCCAGCTGCAGAGTGAGAAGTTCCCGGCACTGAAAAGCGTCATCTTCATCGGCCAGGAAAAGCACCGCGGCCTCTACAACACGCGTGAACTGATGCTGCTCGGCGACCAGGATGACAACGAAGAACTGAACCGCATCAAAGCGTCTCTTGACCCGCATGACGTCATCAACATGCAGTACACCTCCGGGACCACCGGGTTCCCGAAGGGGGTCATGCTCAGCCACTACAACATTCTCAATAACGGTTATTACATCGGCGACCGGCAGAAGTTCACCGAGGCCGACCGGCTCTGCCTCCCGGTACCGCTGTTCCACTGCTTCGGCTGTGTGCTCGGGGTGATGGCTGCGCTGACCCACGGCACCACCCTGGTGCCGCTGGAACTGTTCGACCCGCTGCTGGTGCTGGCGGCAGTGCAGAAAGAAAAGTGTACCGCGGTCTACGGTGTACCGACCATGTTCATCGCCGAACTGGCACACCCGATGTTCGACATGTTCGACCTCAGTTCCCTGCGGACCGGAATCATGGCCGGCTCTCCCTGTCCCGAAGAGACCATGCGTCAGGTGATGGACAAGATGCACTGCACCGACATCACCATCGCTTACGGACTGACCGAAGCCTCCCCGGTTATCACCCAGACCCGCACCGATGATTCGGTGGCCCAGCGCACCAGCACCGTCGGTGCGAAGCTGCCGGAGATTGAGGTCAAGATCGTCGATCCGGATACCGGCAAAGAGCTCGGTGTTGGCGAGCGGGGAGAGCTCTGCTGCCGCGGCTACAACGTCATGAAGGGCTACTACAACATGCCGGAGCAGACCGCCGAAGCCGTCGATGCAGACGGCTGGCTGCACTCCGGAGACCAGGCCGAGGTCGATGCTGACGGTTATTATAAAATCACCGGCCGGATCAAGGACATGATCATCCGCGGCGGGGAGAACATATACCCCCGCGAGCTCGAGGAATTTCTCTACACCATGGAGGGTGTCCTTGACGTGCAGGTGGTCGGTATTCCCGATGAGAAGTACGGTGAAGTGGTCGGTGCCTTCATCATCCGCAAAGAGGGCGCCGACATGACTGAAGAGGATGTCATCGATTTCACCCGAAGCCGGATTGCACCGTACAAAAAACCGAAGCACGTGCTCTTCGTTGACGCTTACCCGATGACCGCCAGCGGCAAGATTCAGAAATACAAACTTCGTGAGATGGCCTGTGAGCAACTCGGCATAGAGGCCAAAGTATTCGAGGAAAAAGTGGACAATAAACAGGAAAAAGTGAAGCCGTCAGTGATTATCCACGAGGAGCTGTGCAAGGCCTGCGGGCTCTGCATTATTCACTGTCCGAAGGATATTCTTGAGGCGTCGGACAGGATCAACGAACTCGGCTATCCGACTACCGTGGTTGCCAAGGAGGGCTGTATCGGCTGCGCCAACTGTTATCTGGTCTGCCCGGAGCCGGGAGCGGTCACCGTGATCCGTCCGTAACAAAAGGATCATCAGCCATCAACAGCCAGGCTCGCCAGGAACAACTAGCTCCGGTTTGTCTTTTCTTGGTGGCCCGGGGCTTATGGTGGCTATGTTTTAAGGTTGCAACAATATCAGGAGTGTCTGTTTTGAAAAAATTGGTAAAAGGAAACGAGGCGGTGGTGATCGGTGCCCTCGTCGCCGGTTGCGATGCCTATTACGGCTATCCGATCACGCCGGCGAGTGAGATCGCCCATGCCGCCAGTGAGTATTTTCTGCCGCTGGGCAAAGTCTTTGTTCAGGCCGAGTGCGAAGTCGGCGCCATCAATATGGTGTTCGGCTCGGCGTCCTCGGGGCAGCGCGTCATGACCGCCAGTTCGGGCCCCGGGATCAGCCTGAAAATGGAGGGCATCTCCTACCTGGCCGGAGCCCAGCTGCCCTGCGTCATTGTCGACGTGCAGCGGGTCGGCCCCGGCCTGGGCAACATCGGCCCGGAGCAGAGCGACTACTTCCAGGTAGTCAAAGGGGGCGGTCACGGAGATTACCGCGCGATTGTCCTGGCGCCGGCATCGGTCGAAGAGACCTACCGGATGAGCATCGAAGCCTTCGATCTGGCCGACAAGTGGCGCAGCCCGGTCTTTATCCTGACCGACGCCACCCTCGGGCAGATGATGGAGCCGATCGATATCCGCGAAGTCGAGACACATCGCTCTGAAAAGCCCTGGGCGCTGGATACCAGAGCGGAGAGCAACGACAACCTGGTCACTTCCATCTACCTCGATTTTGATGACATGGAAGCCCATATCAACCGGCTGCACAGCAAGTACCAGCAGATTACCGACGAAGAAGCCAGGGCGGAGATCTATGGTGCCGATGTCCCCGACATCGTGCTGACCGGCTACGGCATCACCGGCCGGATGCTGCGCAGCGTAGCCGACAAGCTCAACGAGTGCGGCATCGACGCCACCCTGATCCGTCCGCAGACCCTCTGGCCTTTCCCGAGCAAGACCTACCAGGAGATTGTCAAGCCTGGCATACCGGTGCTGTCGGTGGAGCTGAGTCGCGGTCAGTTTGTCGAGGATGTCCGCCTCGCCCTGCCGGGCCATAAGGTCAAGCATTATGGACGGGTCGGCGGCAACCTGCCGGAACTGGGTGAACTGGTCGAGCAGGCGGAGATGTTGTTGCAGGAGGCGAGAAATGACTAAAGTTTATCAGAAATCACCGGCCTTCTTCGATACTTTCGAACGCAAGCCGAGCATGCAGAAGACTACCCACTACTGCCCCGGCTGCGGTCACGGCACCCTGAACAAGATCATCGCCGATCAGATCGCCGAGCTCGGTCTGCAGGATCAGACCATTTTTGTCGGTCCGGTCGGTTGCGGCGTCTTTATCTACTACTACTTTGAGAGCGCCAGCGTTTCCGCCGCCCACGGCCGCGCCTCGGCGGTCGCCACCGGGGTCAGCCGTGCCAACCCTGACAGCATCACCATCTCCTATCAGGGGGACGGGGACCTGGCGGCGATCGGCACCAGCAACGCCATCCATGCCGCCAATCGCGGCGAAAACATGATCGTCTTTTTCGTCAATAACAATATCTACGGCATGACCGGTGGCCAGCTGGCCCCGACCACCCTGATCGACCAGACCTCGGCGACTTCGCCGACCGGTCGCAGCATCAAGAACGATGGCTACCCGCTGAGGATGGCCGAAATGATCGCCGGGCTGGAAGCCCCGACCCTGGTTGCCCGGGTCGGTGTCAACAATCCGCGCAACATCCGTCAGGCCGTCAAGGTCATCAAGCGCGGGCTGGAAATTCAGCGGGACAAGAAAGGCTATGTCTTTATCGAGGTGCTTTCCCAGTGTCCGACCAACTGGCGGAAAGAACCGAAGGAAGCCTGCGAGTGGATCGACGAAGTGGTCTGCAAGCAGTACCCGTTCGGGGTATTCAAAGATCTGGCGGAGGAGCGGGGTGCGGTAGAGCGGCCCTGCAAACGGGTCGAATTCGACGCCATTGCTGATCAGCTTGGTCTCACCGCTGATGACGAAGACGCCAGCCAGAAGATTGAAATGCTGCAGGACGAGCTGCGCTTCAAGTTCGCCGGTTTCGGCGGACAGGGCATCCTCTCCCTCGGCATGATGATGGCGCAGATGTCGATGGAGAGAAACATGGAGGTCACCTGGCTGCCTTCCTACGGCACGGAGATGCGCGGCGGCGTCGCCAACTGCTCGGTGGTGGTCGGGAAAAAAGCCATCGGTTCGCCGGCGGTCGATAATCCGAACGTTCTGGTCGCCCTGAACCGGCCTTCGCTCGACAAGTTCGGTCCGATGGTTCCTGGGGACGGGCTTATTATCTACAACAGCTCGTTGATCGATCAGGTTCCGGACGATTTGCAGGGCAAGGTTTACGCTCTGCCGGCAACCGATCTGGCGTCGGAAGCGGGGACCGTCAAGGCGGCCAACGTGGTCGTGCTCGGTTTTGTTGCGCAGAAGACCGGCATGTTCGGGCTGGCCGATCTGGAAGCTTTCCTCGCCGATACCTTCAAAAAACCATCGCTGCTTGAGGTCAATCTCAAGGCGGTAAAGGCGGGCTGGGACGCCGCGGAAGAGACTTGATCCGGACTGGGTAAAGATTACAGCACAATTCAGGAAGACGACCGGCCAGCCCTGATAACAGGACTGGCCGGTCCTGTTTTGGGTCATCCATAAGACGATTTTCAGGTCTCGGTGGACGCTGTATTGTCGATGACATGAACTCTGTATGGAGCGAGCGGCAGACCGTTAACCCCCACTCTTTGCCTTAAGTTTTTTTATCTGTTCCTTGAGGGTCTTTTCCCGATTCCAGCGCTCGGTTACATCTCGCATGATGGATGCTATGCCGAGGAGTTTACCTACCTCATCCTTGAGCATCACGATGGAAAATTCGCA